>NZ_JBHUSC010000008.1:0-213431 GCF_042673805.1 Streptomyces sp. NPDC057010 | reverse complement strand
CCCCCGGCGCCCACCGCCGTCTCGTCGTACCTCACCCTGCTCGCGCCGCGCCCTGCTGCGGCTACCAGACCACCGGCAGCCGCAGGACGCCCTGGACCGAGCCGCCGGGCTTGGTTCCCAACCGCTCGACCGGCTCGGCGAGCCGCAGCCCCGGGAGCCGTACGGCCAGTTCGACCAGGGCGATCTCCAGCTCGGCGCGGGCCAGGTTCTGGCCGATGCACTGGTGGACGCCGTAGCCGAAGGCCAGATGGTGCAGGGTGCCGCGCCCGACGTCGAGGACGTCCGGATCGGCGAAGGCCTCCGGCGAACGGTTGGCCGCGGCGTTCGGCAGGTAGACGGCGTCGCCCTCCCGGATCACCCGGCCGCCGATCTCGATGTCGGCGGCCGCCACCCGCTGGAGCTCGTCCGCGACCGACAGGAACCGCAGGAGTTCCTCGACCGCACCGGGCGCGAGCGCCTCGTCGGCGCGCAGCCGGGCGAGCTGCCCCGGGTGTTCCAGGAGCGCGAGAACGCTCAGCCCGATCATGTTCGCCGTGGTCTCGTGGCCCGCGACCAGCAGGAACATCGCGATGGAGGCGACCTCGGCCCGGGTCAGCTCCCCCGCTGCGAGCCGGTCCCTGATGAGCTCGTCGAGCAACCCCTCGCCGGGCTCGGCCAGTTTGGTCTCGATCAGTTCCTCGAAGTACCCGATCAGGGTGGCGCTCGCCGCCGCGGCCTCCTCGGCGGTGCTGGTGGCGAGCAGCATCCGGCGGGTCTGCTCCTCGAAGAACTCGTGGTCCCCGTAGGGCACTCCGAGCAGTTCGCAGATGACGGTGGACGGCACGGGCAGCGCGAACTCCGGTACGAGATCGGCCTCCCGGCGCCCGCCGGCCACCAGCGCGTCGATCCGCTCCACGACGATCCGGCGGATGGCCGGCCGCAGCGAGTTGACCCGCTTCACGGTGAAGCTCGGTATGAGCATGCGGCGCTGCACGTCGTGCTCGGGCGGATCCATCCCGACGAGCGCGACGAGCTTCGCGGCGGCCATCCGGGGCACCAGTACCGGAAAGTCCGGCCGGGACCGGTCGGAGGAGAGCCTCGGATCGACCAGGAGCCGACGCGTCTCGGCGTAGCCGGTGACGGCCCACGCGGTGCGCCCGTCGTATAGCCGCACCTGCGCGAGCGGGCCTTCCTTCCGCAACTCCTCGTAGCCGGCGGGCGGGTGGTACGGGCACTGGCGCGACATGGGGAACTTGGGCAGCATGCGGCCCCCTGGCTGCTAGGACGGCGGGCGGAGGGACCGCCCGCGATGACGCGGCATCTTCCACAACCCCGATAAAGCACGACTAAAGGGCTGTTCACCGCACTGCGCGCCGGCCGGTCCTGCGGATCCCTGCCGGAAGCCTTGACGCTGGGCGCGGGCGCTCGGATACTTGCGGCCAAATCGATTTGGCCAAATCGATTTGGCTCTCCGTCCAGGGCCGGATCGCGGCTGAAATCCGAGCGTGCAGCAACGCCCGAACGGAGCCTGAACGTGTCAAGCCCCCGCGAGACCCTGCCCGGTGCGGAGCACCCGGCGCCCACGTCCACGTCCACTCCCACGTCCACTCCTGCGCCTAGTCCCGCGCCCACTCCCGCGACACCCCACCCCGTCGACGAGTCCCGGCCCCTCGGCCGGATCCTGCTCTTCGGGATCCAGCACGTCCTCGTCATGGCCGCCACCCCCATCTCGGCGATCTTCCTGATGAGCGCGACCCTGCGCCTCAGCCCGGCGCTCACCGTCAACCTCCTCTCCGCGGCCTTCGTGCTCTCCGGGGTCGGATCCCTGATCCAGTCGCTCGGCCCCTGGAAGTTCGGGCCGCGGCTGCCCTTCGTGATGCTTCCGGGGGGCGCGCCCCTCATCCTGTTCCTCGCCATCGCCGACCAGCACGGCCTGCCCACGGCCACCGGCGCGGTGATCCTCACCGCCGCCTTCACCTTCGTCGTCCTGCCCCTCTTCTCCAGGCTGCTCGCCTTCTTCCCGGCCCTGGTCATCGGCACGATGATCGTCATCGTGGGCGTCAACCTGGTGAAGGTCGGCGCGGTCCTGGTCACCGGCCGGCCCGGCCAGCCGGGCTTCGCCGACCCCGCCAACCTCGGGCTCGGCCTGGCGACCATCGGCTTCACCGTCGCCTTCTACCTCCTCTTCAGCGGCATCCTGCGCCAGTTGGCGGTGATGCTCGGCCTCCTCGCCGGCACCGCCCTCGCCGCGGCCCTCGGTTCCGTCGACCTCGGCCGCGCCGCCGACGGCGGCCTGCTCACCCTGCCGCACCTGCTGCCGTTCGGCTCACCCCAGTTCAACCTGGTCGCCGCACTGCCTCTGATGCTCTACAGCCTCGCCTCCATGGCGGAGGCGACAGGCCAGACCGTCATCAACGCCGAAGCCGTCGGCAAGGAGATCGACACGCGCACCGCCGTCCCCAGGACCGTTCGCGGCGACGCGCTCACCTCCCTCTTCGGCGGGTTCTTCGGGCTGCCGCTCCTGGTCACCAGCGGCGAGAACATCGGCATCGTCCGCGTCACCGGCGTGCGCAGCCGGTTCGTGACCGCAGCGGCCGGTCTCGTCCTGATCGCCATCGGGTTCCTCGCCCCCGTGACCCGGGCCATCAGCGTCATCCCGTCCGCGGTCGTCGGCGGCACCGCGATGGTCGTCTTCGCCGTGATCACCGTGCTCGGCGTGCAGATGCTGGGCCGTTCCGACCTCGACAAGCACACCAGCACCTTCATCTGCGCGGTCGCCCTCGCGCTCGGCCTGCTGCCGATCCTCGTTCCCGGTGTGTACGGGGGCTTCCCGCCGAACGTCCGGATCCTCCTCGAAAGCGGCGTCGCCGTCGGCGCGTTCGTCGCGGCGGTCCTCAACATCCTCTTCCACCACGTCAGGCCGGGCATCGCCGCCCGCCTCGCCACCGCCCGTACGGAAAGCGACCGATGAACCAGCCCGTCCGCGAACTCCTGCACGGCCCCGGGCCGTTCCTCCTCCTGCCGGATGCCGTCCTGCTGCCCGAAGGGCCCGCCGACGGCCACGCGGTCGTCGTCGCCGACGGCTCCTTCCGCGCCGTCGGGCCCGCCGGTGAGCTGGTGCGCCGGCATCCGCACCTGGACCCCGTACGACTGCCCGGCCGGCTCCTGATGCCCGGGTTCGTCGACTCCCACCACCACCTCACGCAGAGCTTCGGTTCCGCGCTCGCCTTCGGGGAGCCGTCGGAGATCTTCCGCAGGGTGTGGGAGCCGCTGGAGGGGGCGCTGGACGAGGAATCGGCGTACGTGGCCGCCAAGCTGGCCGCTCTCGAATCCCTGCGCGGCGGTTTCACCACCGTCGCCGACGCCGGAACGCGCGCCGGTGTCGACGCCGAGGTGGTCGCCTCGGCGGCGCGCGACGCCGGCATCCGGTGCGTGCTGGGTCTGGTCTGCAACGACGCCGAGGGCGGTGGCGCCTCCGTCCTGGAGGCCGCCGAGAAGCACCTCGCGCGCTACGCGGACGACCCGCTCGTCCACCCGTCCCTCGCCGTCTCCATCCCCGAGGCCGCCACCGAGGGGACGCTGCGGGGCACGGCTCGACTCGCCGCCGAGTCCGGGGCCGTCGTACAGATCCACGTCAACGAACACCTGGCCGGTGTCGAGCGCTCTCTCGTACGCCACGGGCTGCGCCCCCTGGAGCACCTGCACGCGATCGGCGCCCTCGGCCCGCAGTTGCTGGCCGCGCACGCCACCCTCCTCACGCCGCGCGAGCTCACCCTGCTCGCCGACACCGGTACGGCGGTCAGCTACAACCCCGTCGCCAGCGCCTGGAAGGGCAACGCCGTCGCGCCCGCCACCGCCATGGCCGAACGCGGCATCCGCTTCGGGCTCGGCACGGACGGCACGCGGGGCGACGGGTTCCGCCTCGCCGAGGCGGCCGAGTTCGCCCAGCGGATCGCCTACGGGCTGGTCACCGGCGACTCGTCCTGCGGCGCCGGCTGGACCTGGCTGGAGCACGCCACCCGGGGCGGCGCCGACGCCGTGGGCCTCGGTGCGCGGACCGGCACGATCGCCGAGGGCCTGGCCGCCGACTTCCTGCTCGTCGACGTCACCGGCCCGGAGCTCGCACTGTCCTGGGACCTGCCCTGGGAGCTGGTCCGGCGCGGCAACCGCGACCAGATCAGCGCCGTGTTCGTCGCGGGCCGCATGCGCCTGTGGAGCGGCCGGCCCGTCGACTGGGACGCCGCCGCCCTCGTACGGCAGGCGGCCGGCCTGGCCCGCGCCACCCTGGGACGGGCCGCCGTCACCCGCGTGCACCCCACCTCCACGCAGGCACGGGAACGGAGCGCCGCACGGTGACCGCGCTGACCCTGGTGGTGCTCGCCGTCACGGTGACCGCCGCCGCGTTCGTCCAGGGCAGCAGCGGGCTCGGATTCGCGCTGATCGTCGCCCCGGTGGCGGGCATCCTCGATCCCGGCCTGCTCCCGGTGTTCGTCCTGGCGGCGATGATCCCCCTCAACGCGTACGTGGCCTGGCGCGAACGGGCCTCACTCGACGTGCGCGGCGCGGGCTGGATCACCGCCGCCCGGCTCGCCGCGACGCCCGCCGGTCTGGCGCTGCTCTGGGTGATCCCCGACCGGCGTCTGGGCCTGTTCGTGGGCCTCGCCACCGTGCTGGCGGCCGTCGTGAGCCTGGCCGCGCCGGCGTTCACGCCCGGCAGGGCCGCCTATGTGGGCGCGGGGGTGGTGACCGGCCTGACGGAAACCGCCACCGGGGTGGGCGGGCCGCCGCTGGCGCTGGTCTACCAGCACCGGCCGCCGGCCGAGCTGCGCTCCACCGTGGCCGCGTGCTTCCTCGTCGGCGAAGTCGCCTCGCTGCTGCTGCTGTTCGCGACGGGCAAGGGGAACCCCGCGGACCTCGGCTGGGCGCTCGCCCTGGTGCCGGCGATCGGGGTGGGGGCGTGGCTGAGCCGCCTGGTGCACCACCGGCTGGACGCGCGGCGGATGCGGCTGTGCGTGCTGGTGTTCGCCCTGGTCTCGGGGGTGGTCCTCATGATCGGGCGCTGACCGTGGGGGCGGGGGCCGCGCCGCGCCGCGAGGAGGCCCGGGCGATCAGCCGCGGCTCGGGAGCCGCCACCGTCCTGGCGGCGTCGGCCTCGCCGCGCAACCGGGCCAGCAGCAGCTCCACCGCACCGGCCGCCGCCCGGTCCAGGCCGAGGTCCACGGCGGTCAGGGGCGGTTCGCAGGTGCGGGCGCGCAGGCCGTCGTACCGGGTGACGACCATGACGTCGTCCGGGACGGCGCGCCCGCTGGCCCGGACCGCCCGTACGGCGCCCACCGCGAAGGCGTCCACCAGCGCGCACACCGCGTCGATCTCCGGGTGCCGGGCGAGCAGGGCGGCGCACCGTTCGTAGCCGGCCTGTTCGCCGCCCGATTCGGGGGCGGTCGCCACGATGGGCTCCCAGCCGTGCGCCTCGGCGACCCGTTCGTAGGCCGCGCGCGCGTCCACCGAGGAGTGCCGGGCGCCGGAGCCGATGAACAGGGCCGGTTTCCGGGCGCCCTGCTCGTGGAGGTGGGTGAGCAGCAGCTCGGCGACGGTCCCGCCGCGCAGGTCGACGTACGGGGCGTCCTCCTCGGGGGACACGGGCCTGCCGAGTGCCACGTACGGCAGTCCGCGCTCCTTCAGTACGGCCACCGCCGCGTCGTCCGCGTCGGGCTCCACGACGATGGCCCCGTCGATGTCGACGGAGTACAGGGCGGATCCCGACATCACGGGCGGTACGAGCACCAGCGCGTAGTCGTGTACGAGGGCGCTCTCGGCGGCAGCGGCGGCGACCTCCATGTAGAACCCCAGCCGGGACGGCCCTCCGGCCACCGCGAACGGCATGGACGAGGCGAGGGCGATGGCCCTGGCCTGCCCGCGCCTCAACCGCTGGGCCCGCAGGTTGGGCCGGTAGCCGAGCTCGCCGGCGACCTGCTTGATCCGCTCCCGGGTGCGGGGGTCGACCTTACCGATCCCGTTGAGGGCGTGCGAGACCGTGGTGCGGGACACCCCGGCGACCCGCGCGACGTCGGCGATCGTCGGCGGCCTCGGGCCGGAGCCGGAAGTGGACATCTGCGGCGGCGCTCCCCTCACGCTGGGCACTGGTGATCTCCATCATCGCCGACGGGCGGGGCGCCCGTCACAGCCTCCGGCTCAACGCGTCTTCGGTCGGAGGCGGCGGGCGCCCGGGGCGGGGGCGGCCTCCAGGAGGCGCGGGGGGCGGTGGCCGGCGGCGGCGAAGGCGGCCGTGACGGCGCCGCCCACCGTGCTCTCCCGCCCGGCCTGCACCAGCGCGATGACCGAGCCCCCGAAGCCGCCCCCGGTCATCCGGGCGCCGAGTGCCCCGGCGTCCAGTGCGGTGGTCACGGCGAGGTCGGTCTCCGGGCAGGAGACGCGGTAGTCGTCGCGGAGCGAGGCGTGGCCGGCGGTGAGGATCGGGCCGAGGGCCGCGGCATCGCCCTCCCGCAGCCGGGAGACGGCTTCGGCGACGCGGGCGTTCTCGGTCACCACGTGGCGGACCAGGGGCGCGAGTTCCGCCGGCAGGGCGTCCAGCGCCCGTGGGAGTTCCCCGGCGGGCAGGTCGCGCAGGGCGGGCAGGCCGAGCAGCGCGGCCGCGCGTTCGCAGCCCGCGCGCAGGGCGGCGTACGCACCGTCGCCGAGGTCGTGGGTGACCCGGGTGTCGATCACCAGCAGCCGCAGCCCCTGGCCCGCCAGGTCGAAGGGCACCTGCCGGTGGTGCTCCGGGGTGCGGGCGTCGAGGTGGAGGGCGGCCTCGGCGGTGCAGCACACGGAGGCCATCTGGTCCATGATCCCGCAGGGGACGCCGACGAAGGCGTTCTCCGCGCGCTGCGCGGTCCGGGCCAGTTCGGGCCCGGGCAGGCGCAGCCCGTACAGCTCGTCGTAGGCGACGGCGACCGCGCACTCCAGCGCGGCGGAGGAGGAGAGGCCGGCGCCGGTGGGCACCGTGCTGTCGAAGTGGAGGTCCGCGCCCCCGACGGGGTGTCCAGCCCCGGCGAGTGCCCAGACCACGCCGGCCGGGTAGCCGGCCCAGCCCGTCACGGCGCCGGGGGTCAGTGCGGCCACCGCGAACTCGGTGATCCGGCCGTCGCCCTGCGCGCTGTGCAGCCGCAGGCGTCCGTCCGTACGGGCGCGGGCGGCGAGGAGGGTGGTCTGCGGGAGGGCCACGGGGAGGGCGAACCCGTCGTTGTAGTCGGTGTGTTCGCCGATCAGGTTGACCCGGCCCGGGGCCGCCCAGACCCCGTCCGGGGAGGCGCCGTAGAGCCGTCGGAAGGTGTCGGCGACCCGGTCGGCCCGGCCGTCCTCGTCCCACCGGCCGGTCACGACAGGGCCTCCCGCAGTCGGCGGGCGGCCGTCTCGGGGGCCACGTCGTTGATGAAGGCCTCCGTGCCGGATTCCGTACCGGCGAGGAACTTGAGCTTGTCCGGGGTCCGGCGGACCGTGAACAGCTCCAGGTGCAGGGCCAGTTCCCCGCCGCCGGTACGGGGTGCCTGGTGCCAGGCCGAGACGTACGGGGCCGGCGCCCACCGCTCCGGCTGCCCGGGCAGGGGGAACAGCCGGTCGAAGCGGCGCAGCAGGTCGAGGTAGACGCCCGGGAACTCGGCCCGCTCGGCTTCGGTGAGGCGGGTCAGGTCGGGGACGCGGCGGTGCGGGTAGAGGTGCACCTCGTAGGGCCAGCGGGCGGCGTAGGGAACGAAGGCGGTCCAGTGTTCCCCGGCGGTGACGACGCGTTCGGTGGCGGTGCGGGCACGGGACAGGAGGTCCTCGAAGAGGTTGCGTCCGGTGGCGGCGCGGTGGGCGGCCGCGGCGGCGGTCATCTTGGCGGTGCGCGGGGTCGCGAAGGGGAAGGCGTAGATCTGGCCGTGGGGGTGGGCGAGCGTCACGCCGATCTCGGCGCCCCGGTTCTCGAAGCAGTACACCTGTTCGACGCCCGGGAGTGCGGAGAGCTGAGCGGTGCGGTCGGTCCACGCGTCGAGGACCAGGCGGGCGGCGGCCGGCGTGAGGTCGGCGAAACGGGCCTCGTGATCGGGGGTGAAGCAGACCACCTCGCAGCGTCCGGCCGCGCCGGCGAGCGAGGGGAAGCGGTTCTCGAAGACGGCCACCTCGTAGTCGGCGGCGGGGATTTCGCCCAGCCGGCCGTCCCGGGACGGGCAGAGCGGGCAGGCGCCGGCGGGCGGGTGGTAGGTGCGGTCCTGGCGGTGGGAGGCGATCGTGATCCAGTCGCCGGTCGCCTCGTCCCGCCGCAGTTCCGGCTCGCTGCGCACGCGGTCGAGCGGGCGCCGGTCGGGCGCGTCGCGCACGGCGCTTTCGCCGGTGTCGAAGTAGATCAGTTCGCGGCCGTCCGCGAGTTTCGCGAGGGTCTTCTTCACCCACCAAGAATAAACATCTTCAAACATCATCCACCAGCCTGTGGGCGGGCATTCCCCACGCTCAAACAACCCTGCCGTGCTATCTTGCGACCTTCCGACCGGATCCGCCGATCCTCCCCGGAGGGAACCGTGGCCGAGCAGTCCGCCCAACTCGCCCACCAGCGACGTGCGCTCATCCTGGACGCGGTCCGGCGCGACGGCGCGGTGAGGGTGGCGGACCTGGTCGGCCGGCTCGGCGTCTCGGACATGACGGTCCGCCGGGACCTGGACGCCCTCGCCCGGCTCGGCGCCGTGGAGAAGGTCTACGGCGGGGCCGTCGCCCCGGCCGGGACCAGCGGGCACGAGCCCGGATTCGACGCCAAGTCCGGCCTGGAGGGGGCCGCCAAGGCCGCCATCGCGGACACGGCCGCCACCCTGGTGGAACCGGGCAGCGTGGTCGCGGTCTCGGGCGGCACCACCGCGCACGCGGTCGCCGCCCGGCTGCTCGGCGTTCCGCGGCTCACCATCGTCACCAACTCCCTCCCGGTGGCGGAGCTGGTGCGCGCCGCCGAACGCGACGGCGGGGCCGACGCCCCCGCCCTGCTGCTCACCGGCGGCTCCCCCACCCCGTCGGCCGCGCTGGTCGGGCCGCTCGCCGACCTCGTCATCGGCTCCCTCCACGTGGACCTGCTGGTCCTCGGCGCGCACGGAGTGGCGGAAGGGGCCGGGCTGACCACGCCGAACCTCATGGAGGCCCAGACGAACCGGGCGCTGGTCGCCTCGGCGCGGCGGGTCGCCGTCGTCGCCGACCACAGCAAGTGGGGGGTGGTCGGGCTCAGCAGCTTCGCCGCCCTCGACCGGGCCGACTGGTTCGTGACCGACGCGGGCATGCCCGCGCCCGCCCGCGCCGTCCTCACCGAGGCGGTGGGCGAACTCCTCGTCGCGGGCGAGGAGCACTGAGCGCGGCAGCCGGCAGGGCGCGCCCGATGTCCCGGACGCCCCGTCAGGCTGCTTTGCCGCGCAGGAACTTCCGCAGCCTCGTCAGCGGCCACGCGTTGATGACGTCGTCCTTGGTCAGCCAGCCGCGCTGGGCCGTGCCCACCCCGTAGCGCATGTACGGCAGGTGCGTGGTGGCGTGCGCGTCGGAGTTCACCGCGAACTTCACGCCGTACCGCTTCGCGCTCAGGACGTCCTCGTCGCAGAGGTCGAGCCGCTCCGGATGCGCGTTGATCTCCAGGGCGGTGCCCGTCCGCGCGCAGGCCTCGAAGACCGCGTCGAAGTCGGCGTCGATACGGGGGCGTTTGCCGATCCGGCGGGTCGTGGGATGGCCGATGACGGCGACGTACGGGTTCTCGCAGGCGCGGATGAGGCGGCGGGTGAGCTCCTGCCTGCTCTGGTCGAAGTGGGAGTGGACGGAGGCCACGCAGAGGTCGAAGTCCGCGAGGAACTCGTCGGGCCAGTCCAGTGAGCCGTCCGGGCCGATGTTGAGTTCCGTGCCGTGCAGCAGCCGCATCCGGTGCCGGGTGCCGTCCAGGGCGCGCACCCGCTCGCGCTGGGCGAGGATCTTCTCGCTGGTCATGCGCTGCATGTACAGGTTCGGGGCGTGGTCGGTGACCGCGTAGTAGGCGTAGCCGCGGGCCGCGGCGGCGGCGATCATGTCCTCCAGCGGGGCCAGTCCGTCGGTGAGGTCGGTGTGGGTGTGCAGGTCGCCGCGGATGTCCTTCTCCGTGAGGAGGTCGGGGAGTTCACCACGCAGTCCGGCGGCGATCTCGCCGCGGTCCTCGCGCAGCGTCGGCGGTATCCAGGGCAGTCCGAGCCTCGCGTAGATCTCCTCCTCGGTCGCGGAGGTGATGCTCTCGCCGCTCTCCGCGTCGAAGAGCCCGTACTCGGAGAGCTTGAGGCCCTGGCGCACCGCGAGCGCGCGGGTGCGGATGTTGTGCGCCTTGGAGCCGGTGAAGTACTGGAGCCCGGCGCCCCAGGAGGCGGGGGGCAGCACCCGCAGGTCCACCTGGAGTCCGGTGGCGGTCCGTACGGAGGTCTTCTTCTCCCCGCGGGCGATGACCTCGGCGGTGGCGGGGAGGGCGGTGAGGGCTTCCATGAACGGCGCCGAGCGGCGCGCCGCCACCAGGATGTCGACGTCACCGATGGTCTCCCGCATGCGGCGCAGGGAGCCCGCGTACGTGCACCGGACGCAGCCGGGGATCTGCGACAGCTCGGCGACGAGCTGCTCGGCGACGTCCATGGCGGCGCTGACCAGGATCCGGCCCTCGCCGGCCTTCTGGAGGACCGCGATGCCGTGCAGGATCTTCTCCTCGGTCCGCTCGCCGAAGCCCTTGAGATCGCGCAGCCGCTCCTGCTGGATGGCGTCCCGCAGCTGGTCGACGGAGGTGATGCCGAGCTCCTCGTACAGGGCCATGGCCTTGTGGGGGCCCAGCCCCGGGATGGCGATCAGTTCGCGCACTCCGGCCGGTACGAACGCCCTGGCCTCGTCGACGACGGACATCCGGCCGGTCCGCAGGTACTCCAGGATCTTGTCGGCGACCGACTTGCCGACGTGCGGGATCTCGCGCAGGGCCTTCGCGTCGAGTGCCGAGACGTCCTGCGGGTAGCCGCCGACGGCGCGGGCGGCCTTCTCGTAGGCACGCGCCTTGAAGGCCTCCCCGCCCCGGATCGCGATGAGGTCCGCGTACTCCTGGAGCAGCGCCTCGACCTGGTCGTTGGCTCGGACCATGCCTCCAGGGTGCGCTCCGGGCGGCGGCCGGGCACCCCGGACGGCCTAGCCTGGAGGTGTGGGCGCTGACCTCGTGACGCTGTTCCTCGCCGGTGACGTGATGCTCGGCCGCGGCGTCGACCAGATCCTTCCGCACCCCGGCGACCCGGCCCTGCCGGAGGCGTACGTCTCCGACGCGCGGACGTACGTCGAGCTGGCGGAGGCCGCGAACGGCACGGTTCCGCGGCGCGCGCCCTTCTCCTGGCCCTGGGGGGAGGCGCTGGGCCTGCTCGACGCGGCCGCGCCCGATGCCCGGATCCTCAACCTGGAGACCTCGGTCACCCGGAGCGACGACGTCGCGCCCGGCAAGTCGGTCCACTACCGGATGCACCCGGCCAACCTGCCGTGCCTGGCCGCCGCCCGGCCCGATGCCTGTGCGCTCGCCAACAACCACGTCATGGACTACGGCCGCCGCGGGCTGGCCGAGACCCTCGACTCGCTCGCCGCCGCGGGGCTGCGGGCGGCGGGAGCTGGCCGGGACCTCGAAGAGGCGCGGCGGCCCGTGGTCCTGCCCCTCTCCGGGAAGCGGCGCCTGCTGGTGTTCTCCCTGGGGACGGCGTCGAGCGGCATCCCCCACACGTGGGCGGCCACGGCGGACCGCAGCGGGGTCGACTTCTGCGACGAGTCCTCGGCCGCGGCCGCCGCCGAGGTGAGCGGGCGCATCCGGCGGGCGAAACGGTCCGGTGACCTCGCGGTCGTCTCGATCCACTGGGGTTCCAACTGGGGCCACGCCGTCCCCCGCGAGCAGGTCCGCTTCGCGCACGCGCTCGTGGACGGCGGCGCCGACGTGGTCCACGGGCACTCCTCGCACCATCCGCGCCCGTTCGAGGTGTACCGGGGGCATCCGGTCCTCTACGGCTGCGGCGACCTGATCGACGACTACGAGGGCATCGGCGGCAACGAGCGGTACCGGGACGACCTGCGGCTGCTGTACTTCCTCGCGGTGGAGCCGGACACCGGCCGGCTCGACCACGCCCGTCTCGTCCCCCTCCAGGCCCACCGGATGCGGCTGCGGCACGCCTCGCGGGAGGACTGCGCCTGGCTCCACGAGGTCCTCGCCCGCACCGGCCGCGCCTTCGGGACCCGCCTCGCCCTCGATCCGGAGGGCGCCCTCACCGTGCGGGGAGGGTGAGTTCGCGTCCCCGGTGGAAGCTCTCCCGCTCGTCGACCACGTACGGTCCCATGACCTCGCGCCGCCGCTTCTCCGCGTCGGAGGACCGCCACGCGTCGCACGCCTGCCGCGAGTCCCAGAGCGAGACTCCCGTGACCTCCTGACCGTCCTCGGACCAGTACGCGAACGCGCCGCGCATGCCCTCGGGGCGGGTTTCCGGGCGCCACGCGCGCTCGAACTCCTCCAGGGTGCCCTCCTTGATGCGGCGCGTCGTCACCCAGACGCAGTGCTCCTCCATGGCAGCCTCCTCAAGGGCGGGCACCGTTGCGGCCCGGCCCGTCTCTTCGACCACCGTAGGTCCGCCGGGCCCCTTCCGCCTCAGGGCGTGGACCGGACGGGAGGCCGTGGCCCCCGGTCACTCCACGCCCAGCAGGCGGCGCCGGCCCTCGGGGTCGGCGCGGAACGCGGCGCAGGACGTCCGGTGGACGATGCGGCCCTTCTGCATGACCGCGACGTCCTGGGCGACGGAGAGGGCGAGCCCCAGGTTCTGCTCGACGAGGACCACCGCCGTGCCCTGCGCGGTCACCTCGCGGATCACCTCGCCGACCTGGGCGACGACCGCCGGGGCCAGGCCGTCGGAGGGTTCGTCGAGCAGGAGCAGGCGCGGATTGCCCAGCAGTGCGCGGGCGATCGCGAGCATCTGCTGTTCGCCGCCGGAGAGCTGGTCGCCGCGGTGGCCGAGCCGCTCGCCCAGCCGCGGCAGCAGGTCGAGGACGCGGGCCCTGGTCCACGGGCCCCGCGGCGGCCGCCGCGGGGAGGCGATCGCCAGGTGGTCCGCCACGGTCAGCGGGGCGAAGACCCGGCGCCCCTGCGGGACGACACCCACGCCGGCGCGGGCGATGACGTCGACGCGGGACCCGGCGAGCTCCCGGCCGTCGAAGGTGACGCTTCCCCCGTACGGCCGGACGAACCCCGCGACGGTGGAGACGAGGGTGGTCTTGCCGACCCCGTTGCGGCCCAGGACGGCGACGGTGCCACCGGCCTGGAGGTCGAGGTCGACGCCGCCCAGGACCACGCCACCGGCGTAGCCGGAGCGCAGCTCGCGGATGCTGAGGAAGGGTGTCACGAGGGAACCTCCGTGGTGCCGAGGTAGGCGCTCTGGACCTCGGCGGAGGCCCGCACCTCGTCCGGGGAGCCGGTCATCAGGTGTCTGCCGAGGTGCATGACCGTCACCGTGTCGGCGAGTTCGAAGACCATGTCGAGGTCGTGTTCGATGAGCAGTACGGTCACGTCGGGGGGCAGGGCGGCGATCAGCTCGGTGAGTCGCGCCGTCTCCGCCGGGGACATGCCCGCGGCGGGCTCGTCCAGCAACAGCAGCCGGGGTTCGGTTGCCAGGGCGACGGCGACTTCCAGCTGCCGCCGTTCGCCGTGGGAGAGCTCGGCCGCCCGGGTGTCGTGCCGGGTGGGCAGGCCCACGCGTTCGAGCAGCGTGCGGGCCCGGGCGATCGCGTCGGCCCGGGCGCTCACCCTGCGCAGGCCGCCGAGTCCCCATCCGGTTCCGGCGGCCCGGCGCAACACGGCGAGCAGGACGTTCTCCAGGACGGTCTCGCGCAGGAAGAGACTGGAGTGCTGGAAGGTGGCGGCGACGCCGAGCGCGACGCGGCGGTCCACGGGCAGCCGGGTCACGTCCCGGCCGTCGACGAGGATGGTTCCGGCGGTGGCGGGGAGCGTTCCCGAGATGAGGCCGAACAGTGTCGACTTGCCCGCGCCGTTGGGGCCGATGACGGCGTGCCGGGCACCGTGCCGCACGGTGAGGTCGACTTCGTCCAGGGCGCGGAAGGAGCCGAAGTGCCGTGACACCCCGTGTAGTTGCAGTAGATCGAGGTCCGTCACGCCGTCCTCTTCCGGTGGGGTCTGTGCGGGAGCCGTACGCCGGCCAGCCCGCGGGGCAGCGTGTAGACGGCGGTGACGAAGAGCAGTCCGAGCAGCAGCGGCCCGCGTCCGGCGACGGCTTCGAGGTTTCCGAGGTAGTCCCGGGTGAGCCAGACGAGTGCGGCACCGGCGCAGGCGCCCCACATCGAGCCGGCGCCGCCGATGACGACGGCCAGCAGTGCCAGGGCGGCGATCTCGAATCCGGCGTCGCCGGGCGAGACGAACCGCTGCACCGACACCCACAGGGCCCCGGCGGCGCCGGCCAGGCCCGCCGCGCCGCAGTAGACCGTCAGGGCGTAGCGGCGCGTGGGGTACCCGATCGCGCGCATCCGGTGCTCGTTGTCGCGGATTCCGCGCAGGGCGAGGGCGAACGGTGTCGCACCCAGCCGGGACACGGCCGCGAAGAGCAGCAGGAACACGGCCAGGACGTAGAAGTAGACGAGCCCGTCGAGTTCCAGCGGGTCCATGCCGGGCAGCGGTACGACGGGCGGGATGCCGGAGATCCCGTCGGAACCGTTCGTCAGGGACTTCCAGTTGACGGCCGCGCTGTAGACGATCTCGCCGATGGCCAGCGTCAGCATCAGGAACACCACGCCCCGCGCCCGCACGGCCGGCCATCCCGTGGGGACGGCCACCAGCGCGGAGACACCCGCGGCGACGATGAGTTGCACCGCACCGATGTCGGTGACCTTCGTCGCCACGATCGCCGCCGTGTAGGCGCCGACGCCGAAGTACGCCGACTGGCCGAGGGTCGGCAGTCCGGTCAGGCCGGTGAGCTGGTTGACGCTCACGGCGAGGAGGGCGAACACGAGGATCCGCGACAGGGTGCCCACGGCGTACGCGCCGAGGACGAAGGGGGCCAGGGTGAGCGCGACGACCACGGCGGTCACCGAAAGGCGCCGTACGGAGGATCTGGAGGGGTTCACGCGCGCACCGCCGACGGGACGAGGCCGTTCGGGCGGACCACGAGTACGGCCAGCATGGTGCCGAAGAGGAGGAAGGGGGCGTACTCGGGGAGCAGCGCCACCCCGAGGGTCTGGACCTGGCCGATGAGCAGGGCCCCGGCGAGCGCGCCGCGCACGGATCCGAGGCCGCCCACGACCACGACGACGAGCGAGAGGACGAGCACGGTCTCGTCGACGCCGGGCCCGGGACCGAGGATCGGCGCCCCGAGGACGCCGCCGACGGTGGCGAGGGCCGCGCCGAGGGCGAAGACCCCGTAGAGCACCTTGCGGATGTCGACGCCCAGCGCGCGGACCATGTCCCGGTCGGCGACGGTGGCCCGCACCAGCGCTCCGAGCGAGCTGCGTTCGAAGACGAGGTACACGAGCAGCGCGAGGCCGGCCGCGACGCCGATGAAGACGAGCCGGTAGACCGGGTACGCGTGGCCCAGGAGGTCCACCGTCCCGCGCAGGGCCGCCGGCGGATCCGTGGGCAGCACCTCGCCGCCGAAGCCGGCGGCGAGGAGGTCGGCGACGATGAAGGTGATGCCGAGCGTCAGCACGGCCTGGTCCAGGTGCCCGCGCCGGGCCAGCGGCGCGGTGAGGAACGTGAGGGCCGCTCCGCCCGCGGCGCCGGCCAGGGCGCCGGCGGCCAGCGCGAGGAGCAGCCCCCACACGCCGCCGTCGGAGAGCGCGTAGGCGATGTAGGCGCCGACGAGGTAGAGCGTGCCGTGCGCCAGGTTGAGCACGTCCATCATGCCGAAGACCAGGGACAGGCCGACGGCGATCGTGAAGAGCAGCAGACCGAAGGCGATCCCGTCGACGAGGCTGACGAGGTTGCCGTCCAACCATCCGGTCATGTCAGCCGCCCAGCCGGACGAGCTCGGACGTCACGGTGTTGGTCCCCTGCTTGACCTCGCGCAGGTACCAGGGCTGGACGGGCGTGCCGTCGCTGTTGAACCGCCAGGTGCCGCGGGGGCTGTCGATGTCGCCGACCTTGGCGATGGCGGCGTTGACGGATTCCGGGGTCACCTTGGTGCCGGCGGCCTTGATGGCCTTGTCGAGCACCTGCGCCGCGTCCCACGAGGCCATGGCGTAGGTGGTGGGGGCCGAGCCGTAGGCGGCCGTGTAGGCGGGGGCGAACTGCTTGTTGGCCGGGTTGT
Source organism: Streptomyces sp. NPDC057010 (assembly GCF_042673805.1). NCBI lineage: Bacteria > Bacillati > Actinomycetota > Actinomycetes > Kitasatosporales > Streptomycetaceae > Streptomyces > Streptomyces sp. NPDC057010. The sequence continues at coordinate 197,130 of NZ_JBHUSC010000008.1, read as the reverse complement.
CCAGGTCCGCGCCGTAGTTGAGGGCGGTGAGGATGCCTTCGGCGGCGTCTCCCTGGCCCTTGAGGACTCCGCCCTCGGTGAGGAAGCCGGGTGCGTAGAGCGGGATCCTGCCGGCCAGTCCGAAGTCCCGGTACTGCTTGACGAAGTCGACGGCCGCGCCGCCGGCGTAGAAGCAGAAGACGGCCTTAGCGCCGGACTTCTCGATCTGCGCGAGGTACGGCTGGAAGTTCTTCGTCCCCGGGAACGGCGTGTAGACCTCCTCCCCCGCGATCGTGCCGCCCGCCGGGAGGAAGGTGGACTTGAAGCCCTCCACCTCGTCCTTGCCGGCCTGGTATCCGGCGGCGACGAGGAAGACCGGGCCGCCGGCCTTCTCGGCGACGTACCTGCCGAGCGCCTTGCCGGGTTCGTCGTTGACGTACGAGGTGCGCCAGACGTAGGTGGTGCCGGTCAGTGTCGTCGGGGAGGCGTTGGAGCCGACGAGCGGGACCTTGCTGCTCTCGAAGAGGTCCTTGACCCCGTTGATGGTGGCCGAGCTCACCACTCCGCTCACCGCCAGCACCCGGTCCTGCTTGACGAGCTTCTCCGCCGCCGCCTTGCCTGAGTCGGCCGTCTCCCCCTCGTCCGCGACCACGATCTCCACCTCGCGCCCGCCGAGTCTGCCGCCGTGCTGCTTCACGTAGAGCTCGAAGCCCTGCTTCATGTCGTCACCCAGCGCCTTGTAGGTGCCCGACTGCGGGACGAGGAGCCCGAGCTTCACGGGACCGCTCTGCCCGTCGTCGCCACCTGCGCCGAGGCTGGCGCCACCGCATGCCGTGGCCAGCAAGAGGGCCGCTGCTGCGGCGATCGGACCAACGGGACGAAACCGACCTGCCATGGGATCTCCGTACGTCGTCAACCGGCCTCGGAGGGCCGGATGTTGCTGTTGGGCTGCCGTGAGGGTCCGGGAAGTGACACGTGTCTATCGTGCTTTTCAGACGGTCGTCAAGACTTCACAAGACAGGTTTCATGCCGTAACACTGACCCTCGTCAATTTGACGCAATGCCACTTCGGCTACGGGCTCTTGAGCAGTCAGGGAGTGAAGCGACATGACCGACGATCCATCGCGGCGCGCGATCCTCAGGAACAGCGGGGTACTGGCGGGAGCCGCGCTGCTCTCCGGCGTCCCCGGCGCAGCCGGCGCACAGGCCGCCTCCCGCGCGGACGCCTCCTCCCCCGAGGTGGAGCTGCCCGCGGGCCGCCTGCGCGGAGCCGTCGAAGGGGGCCTCGCCGTGTTCAAGGGCGTGCCCTACGCGGCGCCCCCGGTCGGCGCCCTGCGCTGGCGGCCGGCGCAGCCCCACCCCGGATGGCAGGGAACGCGCGACGCGACCGCGTTCGGCCCGAGCGCGCCGCAGCCCTACCGGGAAGGAGGCGACCCCGTCCTCGGATCGCACGGCTCGCCGCCCTTCGACGAGGACTGCCTCACGCTCAACGTCTGGACTCCCGGGGCCGACGGCGCCAAGCGGCCGGTGCTGGTGTGGATCCACGGCGGCGGCTTCGTCTCCGGCTCCGGCGCGGTGCCCGGCTACTCCGGCGAGACCTTCGCACGCAACGGCGACCTGGTCGTGGTCAACCTCAACTACCGTCTCGGAGCCCTGGGTTACCTCTACTTCGGCGAGGACGGGGCCGGCGGGAACTTCTGGCTCACCGACCAGCTCGCCGCACTGCGCTGGGTCCGGGAGAACATCGCCGCGTTCGGCGGCGACCCGGACAACATCACCCTGGCCGGCCAGTCCGGCGGCGCGCTGTCGGTCGCCGCGCTCGCCGGCGCCGCCCGGGCCAAGGGGCGCCCGCTGTTCCGGCGGGCCATCCTGCAGAGCCCGCCGCTCGGGCTGAAGATCCCCACCCGCGCCGAGTCGCTCCAGCGCACCGCCACCTTCCTGGACATCGCCGGCGCCAAGAACGTGGCGGAGCTGCGGGCCGTGCCGTGGCAGCGCCTGCTCGCCGCCACCTTCGAGATGTTCGGGCGCACGAGCAAGTGGGGGTACTGGTCGACCCCGTTCCTGCCGGTGCTCGACGAGGGCACGCTGGACCGCGACCCCGTCGAGCTGCTGCTCGGCGGGGCCGGGGCGGACATCGACGTCCTGATCGGCTGGACCAGGGAGGAGGCGAACTTCGCCTTCGCGCTCAGCGAGCCGTACGCCGCCGCGACCAAGGAGCAGGTGCTGGCGCGGGCTCGGGACACCTTCGGCAACCGGGCGGCCCTGGCGTACACCGCCTACGAGGAGGCCCGGCCGGGCGCCCGCCCGGTGGACGTCCTCATGGACCTGATCACCGACGACCTGTTCCGCATGCCCGCCGTGGCGCTGGCCGAGCGGCGGGCGGCCCGCGGGCGGCCGGTCTGGGCGTACCAGTTCAACCTGCCGACACCCGCCCACGACGGTCAACTGGGCGCCGCCCACTGCCTGGAGCTGCCGTTCGTCTTCGACAACTTCGACAAGTGGTCGCAGGCGCCCTTCCTGGCGGGGCTGAACCCGCGGGTCCGTGACGGTCTCGCCGCGACCGTGCACGCCGCGTGGATCTCCTTCATCCGCACCGGCGATCCCAACCACGATCCGATGCCGCGCTGGGACCGCTACGACCGGGAGTCCCGTACGACGATGGCCCTGGACTCGGTGACCGCCTCCGTCGGGGACCTGGCGGGGTACTGGCGCCGCCTGCACCACCCGGGGACGCCGTAGCGGTGGTGCCGCCCTGCGGAGGGACGGGCTAGGACTCGGGCCCGGCCTACGGCAGGCCGGTGACCTGCCGTACGTGCAGCAGGCTGGGCTCGGCGAGCACCTCGTGCAGCTGCTGGAAGATCCGGCGGGCGTCGACGGCGTTCCAGTCCGAGGGGAGCAGCTCGCTGGGCAGGCCGGGGTCCAGGTAGGGCAGCCGGCGCCACTGGGTGAGCATCGGGACGTAGTGGCGGAAGGCCTCGCCGCCGTCGATCTCGCGCTGCTGCGCGAGACCTTCGGCGACGGGGCCGTACTCGTGGGTGAAGGTGGCGTACTGCGCCTGGATCGCGGGGAAGTCCCACCACGAGCTGACGGTCGCGGGCAGGTCGCTGAAGGCGGCGTAGTCCGCGGCGAACAGGTGTACGTAGTCGCTGAGTCCGAGGCGGATGAGCATGTCGCGGCAGTCGTCGAGCAGCCGGCCGGGGGCCAGCCAGACGCCCGGGGCGATGTTCCCGAAGCCGAGCCAGGTCAGCCGGGTGCGCAGCTGGTAGCGGTAGGACCGCTCGGACTCCGGTACGGAGAAGACGGCCATGGCCCAGCCGTCGCTCAGCTTCGCCGGTTCCAGGCTGCCGAAGATGCGCCGGTCGCCCTCGTCGAAGACGGGCTGCGCGGCCGGGCTCAGCCGGTAGCCCGTGGCGCCGCGGCGCTCCGCTTCGAGGACGCCCTTCTTCTTCAGGCGGGAGATCGCCGAGCGCGCCGCCGGGCCGTCGACGTCCAGTTCGGACATCAGGGTGATCAGGTCGGCGACCGAGATCCAGCCGCCGAGGCGGCGCAGGAACGCCCCGTAGACCGTGTTGATCAACGAGCTGGGCCTGAGGGGACTGTCCGCCATGATCGCCTTCCGTCGTGTGCGGCAGCGATCCTACCGAGCCGGGCGGCCGGGGGGCGGCCCAGGTCCGGGTCACGGTGGGCCGGCCGCCCGGGGAGGGGCGGCCGGGCGCCGTCACTGCGCATACGCGCCCGACAGGAGGTGGCCCGCTCCGGGGGCCACGGCCGGCAGGCCCAGGGCGCGGAGCATCTGGTGGGCCGTGCACACCGCGGCCGAGACGACGGGCTTGCCGAGGAGCTGTTCGGCCTCCTCGATGGCGCCCAGTGAGGGCATCTGGACGCACGCGGAGAGCACGACGGCGTCGGCGTCGGCGTGGTCGAGGGCCCGGGCGAGTCCCGGCAGGCGCGCCGGGTCGTGGGCGGCGACGTCGAGGTTGTCGGGGATCTCCAGGGCCTCGTAGTCGAGGACCTCGATGCCCTCGTGGGTGAGGTAGTCGACGACCGTCCTGGTCAGCGGGCGCATGTAGGGGGCGATCAGGGCGATCTTCTTCGCCCCGATCGTCTGCAGGCCGTGGACGAGGGCTCCGGCGCTGGTGACGACGGGGGCGGGCGCGCCGTTCTCGACGGTACGGGTGTGCAGGCGCTCCTCGGAGGTGCGGTGGTAGCCGAGGCCCATGCTCATGATGGCGACGAGGCAGGCGTAGCCGAGCACGTCGACGCGCGCGTCGGAGAGCTCGACGGCGCACCGGTCGGAGTCGGCGTCCATGGCCTTGAGCTGTTCCGGGGTCACATGGGTCATGCGCATCCGGCTGGAGTGGAAGGTGAAGCGCTCGTCCGGCGCGATCGCCTGCCGGGCACGGAGGATGGCGGGGACTTCCGTCTCCATGGTGACGTTGGAGCTCGGCACGATCTGGCCGATGCGGTAGGTGCGGGGCGGCACGGGTCCTCCTGGACGGGGCGGGGGGGGCGGGATCGGGATCGCGGGTCAGCGGGCGTCGACGACGGGGTTGGTGAGGGTGCCGATGCCCTCGACGGTGGCCTCGACGGTGTCGCCGGGGTGCAGGAACTCGGGCGGGACCATGCCGGCTCCCACGCCCGACGGCGATCCGGTGGCGATGACGTCCCCGGGTTCGAGGGTGACGCCGGAGGAGATGTCGGCGATGAGGCGGGCGATGGGGAAGAGCATGTGGCGGGTGTTGGACTTCTGCTTGGTGACGCCGTTGACGCGCAGGGAGAGGTCGAGGGCCATCGGGTCGGCGATCTCGTCCGCCGTCACCACCGCCGGGCCGAAGGGGGCGTAGGAGTCCTGGCCCTTGGAGAAGAACCACTGGCCGGAGCGGCGCTGGTCGCGGGCGCTGATGTCGTTGACGATGCTGTAGCCGAAGACGTGGTCGTAGGCCTCCTCCTCGCTCACGCGGAAGGCGGTGCGGCCGATGACGACGGCCAGTTCGCACTCCCAGTCCAGCTGGGTGGTGAGGTCGGCGTTGTGCAGGATGGGCTGACCCGGTCCGGTGACGGCCGTGGCGGGCTTGCTGAACAGGACGGGGCGCGGCGGCAGTTCCCGGTCGGTGTCCAGGCTGCGGCTGGACTCCTCCACGTGCTCGACGTAGTTGAGGCCGACGCCGATGATCTTGCCGGGGCGGTGCGGGGCCGCGACCGTCACCTCCCCGATCGGGTGCACGGCCCCGGCCGGCCAGGCCGCGGGGCCGCCGGCCAGCAGGCCGCGGGCGGTTTCCCGCGCCTCCTCGCCGGCCCGGATGAACGACAGCAGGTCCGCGGGCAGGTGTGCGCCGGCCGCGGAGGCGAGCGTGGCGAGGTCGACGACCAGGTCGTCGACCTGCGCTCCGAGGCGGTCGGGCGAGCCGTCGACGGTGTAGGTGACCAGCCGCATGGGGTGCTCCTTGCGTGTGAGGGGGAGGGAGGGTGGCAGGGGGGTGCTCCGCCGCACCGGCGCCGGTGTCAGGGCCGGCGCGGCGTCCGGTGCGGCGGAGCGGCTCAGACGGCGGGCTGGTGGCCGCCGTTGTCGGGGTACGCCTCTTCGCGGTGGAAGCCGAGCGAGCGCATGACGGGGAAGTCGTTGAAGGAGAAGAGGCAGGCGTCCTCGGACGGGTCGAGGTTCTCGTGCTCGTGCCAGGCCCAGGAGGGCACGCAGAACATGTCGCCCTGCTGCCACTCGAAGCGCTGTCCGGCGATCACCGAGACGCCGCGCCCCTTGGCCGCGGTGTAGATGACCGAGCCGGTGTGGCGGTGCGCCTGCGTGGCCTGGCCGGGGCGCAGGAGCTGCATGTGGGCGCCCATGGTGGGCATGACGGAGCCGCCGGTGAGCGGGTTGGTGTACTCGGCGATCACTCCGTCGTACGGGGATCCCTCACTGGCCTTGGCCAGGTTCCGCAGGGCCTCGTAGGTGGGCTCCCAGGGGAAGGCCAGCAGCGGCGAGTAGGGCCGGGTCCACTTCTCCGCGCCGTACGGCAGCAGGTTCGCGCCGTAGGTCAGCACCGAGGAGTTGATGACCTTCCCGGGGGTCTGGTACAGCTCCGGGTGGACCTCGTAGAACCCGGCGTCCAGGGCGTTGACCAGCGGGATGTCCAGGCCGTCCTGCCAGATGACGGGGGCGTCGCCGGATTCGTTGCCGTGCTCGTGCCAGGTGCCGTTCGGGGTGATCGCGAAGTCTCCCGGTCCGACCTTCAGCTTCTGGCCGTCGACGATGGTCCAGGCGCCGGTGCCCTCGTGGACGAAGCGCAGGGCGGCGGCCTGGTGGCGGTGGGCGGTCATGGCCTCGCCGGGGCCCATGATCTGCAGGCCCGTGTAGAGGAGTCCGACCGCGGCGCTGACGTCCTTGCGGCCGGGGTTGACGAGCATGACCACGCGGCGGCCGGCGTCGTCGGCCTTGACCAGGTCGAGGGCCTTGCGGACCAGGGGGCGCAGTTCGCTGTAGCGCCACAGCACGGGTACGGACTTGGGCTGGGGGTACCAGGGCTCGATGTCGTTGGCCACGGTCCACAGTGCGCCCGCTTCGAGCTGGGCGAGTTCGCCGTAGAACGCGGCGAGTTCGGGGGAGTCGGACACGCGTGCGCGTCCCAGCTGCGTGTCGTCGTACTCGGTGGTCATGCGTCCTCCTTCGTGATGCCGGTGGTGTCGGTGGTGAGGGGTGCCGCCGGGTGCGCCCGGTCCGTCGCGAAGGTCACCGGCGTGCGGGGGCGGTCGTCGACGTGGAGCTGGAAGACGTCGAAGCGGTTGTAGTGGCCGACGATGTCGTGCATCTGCTTGGGCTGGATGCAGCGGGCCAGGTCGATCTCCGCGTAGACGATGCCCTCCTCGTCGACGAGGGGTTCGGTGACGGGGCGGCCGTCGGGGCCGAAGATCCCGGACAGGGCGCTGCGGGGGCGGGTGAACTGTTTGCGCAGTTCCTCGTCTTCGCCCGCGAGGGCGTCGACGATCTCCGGGGAGATGGTGGAGCAGGCGACGACGGAGAAGACCTTGCCCTCGAAGCTGTGTGCGGCGGTGCGGACGGCGATGGCCTCGGCCATGTCGTAGTCGGCGGGTGCCACCGGCAGGGCGATGTAGCAGGAGGCGTGGACCAGTTCGCCCTGTGCGAGGAGGGTGAAGCGGGCCAGGGTGTTGGTGTTCTCGCCGCAGGCGAGCGCGCCGAGCGGGCCGACGGGGGTGGGGTGGACCTTCAGCGAGCTGCCGTCGCCGCCGGTCCAGGTGAGCTTCTCGGCCCAGGTGGGCACCAGTTTGCGGTGGACCCCGAGGAGTTCGCCGTCGGGGCCGATGGTGAGCAGGGTGTTGTAGAGGACGCCGAGGCTGTGGGGTCCGCGTTCGTTGACGCCGATGACGAGGACGACGCCGTACTGGCGTGCGGCGGCGCGCAGTTGGTCCACGTACGGGCCGGGGACGTCGACGGCCGCGCGGTAGAGGCGCTCGAACCAGGGCGAGCCCTGGACGGGGTTCATCGTCCAGTTCCAGTAGGGGTATCCGGGGACGAACACCTCGGGGAAGACGACGAGTTCGGCGCCGTTCTCCGCCGCCTGGGCGATGAGCCCGACCGCCTTGTCGACGGTCGCCGCGGCGTCCAGGTAGACGGGGGCCGCCTGTACGGCCGCGGCGGTGAAGCGTGGCAGGTTGTCCATGGTTCTCCAGTTCAGCGGGCGGCCGCGGCCGCGGCGGGGAGGTTCGGGACCCAGCGCTGGTGCACGGGCGCGGAGGACTCGCGGAGCAGCTGGAGGCGGGGCGCGACGCGGTCGGCGCGCGCGCCCGGCGGGCGGCCGCTGCCCGCCCGCCAGGAGGCGGGCCACGGTGCCGCGGGGCCGCTGTAGCCCTGGGCGGCCGCGGCGTGCAGCGTCCACAGGGGGTCGTGGAGCTGGGCGCGGCCGACGGCGCACAGGTCGGCGCGGCCGGCCAGGATGATGGAGTTGACGTCGTCGTACGTGGAGATCGCGCCGACGGCGATGGTGGGTACGCCGGTGGCGTTGCGGATCAGGTCCGCGTACGGGGTCTGGTAGCTGCGGCCGTACCGGGGCCGTTCGTGGGCGACGACCTCGCCGGTGGACACGTCGACCGCGTCCGCGCCGGCCTCGGCCAGGGCGCGGGCGATCTCCACCGCGTCGGCCTCGCCGGTGCCGCCGTCGGCCCAGTCGGTGGCGGAGATGCGGACCACGAGGGCCTTGCCCTCGGGCCAGACGGCCCGTACCGCGCGCAGCACCTCCAGGGGGAAGCGCAGCCGGCCGGTGAGGCTGCCGCCGTATTCGTCGGTCCGCTCGTTGGTGAGCGGGGAGAGGAAGCCGGACATCAGGTGGCCGTGGCCGTACTGCAGTTCCAGGACGTCGAAGCCGGCGCGGTGGGCGCGTGCGGCGGCGGCGGCGAAGTCGCGCGTGATGGCGTCCATGTCCCTGCGGGTGGCCTCCCGCGGGATCGCGGAGTTCTCGTCCCAGGCCCGGGGGGAGGCGGCGACGAGCGGCCAGCCGTCGGCGCCGAGCGGCACGGCCCGGCCGTCCGGCCTGGGCACACCGGTCGCGGCGCGGCGGCCGGCGTGGGTGAGCTGGATGCCCAGGCAGGTGTCGGACTGGCCGTGGACGAAGTCGGCGATGTGCCGCCAGGCGGCTTCCTGTTCGTCCGTGTAGAGGCCCGGGCAGCCCCGGGTGGCCCGGCCTTCGGCGCTGACCGCGGTCATTCCGGCGAGGACCAGGCCGCTGCCGCCGAGGGCCTGGGTGCTCAGGTGGACGAGTTCGAAGTCGCCCGGCACCCCTTCCCGGGCGGTGTACAGCGCGGTGGGCGGTACGACGACCCGGTTGCGCAGGAGCAGGCCGCCCAGCCGGAACGGGCGGAACATCGGCGGCACCGTGGCGGCGGCGGCAGTGGGCCGGGCGGCGGTGAGGGCGCTCCCGCCGGCGTGCCAGGAGGCGACCTCGGCGGTGAACTTCTCGTCGCGTACGCGCAGGTTGTCGTAGGTGACGCGACGGCTGCGGGTGAGGAGGTTGAAGGCGAACTGCGGGGGCTCCTGGCCGGTGTAGCGGCCGACGTTCTCGAACCATTCGAGGCTGGCCTGGGCGGCGCGCTGGGTGGATTCGACCACCGGCCGGCGTTCGGCCTCGTAGGCGGCGAGCGCCGAGGCCACGTCGGGGTGCTCGTGCAGGCACGCGGCCAGGGCCAGGGCGTCCTCCATGGCGAGCTTGGTGCCGGAGCCGATGGAGAAGTGGGCGGTGTGGGCGGCGTCGCCGAGCAGGACGACGTTGCCGTGGCGCCAGGAGGCGTTGCGGACGGTCGTGAAGCGGATCCACTTCGAGGCGTTGGGGATCAGGCGGTGGCCGTCGAGGTGGTCGGCGAGGATCTCCTCGCACCGCCGCACGCTCGCCTCGTCGCTCTCGCCGCGGGCGAACTCCCGGTCGGCGAGGGCCTCGAAGCCCGCGCGCCGCCAGTCGTCCTCGGCGATCTCCACGATGAAGGTGCTGCGCCGGCCGTCGTAGGGGTAGGCGTGGACCTGGACGCTGCCGAAGTCCCGCTTCTCGACGATGAAAGTGAAGGCCTCGAAGACGCGGTCGGTGGACAGCCACATGTAGCGGCAGTGACGCTCGTCGAGGTCGGGGCGGAAGCTGCTCGCGTAGGTGTCGCGGGCGGTGGAGCGGATGCCGTCCGCGGCGACCACCAGGTCGTAGCCGGTTGAGAGCTCCTCGACGGGCGGTGCCTCGGTGCCGTAGTGCACGCGCACCCCGAGCTCGGCGCAGCGGTTCTGCAGGATCTCCCGCAGCCGGTTGCGGTCCAGGGCGGCGAAGCCGTGGCCGCCGGAGACGTGGACCTCGCCGCCGTAGCGGACGTCGATGTCGCTCCACCGGGCGAACTCGGCGGACATGGCGGCGAACACGGCGGGGTCGGCCTGTGCGATGCCGTCCAGCGTCTCGTCGGAGAAGACGACGCCGAAGCCGAAGGCGTCGTCACGGGCGTTGCGTTCCCAGACCGTGATCTCCCACTCCGGTGAGAGCTGTTGGGCCAGTGCCGCGAAGTACAACCCGCCGGGGCCTCCTCCGATGACTGCTACACGCACGGTGTTCCTCCTTGTGGTTCCGGAAAACAGGATATGCCGCAGATTTGGCGACCGTCAAGAATGCAGCACATCCCGTGGGGCGAGGGGCCGCCCCGGGTCACGCGAACAGCTCGGGTGCCTGCGGGCCGGCCTTGGTGAGGAGCTCGCGCACCTCGGCGGGCCAGGGCTCGGATCCCGTGGCGCGCGCGGCCGAGTGGGCGATGACCATGCGCCCGGTGGCGGCCGGCTCCTCCCCCTCGCCGCGGACGGTGAAGGCGTAGTGCAGGGAACTGGTGCCGACCTTGACGACCGCCAGTTCGGTGCGGACGGTCTCGCCGAACCACAGCCGGGCCCGGTAGTCGGCCTCGAAGTGGACGCGCGGGGTGCTGCCGAAGAGGTGGGCCAGGCCCAGCCGCCGCAGCAGGACGGCCTCGGCCGCCTCGACCCAGCGCACCACGGTGGAGTGGTGGTAGTGGCCGGCGGCGTCCGTGTCGGGCCATTCGACGCGCCGCTCGACGACGACGCTGGGCAGGTTCGGAGCCTCGGCCGCGGGGCCCGCCTGGGCGTGCCTGCGCAGCTCGGAGCGCTGTAGCTTTCCGTTGCCGGTGCGCGGGAGGTCGGTGACGAACTCGACGGCGCGCGGGTACTTGTAGGGCGCGACGGTCCGCTTGACGTGGTCCTGGAGCTCCTTGGCCGTCTCCCGGTCGGGCGCGACTCCCGGGCGCAGGACCACGTACGCCTTGACGAGCATGCCGCGCTTCTCGTCCGGGGCCCCGACGACGCCGCATTCGGCGACGTAGGGGTGGGTGGCGAGCGCCTTCTCCACCTCGGGGCCGGCGATGTTGTAGCCCGAGGAGACGATCATGTCGTCGCTGCGGGCCACATACCAGAAGTACCCGTCGGCGTCGCGGACGTAGGTGTCGCCGGTGATGTTCCAGCCGTGCCGGACGTACACGCTCTGGCGCGGGTCCTCCATGTACCGGCAGCCCGTGGGGCCGGTGACGGCGAGGAGCCCCGGCTGCCCGTCGGGGACGGGGTCGCCCTGTTCGTCGACGACGCGGGCCCGGTAGCCGGGGACGGGCCTGCCCGTGGAGCCGGGGCGTATGTCGCCGTCGGAGGCCGAGATGAACACGTGGAGCATCTCGGTGGCGCCGATCCCGTCGATGATGCCCAGGCCGGTGGCGGCGTGGAACTCCTCCCACACGGCCGCCGGCAGCGCCTCCCCGGCGGACACGCAGCGGCGCAGACCGGCCAGCCGGTGCACCGCGCCGGCGGCCATGATCGCCCGGTAGGCGGTGGGCGCCGTGAAGAGCACGGTGACGCCGTGGTCCTCCACGAGCTCGGCCAGCCGCTCGGGGGCCGCCTGCTCGATCAGCAGGGTGGCCGCGCCGGCGTACAGCGGGAAGACGACGAGGCCGCCGAGCCCGAAGGTGAAGGCGAGGGGCGGGGTCCCGGTGAAGACGTCGTCGTGGCGGGGCCGCAGGACGTGGCGGGAGAAGGTGTCGGCGTTGGCCAGGACGTCCCGGTGGAAGTGCAGGGTCGCCTTCGGCCGTCCGGTCGTGCCCGAGGTGAAGGCGATCAGGGCGACGTCGTCCGCCGCGGTGGCGACATTGTCGAACCGGCCGTCCTTCGTGGCGCAGCGCGCGACGAGGTCCTCCTCGCCGGGACCGCCGTAGGCGATGACGGCCGGGCCGGCAGCGCCCGCGCCGACGGCGGCGGTCAGCTCGTCGAGGTAGCGGTGGTCGCACACGGCGACGGTCGGCCGGCTGATCTCGTGCAGCTCCGCGAGCTCGCCGGCGCGCAGCAGCGGCATGGTGGTGACGGCGACGCCGCCCGCCTTGAGGACGCCGAACCAGGCGGCCACCAGCCAGGGGTTGTTGGGGCCGCGCAGCAGCACGCGGTTGCCCGGGACCAGTCCGTGGTCCTCGGTGAGCACGCGGGCGACCTGGTTGGCGCGTTCCAGCAGGTCACCGTAGGTCCACCGGTCGGTGTCCGTCAGCAGGCAGGGCCGGTCGGGCCCCCAGCGCCGGAGGGTGTCGTCGAGGATCCGTTCGGCGCAGTTGAGCCGGTCCGGGTACTGCAACTCCGGCAGGTCGAAGTGCAGTTCGGGCCAGAGGGGGAAGGGCGGGAGGCGATCACGACAGAACGTGTCGACATGGGCAGAGGGGGAGAGCTCCATGGGGCGGCACCTCAATCTCGGGGCAGCGGGGAGAGTGGAGCAAGTATCTCGCTAATCTGGCGACCGTCAATGATGCGCGATACGGGATTTCCGTTAACAGCGTGTTACGCCGCCAGGTCGCGCAAGGGGTATATATGGCAAAAGGGATGATTCCCCCCACCCTGGGAGGCGGACATGGCGCGGCTGTACGTCGACGGAGACCAGATGGTCGTACGTCTGTCCTGGTGGGAGAGGATCGCGGCCCGGCAGAACGGCCCGCGGGTGCCCCTCGCGGCCGTGGCGGACGTCTCCGTCGTGACGGACTGGTGGCGCCCGCTGCGCGGCGCGCGGGCCCGCGGCAGGCTCGTGCCCTCCGTGCTGTGCCTGGGGACGTGGCGGCACGCCTCCGGCCGGGACTTCGTCGCCATCCGGGCCCGCGACCTACGGGTGGTCCGTGTCGACCTGCTGCCGTCGGCGCCGTACGCCCGTATCTCCGTCAGCGACCCCGAGGCCGGCGAGACCGCCGCGGCCCTGCGGTCGGCCCTGGCCCGGCGGATGGCCGCGGCTCCCGGGCGGGCCGCCGTCCGCGCATAGGGCGCGGCAACATATCAGCCTTTCGAGTACTCGCCCGGATGTTTATCCAATAGTGATGGCCCTCCCGCGACGGCACCACAAGGGGCACTAGCGTCCCGTGACACCCCGGGAACGCGGGTGTGCCCCGCACGGCGCGTGCGGCCCCCCTGCCCCGCCACCCCGCCCGGCCCACGGAGCAAGGAGGCACTGTGCTGTCATTCCGGCGGAGGTCCATCAACAGCCTGTCGGTGGCCGCGAGATACACGATCGGAAGCGGCTTCGTCATCACCGCGCTGGCCGTCACGCTGATCGCCCTGCTGATCCCGGTGGACAAGTTCGGCGGCCGGACCGCCGCCGCGACCGGACGGCCGGCGGCCGAGGACGACGGCGCCGGGACCCTGAGCACGGCCTACGGGCCGCTGACCCCCGCGGACCGGGACTTCGTCCGCAAGGTGCGGCTCGCCGGCCTGTGGGAGCTGCCCGCCGGCCGCCAGGCCCAGCAGCGCGGCACGCGCGCCGCGGTGCGTACGGCAGGGGAGCACCTCGTCGAGGGCCACACCGAACTGGACCGGCAGGTCATCCAGGTCGGCCAGGCCCTCGGCATCGATCTGCCCAACCAGCCTTCGGAGCAACAGCAGGACTGGCTCAGCCAGTTGACCCGCGCCAAGGGGGACGAGTACGAGCGATTGTTCGTCCAGCTGCTGCGCCGGGCGCACGGAAAGGTGTTCGCCCTGCTCGCCCAGATACGGGCGCAGACGCGCAACTCCATGGTCCGCGCCCTCGCCACCTCCGCCAACACCACGGTCCTGGACCACATCACGGTTCTGGAGGACAGCGGGCTGGTCGACTTCGACGCGCTCTCCGACGCGACCGCCGCCCCCTCCCCCGTCCCGTCCACTCCCCCCGTCCGATCGACGAAGTGAAGTGAAGTGATCGCATGAGTGAAAAGGGCCATAAGCGCCCCCGGTTGTCGAAGCGGCTCCTGGCCGTGATCGCCGCTCTGCTGCTGGGCGGCGGCGGGGTCGCCGTCGTCGCCGGCAACGCCAACGCGGGCCAGGAGCAGGACCGTACGGGCCGGGTGACGGCCACCATCGACTGCCCGGACGTGGGCGACCGGCTCACGGCCGTACCGGACCAGGCCCGGTCCGAGGTCGACGAGAGCCTCGCCGAGCTCGACGTACAGGTGGCCGATGCCTACCGGCGGCTCGCCGCCGGCGAGGCACGCGGCGACGCCCTCCTCGGCGAACTCCAGGCGCAGCGCGACAAGACCATCACCCGCATGTCCGACGCGATAGCCCGCACCGCCGGCCGGCCCGAGGAGCTCAAGTCCCTCGCCGGATGCCAGATGAAGCAGGCGTCCGCGCAGGAGGACGACGCGGCGGCCGATCCGGCCGCCGCCCGGTCCATCGGCGGCAAGGCCGGTCCGGCGCGCAGCGACTTCGTCTCCATCACGAAGATCCGGCCCAACGTGCGCACGCCCGCACCGGCGGGCGGGGCCTCCACGGGGTCCTTCAGCTCGCGGTGCGGCCGCAACGAGAACGGCCACTCCAACCCCGACAACGTGATCGTCGCACCCGGCGTCTCCAACGGCGCCCACCACATGCACGACTACGTGGGCAACAAGTCCACCGACGCCTTCTCCACCAACGACAGCCTCGCCGCGGCCGGCACCACCTGCGGCAACGGCGACCAGTCCAGCTACTACTGGCCCGTGGTCCGGCTGCGCGACGGCAAGGCGGCCCAGGACGCCAAGGCGCCCGGCGGCGGGCTCGACGCCAACGTCGGCACGGTCCTGCGGCCCAAGCAGGTCACGATCACCTTCAAGGGAAGCCCCGTCGGCAAGGTCAGCGCGATGCCCCGCTTCCTGCGCATCATCACCGGCGACGCCAAGGCCTTCACCAACGGAACGGCGAACGCCAACGCCTCCTGGAGCTGCACCGGATTCGAGGACCGCCAGCTGAAGGACAAGTACCCGATCTGCCCCAAGGGCAGCGACGTGGTGCGCACCTTCACCTTCCAGAGCTGCTGGGACGGCCGGAACACCGACAGCGCCAACCACCGTACGCACGTGGCCTTCCCGGACCGGGGCGGCCGCTGCCCCAAGGGCTTCAAGGCCATTCCGCAGCTGGTGCAGCGGATCACCTACGGCATCGCACCGGGCGCGCGGTTCGCCGTGGACAGCTTCCCGGAGCAGCTGCACAAGCCGGTCACCGACCACGACGACTTCATCAACGTCATGTCGAACGGCCTGATGTCCACCGCCGTCGACTGCATCAACGGCGGGCGCACCTGCCGCTGACGCCCGTGTCCTCCCTCATGCTCCCGGGCGCGGCGCTCTCCTCCCCCACCCACCGCGCCCGCCCGGGACAGGTGTTGGCCCGGAGCCGACTCCGGGCCAACACCGCACACCTGTGCCCGAACGACCCTGCGAGGTGGACCGTGTCCGGCTCTCGTACATCCGCAGACTCCGACGGGGAACTCACCCGGCGGCTCAGGAGGGGATTCGGCGCGGGCGCCACGGACCCGGCCGTGTGCGACCTGCTCTACCGGCGGCACCGGCGGGCGGCCCTCGCCTACGCGCGCACCTGCTGCCGTACCCCGCAGGACGCGGAGGACCTCGTATCGGAGGCCTTCCTGCGGACCCTGCAGGCCGTCCGCGCCGGCGCCGGGCCGCGGGGGCCCTGGCGGGCGTACCTGCTGGCCGTCGTGCGCCACACCGCCATGCAGTGGCGGGACGGGGAGGTCAGGACCCTCCTGACAGCGGACTTCGACACCTGGTGCCAGCAGGCGGCCGCCGGCAGCGACCCGCAGTACCGGCTGCTCGCGGGCGAGGACCGCAGGCTCGTCGTCCGCTCCTTCCGCTCGCTGCCGGCGCGCTGGCAGGCGGTCCTGTGGCACACCCTCGTCGAGGAGGCCCCGCCGCACGAGGTCGCCGCGCTCCTGGGGATCAGCCCCAGCGCCGTGACCTCGCTGGCGTTCCGGGCGCGCGAGGGGCTGCGCGAGGCGTACCTCCGGGCCCATCTGGACACCGCGGCGGACCCCCGGTGCTGCCACTACAGCGGCATGCTCGGGTCGGCGGTGCGGCGCGCCGCCCGTACGCGTCCGCCCCGCGGGCTGGCCGTGCACCTGGCGGCGTGCCCGGCCTGCGCACGGGCGTACGCGGAGCTGACCGACCTCAACTCCACGCTGCGCGGGACGGTTGCGGAACCCGGCCGCGCTGCCGCCGCCTGAGCCCCGCCCCGTGAGCGGCACCGGCCCGGCTCCCCGTGCTGACGGGGTGCCGGGCCGGCTGCCGTGCGGCGGTGGCTCACAGGCCGTTGACGCGTGCCATCCGCCCGACGACCAGGGGGGTGAAGTCCGCGGTGACCACGCGGGCCGTCCTGCGGCTCACCCGCGAGTGCTGCCGCCGTACCTGGGCCATCAGCCGGCGGCTGCGCAGGGCCATCTCCAGCTCGAACCGGGTGCGGGGATCCCTCAGCCCGGGACCGAAGAGCTTCTCCAGCTGCCGCATCCGGTAGCGGACCGTCTGCGGGTGCACGCTCAGCGCCTTGGCCGCCTCGGGTGCGCCGCCGCCCTCCAGCCAGGCCAGCAGGGTCACCTCCAGCCGCTCGCTCTGGCGCGGGGTCAGGTCCGCCAGCGGCCGCAGCCACCGGGCGGCGAGCGCGTGGGCCAGCGGTTCGTCCTGGAGCAGCAGCAGCGTCGAGAGGTGGTCGTCGACGAAGACGGACCGGGCGTCCGGTCCGCCGGCGCGCGCGGGGGTCAGCGCGAGCAGGCGCAGCGCCCAGCGCAGGGAGGACGCGGTGTCCCTCAGCGGGACCGCGTGGCCGACCGCTGCGAACCGGCCGCGCAGCGGGAGTTCGAGCGGCGCCCGGCCGTCGGGATCCGGGCTCGGGACCAGCAGGCACGGCCGGCCGGCGAACACGCCGGCGAGGGCGTCGTCCAGTACGGTCGCCAGCTGCTGCGTCTCGCCCGGCGTGCCCGGCGCGATGGCCCGTACGGCTGCCGGAAGGGGCCAGCCGGCCGCCTCGGCCAGCTCGGCCAGGGAGCTTTCCGAGGGGGCCCGGTCGTCGGTGAGGGCCTTGAAGAGCTCCTGGCGGGCCCGGCTCCCGTGCTCCGCGGCTTCGGGCACGGGCACGGCTTCGGCCACGGCCGGGGTCATGCTCTCGATGCCGGCCTCGCTCTCGCTCTCGCTCTCCGGTTCGGTGAGCGGTGGCAGTGGCTTCACCGCCTGCGGCCGGAAGCGCCCTTGCGGGCCGCGCGGGGCCGGCAGCGCCTGCAGCCGCTGCGGCCGGTGTTGCTCCTGCTCCGTGCCCGAGGGGCCGTCGCACACGTCCCGTTCGGGCGGGGCGTCGCGGTAGCCGAGAGCGGTGAGGAGGGCCTCCTCCACCCGCTGTCTGAGCAGTTCGTCATCGATGGCATCGTTGTCATCGATAAGCGCGGAAAATTCCGGAATTCCATGCAGAAGCTCCTCCACTATCTCGGCGGCCAGCGCGGGGAGTTCCCTTCGCAGGACACGGGTCCACTCTCCGCGTGGGCGGGACCAGATGCGGTTCAGAAGTTCGCACATCGTTTTCCTCGTTCGTGCCGGGGTGAGGCCTGCCCGGTGCGGGTGCGACAGGCCTGCCGAGATCGCATCTCCACCAACTGCCCTGTTGGACAAGAGAGTTGCGAACCTCGTACTACCTCCTGGAGGGGACCGGCCCCCTGCGGTCCCGCGGTTTTGCCTGGTTTTTGCCGTCGGGGACGCGTAGGCCGCGGGCAGCGCCGTGGCCTGTCGCAACCTCCACTGGAGGGGAATCTTCCGGGGTTGTTCGATGCGCTGTGGACGCGGTGCGAGAAATTATCACGTTTCGATAAATCCTGTGGAGGAGCCGTGAGGCTCCACGATGCTGCTGCACTCCGGCCCCAAGCACCTCGGCCGGCGCAGGAATTTCACAGCGCTGCCGGGCACGACCGTCAATGACCCCCGGGTGCCGAGTGCCCGCTGGAGTGCTCGGCACCCAGGCGCACAGGAGATCTGGATGCCCCTGCCCCAGCTGCACATACCGCGCTCGCACCGGGCCCGCCGCCGCAGTCTTCCCGCGCCCGCGGCTCCGGTCGCCGCCGCGGCCCTCGCCTCCGTGATCGTCGCGGCCCGCGCGGGCGCCCTGTCCCACCTCTGGGACTTCCTCGACTTCGGGGCGGGCGTGCTCTCGCTCGTCTCGCTCACCGCAACCGTCCTGTGGGGGCTGGTGGCCACCGACCGGGTGCTGCTCGGCCCGGGCCACCGACTGCTCGCCCAGGGCGTGCACCGGGGCCTGGCCGTGGCGGGCCTCGGCTTCCTGGCCCTGCACATCTGGGTCAAGGTCGCCGAGCAGCGGACGACCGCGGCCGCCGCCCTCCTGCCGTTCACCGACGACGGGCAGCCCGTCCTCATCGGACTGGGGACGCTGGCCGGGTACCTCTTCGTGTCCGTGGCGGTGTCCGGCGCGGTGCGCAGCGTGTTCGCCACCAAGAGCCGCTCGCTGTGGTGGCGGGCCCTGCACATCGGCGCCTACCCGGCATGGGGGGCGTCGCTGGTACACGGGCTCAAGTCCGGCCGCGCGGGCGGCCCCTGGGTGATGACCGCCTACGCACTGTGCCTGATCGGCGTGGCCGCCGTCCTCGCACTGCGCCTCAGGTCCCGGATGCGCGGCGCCCGTTCGCGCCCCGCCCCCGCCCCGCCGACACGGCCCCGGCCGCGCCCCCGCCCGCGACCGGGTGCGGGGACCGGCCCGCGCAGGGCCGTGGCCGTGGGGTCGGTGCCGCCGCCCCGGCCGGAACACCCGCCCTACGCCGCTGCGTACGCACCGGGCGGCTCCGACGGGCAGCCCACGACCCGAGAGCGGTGGATGTGACGGGCGAACCGCGCCCCGGCCTCGGCTGCGTGGGCGCCCCCAGACTGCTGGCCGGGCTCGACCGGGCCCCGCGCCTCGACCGCTCCGCCCACCTGGCCGTCCACGGCACGCTGCCCCGGTACCGTCCCGACGAACTCGTCGGCCTCGCGGACGACATCGACCTGCGGGGCCGCGGCGGGGCCGGCTTCCCCTTCGCGCGCAAGCTCCGCGCCGTCATCCGCTCCGCCCGGGGGCGGGACGCCCCCACCGCAGTCGTCGTCAACGGCAGTGAGGGCGAGCCCAGTTGCCTCAAGGACACCGCGCTGCTGCTGCACGTCCCGCACCTGGTGCTCGACGGGGCCCTGCTGGCGGCGGCCGCGCTCTCCGCGGAGGAGGTGGTGGTGGCCGTGACCCGGGCGGACGTGGAGCAGTCGGTGCGGGACGCCGTCGCCGAGCGGGGGCCGGCCGGCCGCCGGGTGCGCGTGACGCGGCTGCCCGAGCGGTTCGTGACCGGGGAGGGCACCGCCCTCGTCGGCGGGCTGAACGGCGGGGCGGCGCTGCCGTCCGGGCAGAAGGTGCGGACCAGCGAGCGGGGCCTGGGCGGTGTGCCGACGCTGCTGTCGAACACCGAGACCTACGCCCAACTCGCCGTCGCCGCACGGCTCGGAGCTCCGGAGTACCGGGCGACCGGTCTGCCGGCCGAGCCCGGCACCGTGCTGCTGACCGTCGCCGGGTCCACGGTGGTCGAGACGCCGACCGGGGCCTCGCTGGCGTACGTCCTGGAGCTGTGCGGGACCGATCCCGGCCAGGGGGTGCTGGTCGGCGGCTACCACGGCCGGTGGCTGGACGCGGGGTCGGCTCGCTACGCGCAGGTGTCCCGGCAGTCCCTGGCGTCCCTCGGCGCGGTGCTGGGGGCGGGGGCGGTGCTGCCGCTGCCCGAGGACACCTGCCCGGCGGGCGAAGTGGCGCGGGTGACCCGGTGGATGGCGAAGGAGTCGGCGGGCCAGTGCGGGCCCTGCGTACGGGGGTTGCCCGGGCTGGCCGACGTACTGGACGAAGCCGTCAGGGGCGGCGGACGGGCGGCCCTGGAGGCGGTGGAGGCACGCATGGGCGCGGTCCGGGGGCGGGGTGCGTGCAGCCATCCGGACGGCACCTCCCACTTCGTGGCGTCGGCGCTGTCCGCCTTCCCCGACGAGTTCCACGACCACGCCCTCGGCAGCGGGTGCGGCCGGCGCGTCCTGGGGGCGCTGCCGCTGCCCGAGGACGAGAGTCCGGAGCGGCTGGTCGTCGACTGGACGCTGTGCAAGGGGCACGGGCTGTGCGTGGACATCCTCCCCGATGTCGTACGGCTCGACGCGGACGGATATCCGGCACAGGCCTCCATGCCGGTGCCGGGGCGGCTGCGGCCGAAGGCGCTGCGCGCGATCCGGCGCTGCCCGGCCCTCGCCCTGCGGATTCAGGAATGAGCCGGGCCCGTGCACGTCCGCGGACCGCCGCCGAGTTCAATCTTGGCGCGATCTGACAAATTCCGAGTGATATGAACTTCCGCTCTCCTGGGGCCCGTATGAATGAGCACGGGAACGACATCACGGGACCGAATCCGAAGGAGACATCATGAAGAGAATGCATCGTGGAATGTGCGCCGGGTCCGCGGTCGCGGCACTGCTCCTGACGGCCGGATGCGGTCTCGGCGGCGAATCCCCGGGAAAGAGCAATGCGGTGCAGCCGGTGAGCGACAGCAAGAAACTGGGCTCGGGATACGGGTCGGGGTACGGATCGGGTTCCGATACGGGCTACGGAAGCGATCCGGGCACGGCCACGGTGGGCGAAGCCGGGAAGAACGGCCTAGCCGGGCAGCTGAAGGTGGCGGAACTCCCGGGCGTGGGCGGGGCGGTCACCGACGGGGCGGGCCTGACCCTCTACCGGTTCGACAAGGACACGGCGAAGCCCCCGAAGTCCAACTGCGAGGGGGACTGCGCCCAGGCCTGGCCCGTCGTGGCGGCGGACGATGCCACGGCGGGCGAGGGGATCGACGCGGGCCTGCTCGGTTCGGTCGCGCGGGCGGACGGCACCCGGCAGCTGACCATCGCGGGGTGGCCCGTCTACCGCTACGCGAAGGACACGAAGGCGGGTGACGCGCTGGGCGAGGGCGTCGGCGGCACGTGGCATGTGGTGGGCGCCGACGGGAAGCCGGCCGCCGCGGCCAAGAAGGCGGACCAGGAACCGGGGAAGGCGGAAAAGGCGGAAAAGGGAATCGAACTGTCCGTCCGGCAGAATGCGCAGCTCGGCGGAATTCTCGCGGACGCCGAAGGACGTACGCTCTACCGGTTCGACAAGGACAGCGCCTGGCCGATGAAATTCGGCTGCCTCGACGCCTGCCTGGACACGTGGAAGCCGGCGCAGCCCGTGGACCGGGCGAAGGTGTCGGGAATCGCCGCCGAACTGGTCGGCTCGGTGAAGCGCCCCGACGGCTCCGAGCAATTGACGATCGACTGCTGGCCGGTCTACACCTTCACCGGCGACAAGGAGCCCGGCGACATCAACGGGCAGAACAAACAGGGCCTCTGGTTCGCCGTCACCGACAAGGGCAAGAAGGCGAAGGCGGCCGGCTAGCGCCGACGGGCCCTTCGGGGGCCCATCCAGACCCGTGGTGCCCGGCTCTCCCCACCGGGCACCACGGCCACATCCCGATCAGCCAGTGAGGACACCATGCCCCGGTCCCCCGTCCGCTCCGTCCGCCGGATCCTGACCATCGTCGCCGTGTGCGCCACCGCGCTGCCCGTCGCCGGTTGCGCCGGGCATCCGGCCGCCGCCCCGCCGCCCTCGGCCTCCGCCTCGATCGAGGAGATCGCGGCCGCCGTCGGCTGCACCGCGGAAGTGAGCGTCCAGGCCGACGAGTTGCGCCAGGGCGGTTGCTCGACCGCGCAGGGCGCCTTCCGCATGCTCACCTTCGCGGGCGCGGAGGGTCAGCGCTCCTGGCTCGCCGAGGCCCGTACGTACGGCGGCAGTTACCTGGTCGGCGACCGCTGGGTCGTCACCGCCCAGCCCCCCGAGGCCCTCACCGCCCTGCACGCCCGCCTCGGCGGTTCCCTCGAATCCCCCTCGGGACACTCCGGCCACGGGGCCGCCCATCCGGCCGGTGGATGACCTTCGGCGTGTCGGCCAGTTGTCCGGATACCTCCTCATTCGCGAGACGCACAAGGCCCGACCTTCGGGATGATTCGCCCCGGCTCCGCGTGCAACAAGGTGAGCGGGTCAGCGATTTCACCGAAAGGAACGCCTCGTGCGCCTGAAACGCCCCGCACCGCTGCTCGCCGCCGCCGGACTCATCGCCACCACCCTGCCCCTGCTGAGCGCGACCCAGGCCTCCGCCGCTCCGGCGGCCGATTACCTGCGGCAGAAGCCCGCCTGGCACCGCTGCAGCCCCGAGCAGCCGGCCTCGTACGAGTGCGCCACGCTGAAGGTCCCGCTGGACTACCGGCGTCCGGAGGGGCAGAAGATCGACCTCGCCATATCCCGGATGAAGAGCGAGAACCCCGCCAAACGCCACGGCGCCATGCTGCTCAACCCCGGCGGCCCGGGCGGCTCCGGGCTCGACCTGCCGCTGATGGCGAACGAGGCGATGCCGAAGGACGTACGCGACCAGTACGACCTCATCGGCTTCGACCCGCGCGGGGTCGGCGCCAGCAGCCCGATCACCTGCGGGCTGACCGACGCCGAGCAGGGCATCGACCGGCCCTACCGGCCGGAGAGCTTCCCCTCCGACGTGGCGTGGGCCCGTACCGTCGCCGACAAGTGCCGCAAGAAGGCCGGCGCGGTGCTCCCGCACATCACCACCCGCAACACGGCCCGCGACATGGACACCGTCCGTACGGTGCTGGGCGAGCGCAAGCTCTCCTACCTGGGCTACTCGTACGGCACCTACCTGGGCGCGGTGTACTCGCAGATGTTCCCGGAGCGGACCGACCGCTTCGTGCTCGACAGCGGCGTCGACCCGCAGCGGATCTGGCGCGGCATGCTCCAGGTCTGGGCCACGGAGGCCGAGCCGGCCTACGCGCGGTGGACGCAGTGGGCAGCGGAGCGGTCGGGCGAGTACGGGCTGGGCGACACCCCGAAGGCGGTGTCCGACACGTTCTGGGGACTGGTGGCGCGGGCCGACCGGGACCCGATCGACTTCGACGGCCAGAAGGTGACGGGCGACAACATCCGTGCCGCGCGGGCGGTGTTCTTCTACCCGGCGCAGGCCACTCCCCTGGTGGCGGCCCTCAAGGCGGCGGCCGAGGGCAAGCCGCTGCCGGCCGGCCCGGCGGTGGCGGAGGCGAAGCGGCTGCTCGGGGGCGCCCCGGCCGCCGAGCCGGCCTCGGACAACGGGACGGCCGTGTTCTGGGCGGTGGTGTGCGGGGACACGGGCACCTGGCCGCGCTACACCGAGCAGTACGAGCGGGACGCGGCGAAGGACAAGGTCAAGTACCCCCTGTACGGGGACTTCGCGTCCAACATCAAGCCGTGCGCCTTCTGGCAGCGGCCGGTCGAGGCGGCCACGCCGATGAGGACCCGGGCGAACGTGCTGACCGTGCAGAACGAGTGGGACTCGCAGACCCCGCTGACCAGCGGTCAGGGCCTGCACCGGGCGCTCAAGGGCTCGCGGATGGTGCTGGCGGCGGGCGGTGAGGGCCACGGCGTGTACCTCGCCGACCCGAACTCCTGCGCCAACGCGGTGGTGAACACCTACCTGACGACGGGCCGGCTGCCCGCCGAGGACGTGACCTGCCAGAACCAGGCGGGCGGCACGGAGCGGCGCGAGTCGCTGACGCCGTCTCCGTCGACGCCGCGCCCGCTGCCGTTCCCGGCGGGCCCGAACCGCTTCTGACCGCTGCGTTCCGAACACCTGGCGGGCCTGCCGCCACCCGGCCTCTACGGGGCTACGGCGGGGAGGCCGTTCGGCAGGTCCGCCAGGCCGGGCGCGGACAGGTGGAGCACCTGGTACCGCTCGGTGGCGTCCTCGTCCTTCGGGACGGCGTCCGCCCACACGACGAACCTCAGCAGTTGCCAGTCGCGCGGGTCGACGGCGAGCACGGCGGTGTGGACACCCGCCCGCCGTGCGAGCGTCGCCAGTTCCTGGGTCTCGCGCTCGATCAGCCCGGCCAGCCCCAGGCCGTCGGGATCCGGGCCGGGGCCGCCCGGCAGCACGGTCAGGCGGCGCGTCGCGGCCGCCGGGGCGGCGGTGCGGGCGGGCCCGGCCAGCGCGGCCAGCCCGGTCCAGTGCCGGACGGGCGGCCGGCCGAAGTCGCGGATGATGCCCTGGAATCCGGCGCCGCCGACCAGGAACCGGCCCATGGCGCCGATGTCGTTCCAGAGGTAGAAGGGCGCGTACTGGTTCACGGGCGAGCCGTCGACGCCGCGTTCACGGATCAGGTACGCCTTCAGCCCCAGCCCGGCGCGGTCGTCGAGGAGGTGGCCGTTGTCGGCGACGCGCCGGCGGATGATCCGCATGTCGTGGCCGGCGGGGAGGGTGATCTCGTACTGACTGGCGTACACGGGGGTGGATTCGCCTTCCGGTGGGTCACGGTCGGGACGTGGTGTGGGCGGCGAGCAGCCCGAGAAGGCCGGCGACGGCCTGGTCGAAGACCTCCGGGGAACCGGCGGCCCGGGCCAGCACGTAGCCGCCCTGGAGCACCGCGACGATGGCGGCGGCGGTGGCGTCCGGGTCGAGCCCTGCGGCCAGTTCGCCGCGCTCGTGCCCCTCGGCCAGTACTCCGGCGAGGCGGCCGCGGAGCCAGGTGAACGTTTCCTCGACCGGGCGGCGCAGGGCCGGATCGGCCATGACGTCGGGGTCCTGGGTGAGCCGGCCGACGGGGCAGCCCTTGAGGACCTCGCGTTCGCGCCGCAGGTAGGCACTGATCCGCTCGGGCGCCGTACCGGGCGCGGCGAACTGCGCCTCGGCCGCGGCGCGCAGCTCCGCGGCCGTACGTTCGATCGCGGCGAGGGCCAACTCCGGCTTGCCGGCGAAGTGGTGGTACATGCTGCCCTGACCGACCCCGGCCCGCTGCTGGATGGCCTTGGGGCTCGTGGCGACGTAGCCGCGCTCCCACAGCAGTGCGCGCGTGCTCTCGATGAGGCGTTCGGACGTGCTCATGCAGGCAGTGTACATACCAGTAGGTACAGACGCTCTACTGCCTCTTCGCCGCTGCCTTGACGCGGCGGCGCAGGTGCCGGCGGCCGCCGCGGACGCGGGAGGTGTCGGCCCGGCTGCCGCGCAGGGGCGTGAGCAGTCCGGCGCCGAGGATCAGCAGGCAGAACGCCCCGCAGGCCAGGCTGACGGCCGGGACCCCGTGGCGTGCGGCGAGGAGCGTGAGCACGGCCGCGCCCACCGGGCCCGAGGCGTTGTGCACCGTCCAGAAGGCGGAGGTGACCCGGCCCAGGAGGTGGTCGGGGGTCACCTCCTGCCGCAGGGTCATGGAGCTGACCCCGCCCAGGGTGATGCCGAACATGAACACGGCGGCCAGCACGGCGATCAGCGGCACGCTGCGGCTGACGCCGGTCACCGCGATCCCGGCGCCGATCATCGCGACCGCGGCCAGCCAGCACGTCCCGAAGCCGAGGATCCGCCGGAGCGCGCCGGCGGTGGCGGCCGCGGCGACGGCGCCGATCCCGCTCACGGCGATGACGTAGCCGAGGGTGGCGGAGTCCCGGCCGAGGTCGTGGCGGATCCGGTAGATCAGCAGGTCGGTCGCGCCCATGGTGACGAAGGTCAGCAGGGTGAGCAGGACCGTCAGCGGCCGCAGCAGCGGATGGCCCCACAGGAAGCGGAAGCCGACGACGAACACCTCCCGCAACACCCCCCTCCGGGCGGAGCCCGGCACCGGCCCGGCCCGGTCGGCAGGGCCACCGGCGGGCCGGGAGAACCGCACCCACACCAGGCTGACGGCCGAGACCAGGAAGGTCGCCCCGTCCACGGCCAGTGCCCGGTCCGGGCCCACCGCGGCCGCGAGGAGCCCGGCGGCCACCGGGCCCAGCAGGGTCCCGAAGGCGAAGGTGCCCATCAGCCGCGCATTGGCGGCGGTGAGGTCCTCGGTGCGCACCAGATTGGGCACGGCCGTCACGTAGGCCACGTCGAACAGCGTCTTCAGGACGGCGGTCAGCGCGGTGAGCACGTACAGCAGCCAGATCCGGGGACCGCCGGCCCACCAGAGCAGCGGCACCGCGCCCAGCAGCACCGCCCGGGCGAGATCGCAGACGATCATGAGCCGGCGGCGGTCCACCCGGTCCACCGCGTAGCCCGCGAACATCCCGGTGCCGATGCCGGTGGCCCCGGAGACCACGGTGAGGACGCCCATCTGCACGACGGACCCGGTGGCCTCCAGGACCAGCAGCGGGAGCGCGAGCAGCGAGACGGAGCCGCCGAGGACGGACAGCGTCTGGCCGAGCCAGAAGACGTTGAAGTCCCTGTTCCGCCGCAGCGGGCTCCGTTCCGCGCCGGGCGCGGGTTTCGATGCGATGGTCCGGCTTCCTCTCCCGGTGCGGACGGGGCGTCGACACCGGGACGTTAGGCGACGGGATCCCGTCCTGTCACCCGCGTTTCAGAGGCGGCTGCGGGTGCTAACGGCGGGCGCCGGCAAGGGTGTTGCCGGTAATGGTGCCGTCCGAGCCGGAGAGCGTGACCGCGTGGCGGACTCCGTCCGGCCCGATCACCACGGCCCGCCAGGCGCTGCCGCCGCCCTCCTGGGCGACCGCCCGGATGCTCTCGACCTTGCCGCCTTCCACCGCCGCGGCCGCCTTCTCGGCCGCCTGGCCGATGGCCAGCGACGGCAGGGGCGCGGGCGCCGGCTTCGCCGGGCCGCCGGGGGCGCCCGCGCCGCCGCGCGGCTTCGGGGCCGCGCCCCGCGCCTCCTTCCAGGCCTTCAGGTCCTTCACGGCCTCGTGGTCGCCGAACTTCCGGGCACCGTGCGCGCCGGCGCCCCCGGGACCCCGCTTCCCGCCCTCGGCCCGGGCGGCGTGAGCGGCCCCGGGCACTCTCGCGTCGTGGCGCCCGTCCACGGCCACCGCGACCGCCACCGCCCCGCCGCCGACGATCACCACGGCCGCGCCCGCCGCCGCCCAGCGGGCGCCCTTGCTCCGGGGTACCAGGCGCCCCACGTTCACGCGCGTGCGCGGGCCGGCCTCCGGAGCGTTCTCGGGCTGCTCGGACGGCGGGAAAGAATCAGACATACCGGGACTCCTCAGACGCAACCAGGCACGTCACCCGGCTCGTTGCAGAGCATGCCGAGCGGATGCTGAAGCCCACCTGAAGCCACCTGAAGACCCCTTCAGCCGGGCGCGGGCCGGGCCTGAGACCCTGGTCGCCATGCGCGTACTGGTGGTGGAGGACGAACGGCGGCTGGCCGTGGCCCTGCAGCGGGGGCTCCAATCGGAGGGGTTCTCGGTGGACGTGGCCCACGACGGGCAGCAGGGGCTGTGGATGGCCACCGAGCACGACTACGACCTGATCGTGCTCGACATCATGCTGCCCGGCCTGAACGGCTACCGGGTCTGCGCACGGCTGCGCGCCGCCGGCAACGACTCGGGGATCCTGATGCTCACGGCGAAGGACGGCGAGTACGACGAGGCCGAGGCGCTGGACACCGGCGCCGACGACTTCCTCTCCAAGCCCTTCTCCTACCTCGTCCTGGTCGCCCGGCTGCGCGCGCTGGCCCGGCGTACGGGCCGCCGCGGCCCGCAGACCATGCGGTTCGGAGACCTGGTGCTGGACCCCGCCCGGCACGCGTGCTCCCGGGGCGAGACCGACATACGGCTGACGGCCCGCGAGTTCGCGGTCCTGGAGTACCTGGCCCGGCGGCCCGGGGAGGTCGTGCCCAAACGGGAGATCCTGGAGCAGGTGTGGGACATCGCCTTCGCCGGCGATCCCAACGTGGTCGAGGTCCACATCAGCGCCGTGCGCCGCAAGATCGACGCGCCGTTCGGCCGCGCGGCCCTGGAGACCGTGCGCGGCGCCGGGTACCGGCTGGCGGTCGACGGTGGCTGATCCCGTGAACCGGTTCCGACGCCTGCGCCGCCTCCTGCGCCGGTCGCCGCTGCGCCGCGTGTGGCCCGTGACCGTCCGCGCCCGGGCCACCGTGGGCGCCGTCGTGGTGGTCGCGGCGGCCCTGGCGCTGGCCTCCTTCGCGCTCCTCGGGCTGCTGGAGGCCAACCTCCTGCGCAACGCCGAGCGCGACGCCCTGCGGCAGGCCGACACGCTCGCCCGGCTCGCGGCCTCCGGAGACCTCGACACCGTGCGGGCGCCCCTGCACGGCGTGGAGTTCGTCCAGGTGGTCAACGCCCGCGGCCGGGTGCTGCGCTCCTCCCCGAACCTGGCCGGAGAGCTCTCGCTCGCCCCCGTGAAACCCCTGCGCCCCGGTACGGTCTTCCACACCTGGCGGCTGCGCCCGCTCGGCGGCGAGCACCGCCAGCGGGTCGTCCAGGTCACCACGGAGACCCCG
Organism: Streptomyces sp. NPDC057010; assembly: GCF_042673805.1. Lineage (NCBI taxonomy): Bacteria > Bacillati > Actinomycetota > Actinomycetes > Kitasatosporales > Streptomycetaceae > Streptomyces > Streptomyces sp. NPDC057010. Next base: position 169,029 of record NZ_JBHUSC010000008.1, on the reverse strand, counting down.
CAGGGCATGGTCACCGTCTTCGTGGGGACCTCGCTGCGCGATGTGGACGCGGCCGACGACACCACGGCCGCGGCCCTCGCCGTCGGCGGCCCGCTTCTCCTCGCCACCGTGGCACTCGTCACCTGGCGGGTCACCGGCCGGGCGCTCGGCCCGGTCGAGGCGATCCGCGCCGAGGTGGCCGAGATCACCGAACGGGACCTCCACCGGCGGGTTCCGGTACCGCCCACGCGGGACGAGGTCGCCCGTCTGGCGCAGACGATGAACACCACCCTGGACCGGCTGGAGTCCGCCGGGAACCGCCAGCGCCGGTTCATCGCCGACGCCTCCCACGAACTGCGCAGCCCCATCACGGTGCTGCGCACCCAGCTGGAGGTGGCCCTGGCCGTCCGGGACCCGGAACTGTGGCCGGAGCTGATCGGCGGCGCGCTCCAGGACATCGAGCGGCTCCAGCAGCTCTCCTCCGACCTCCTGCTGCTCGCCCGCATCGACGCCGCCCAGCCGGTGGCGGCGGTCCGGCTCGACCTGGGCGCGGTGGTCCGCGACACCGTGGAGGCACGCCTCGGGGACCGCGTTCCCGTACGCACCGAGCTGGAAGGGGGCATCGAGGTGGAGGGCAGCGAACTGTGGCTGGCGCGGGTGGTCACCAACCTCCTCGACAACGCCCAGCGGTTCGCCGCCGGGCGGGTGGAGGTCGTCCTGCGCGCGAGCGGCACCCCGGACGCGCGGACCGCCGTGCTGGAGGTGGCCGACGACGGCCCCGGCATCCCGGCCGGCGACCGGGAGCGGGTCTTCGAGCGCTTCACCCGGCTCGACGACGCCCGCAGCCGCGACCACGGCGGGGCCGGCCTGGGCCTGGCCATCGCCAGGGACCTGACCGCCCACCACGGTGGCACCCTCACCGCCGAGGACTCCCCGCGCGGGGCCCGGCTGGTGGTGCGGCTGCCGGCCGCGCGCCGGCCGGCGCGGTCGGCGCCGGGCTGAGCTCAGCCGAGCAGGGCGTACACGGTGGAGGCCGTCGCGGACGGCTCGTCGGCGCCCTCGGGGGTCATCGTGATGTCGGCGAAGGCCATCCGCTTGCCGAGCTTGGTGATCCGTACGTGGATCAGCACGTCCGCGCCGACCACCGGCCGCTGGAAGCTCGTCGACTGCTGGACGGTGGTCATCGGGCCGTAGGCGCCGCGCGCGGCGGAGATCGCGATGACGGTGGCGGTGTCGGCGGCCGCCATCAGGGCCTGGCCGGAGAGGCCGCCGCCGTCCCGGGCCAGGGTGTCCGACCAGGGCAGGCGCAGGACGGCGTGCCGGTCGCCGGTCTCCTGGACGGACAGGCCGAGGTCGAGCACCCAGGGGGCGAAGTTGTCGGCGAGGATCTTGTCTGCTTCTGCGGATGAGAACGTCACCGGGCGATTGTGGCGGCCCGGCAGGGCCGCCACAATCCCCTTCGGCTCACGGGTGTCAGAGGCCGGCCGCCAGCTCGGTTCCCTGGCGGATGGCCCGCTTGGCGTCGAGCTCGGCGGCGACGTCGGCGCCGCCGATCAGGTGGGCCTCGATGCCCGCCGCGCGCAGCGCCTCGTACAGGTCGCGGCGCGGCTCCTGGCCGGTGCACAGGACCACCGTGTCGGCCGGTACGAGGCGCTGCTCGTCGCCGACGGTGATGTGCAGGCCCTCGTCGTCGATGCGGTCGTACGAGGCGCCCGCGACGGAGACGACCCCGCGGTGCTTGAGCTCGGCGCGGTGGATCCAGCCGGTGGTGGTGCCGAGGCCCGCGCCGACCTTGGTGGCCTTGCGCTGGAGCAGGTGGACCTGGCGCGGCGGCGCGGGGCGCTCGGGCCGGGCGAGCCCGCCGGGGCCGGTGTACTCGGTGTCCACGCCCCAGTGGCGGAAGTAGGCGGCCGGGTCCTGGGAGGCGCCCTCGCCGCTGTCGGTGAGGTACTCGGCGACGTCGAAGCCGATGCCGCCGGCGCCGACGACGGCGACGCGCTCGCCGACGGGGGCGCCGTCGCGCAGCACGTCGAGGTAGCTGACGACGTTGGGGTGGTCCACGCCCTCGATGTCGGGGGTGCGGGGCGTGACTCCGGTGGCGACGACGACCTCGTCGTAGCCGCGCAGGGTCTCCACGTCGGCGCGGGTGTCGAGGCGGACCTCCACCCCGCTCTCCACGAGCTGGTTCCCGAAGTAGCGGATGGTCTCCTCGAACTCCTCCTTGCCCGGGATGCGGCGGGCGATGTCGAGCTGGCCGCCGATGTGGCCGGAGGCCTCGAAGAGGGTGACGGCGTGGCCGCGGCCGGCGGCGGAGACGGCGCAGGCCAGGCCGGCCGGGCCGGCGCCGACGACGGCGACGCGCTTCTTCAACCGGGTGGGGGCCAGGACGAGTTCGGTCTCGTGGCAGGCGCGCGGGTTGACCAGGCAGCTGGTGATCCTGCCGCTGAAGGTGTGGTCGAGGCAGGCCTGGTTGCAGCCGATGCAGGTGTTGATGGTCTCGGAGCGGCCGGCGGCGGCCTTGGCGACGAAGTCGGCGTCGGCGAGGAAGGGGCGGGCCAGCGAGACCAGGTCGGCGCGGCCGTCGGCGAGCAGTTCCTCGGCGATCTCCGGGGTGTTGATGCGGTTGCTGGTGACGAGGGGGATGCTCACGGCGCCCATCAGCCGCTTGGTGACCCAGGTGTAGGCGCCGCGCGGGACGGAGGTGGCGATGGTGGGGATGCGGGCCTCGTGCCAGCCGATGCCGGTGTTGATGATGGTCGCGCCGGCCGCCTCGATCTCCTTGGCGAGGTGGACGACCTCGTCGAGGGTGGAGCCGCCGGGGATCAGGTCGAGCATGGAGAGGCGGTAGACGAGGATGAAGTCCTCGCCGACGGCCGCGCGGGTGCGGCGGACGATCTCCAGGGGGAAGCGGACGCGGTTCTCGTACGCGCCGCCCCACCGGTCGGTGCGCTTGTTGGTGGCGGCGGCGATGAACTCGTTGATCAGGTAGCCCTCGGAGCCCATGATCTCGACGCCGTCGTAGCCGGCCGACTTGGCGAGGCGGGCGGCCCGCACGAAGTCCTCGACGGTGCGCTCGACCTCGATGTCGGTGAGCTCGTTCGGGACGAAGGGGCTGATGGGGGCCTGGAGGGCGCTGGGGGCGACCAGGTCCTTGTGGTAGGCGTAGCGGCCGAAGTGGAGGATCTGCATCGCGATCTTCCCGCCCTCGGCGTGCACCGCGTCGGTGATCACCCGGTGCTCGGCGGCCTCCTCCTCGGTGGTGAGGCGGGAGCCGCCCTCGAAGGGGCGTCCGGCGTCGTTGGGGGCGATGCCGCCGGTGACGATGAGCCCGGCGCCGCCGCGGGCGCGCTCGGCGTAGAAGGCGGCGAGGCGCTCGAAGCCGCCCTCGTGCTCTTCGAGGCCGGTGTGCATCGAGCCCATGATCACGCGGTTCGGCAGCGTGGTGAAACCGAGGTCCAGGGGGCTCAGCAGGTGCGGGTACCGGCTCTGGGCAGTCATGGGGGCGCCTCCTCGCGCGGGGGTGATGGACCTGTTCTAGCGAGCGCAGCCCGGTTATGCAACTAAGTGCACAACCGGGTGAGGGCAGCGGGCCCGGGAATTCCATGGCCTCCGGGGCCAGGCCCGCCCCACGCTGTGGCGGAGTTCACGCCCCCCGGCCCCGAGGCGCGCAGATGGCCGCATTCCGACCTTGTCGGCCCCTGCCTCCCTCTCTAGCGTCACAGGGCGCTGGGACCTCACGCCGGTGAGGTCCATGAGGGGGGACTCATGAACAAGGCGCTACGGCGCGCCCTTGCCGTTGCCGGGGCACTGGCCATCCTGCCGCTCGCCGGCTTCTCGGCGCAGGCGCAGCCTGCGGCCCCGCTCTCCGCGGACGCGGTCGCCGCGATGAGCCCGGAACGGCAGGCCGAGGTGCTCGAGCCGCTGAGGGCCGCCGCCGACGCCGTGGCCCAGGTGGGCCTGGGCCCGCGGGCCGACATCTACACCCAGGTGGAGATGGCCCCCGACTACCGCTCCGTCAACGTCTACCTGACGGATCCGCGCGAAAGCCGGGCCTTCCTCGCCGCGGTGCGGCAGACCGACCCGAAGGTGAACGACCGGCTGATCCACGTGGTGCAGGCGAAGAAATCCCGCCAGGACCTCATGAAGGAGATCTCCGGGATCACCGGACGCTCCGACCTGCCCTTCACCGTCTCGCTCGCCGGCAGCTCCGCCGACGGCAGCGTCATCGAACTCTCCGTGGACGATCCGCGGGCCGCCGAGGCCTACCTGGCCTCACCGGCCGTCGCGCAGCAGCGCACGGCCTCATCGGCCACGCCCGTCCGCGTCAGGCAGGCACCGCCGTCCCGGCCGCTGAACCGCTGGAACGACACCTCGCCGTTCTACGCGGGAGCCGCCCTCGGGCCCGCCTACGGCAGCCAGTCGAACTGCACCAGCGGGATCCCGGCCGTCAGCACCTGGGACGGCCGCCAGTGGCTGGTCACGGCCGGCCACTGCTACAACGTCAACGACAACGTCTGGACGGCCGGCGGCAACTACATCGGCCAGGTCAAGTTCAAGAAGCCCGAGATCGACTCGCTCTTCATCGAAGCCCCCACGAACCGCTATACGTGGGACGGCGTGGACGCGAACGGCTACACCCGCTACCTCAACGGCGTGCGCAACGTCGCGGTGAACGACTTCACCTGCCAGCTGGGGTACAACTCCAAGGTGGTCTGCAACATCCGCACGGTGTACGCGGGCAACGCCAAGTGGAACGTCAACGGCACCGATGTCTGGGGGAGTTACGGCGTGCCCCACTACGGCGGCATCGTGGGCCGCGGCGGCGACAGCGGCGGCCCGGTGATCTACATCAACGACCAGAACTCGCGTCAGCTGAACGGCATCGTCAGCTACGGCTGGGGGTGCAACGCCTCCCAGGAATGCAGCACGGGTCTCGGCTGGGTCGACGTCTGGTCCATCTTCAACGGCTTTGCCATCAAGTTGAATCCGTCCTGAGCCGTACGGAGCCAGGTGCCCCCGACCGGCTCGGTCGGGGGCACCCCCGTATCGGCAGGGCTGTCAGGCGCGGTGGAGTCGGACGGTGAGGATCTGGAACGGGCGCAGGGTCAGGGGGATCGCGCCCTTCGCCGTGGGGGCTCCCACCGCCGAGGCCGGCAGGGGGCGCTCCAGCAGGTCGCTCTCCGTCGCCCCCGCGACCGGGAAGTCCGGCGCGAGGGTGGTCCGGGCGCGGCCGCCGCGGGATTCGTAGAGGCGGACGATCACGTCGCCGCTGCGGTCCTCGGCGAGTTTGACGGCCTCGACGACCACCGCGTCGTCGTCGACGGAGAGCAGCGGGGCCACCGGGCCCGCGCCGCGCAGCGCCCGCTCCGGCAGGTTCAGGGCGTGGCCCTCGCGGACCGCGTCGCCGAGGGTCGCGCCCGGCGCGAGCGAGAACCGCAGGGTGTGGCGGCCCTGGTCGGTCTCCGGGTCCGGATAGCGCGGGGCCCGCAGCAGGGAGAGGCGGACCGTGGTGGTCTGGCCGCCGTCGGGCCGCACGTCGCGGGTGACGTCGTGTCCGTAGGTGGAGTCGTTGAGCACCGCGACGCCCCAGCCGGGCTCCTCCGCGTGGATCCAGCGATGGGCACAGATCTCGAACTTGGCGGCCTCCCAGGAGGTGTTGGTGTGGGTGGCCCGGTAGACGTGACCGAACTGCGTTTCGGACGCGGTGCGGTCGGCCTTCACGTCCAGCGGGAAGGCGGCCTTGAGGAACTTCTCCGTCTCGTGCCAGTCCACGTCCGCGACGATGTCCACCGTCTTGGCCCCGGCCCGCAGCGTGACCGACTGGACCACCGAGGAGGAGCCGAAGGAGCGGGTCACCGTCACCGTGGCCGAGGACTCGCCGCTCTCGGTGACCTCCATGGTGTCCAGGCCGACGAGGTCGGTGACCTTGTGGCGGTAGAACTCGTCGACGTCCCACGCGTCCCACATGTTCGGGAAGTCGGGGTGGATCTGGAGGAGGTTGGCCGCGGCGCCCGGGGCGAGCGACTCCCGGCCCGCTTCGAGGTCGTACGCCGAGACGATCAGGCCCCGGCCGTCGATCTCCACCAGCAGCCGGCCGTTGGCCAGGACGTGCCCGCCGCCGTGCCGCTCCTCCACCGTGACGGGCTGCCGGGGGTCCCCGGCGGCCGGCCGGCCCGCTCCGCCGGCCGGGACGCCGCGGCGCGCGTGCGGGGCGCAGTTGAAGACCAGCTCCTCCTCGCCCTGCCCCGCCAGCGCCTGCTGCGCGGCGAGGGTGATCCCCTGGAGCTCCTCGCGTACGGCCGCGTACGTCGCGCGCGCCTCGCGGTGCACCCAGGCGATGGAGGAGCCGGGGAGGATGTCGTGGAACTGGTGCAGCAGCACCGTCTTCCAGATGCGCTCCAGGTCCTCGTACGGGTACCCGAAGCCCGGCACGCGCACGGCGGCGGTCGCCGCCCACAACTCGGCCTCGCGCAGCAGTGATTCGCTGCGCCGGTTGCCCTGCTTGGTCTTGGCCTGGGAGGTGTAGGTGCCGCGGTGCAGCTCCAGGTAGAGCTCCCCGGCCCAGACGGGCGCGTCCTCGTACTCGGCGTGCGCCTTCTCGAAGAAGGCGTCGGGCCGTTCGATCTCGACCCGCGGGGAGCCTTCGAGGTCCCGCTGGCGCCGGGCGCGGGCGAGGTGCTCGCGCGTGGGGCCGCCACCGCCGTCGCCCCACCCGAAGGGCACCAGGGAACGCGAACCGCGGCCTTTCTCCCGGTAGTTGCGGGCGGCGTGAGCCAGCTGGGCGCCGCCGAGGTCGGAGTTGTAGGTGTCGACGGGCGGGAAGTGCGTGAAGACGCGGGTCCCGTCGATGCCCTCCCACCAGAAGGTGTGGTGGGGGAACTTGTTGACCTGGGACCAGGAGATCTTCTGGGTCAGGAACCACGTGGAGCCGGAGAGCCGGACGATCTGCGGCATGGCGGCGGTGTAGCCGAAGGAGTCCGGGAGCCAGACGCCCCGGGTCTCGATGCCGAACTCGTCGAGGAAGAACTTCTTGCCGTAGAGGAACTGGCGGGCCATGGCCTCACCGCCGACCATGTTGGTGTCGGACTCCACCCACATCCCGCCGACCGGCACGAACTGCCCGTCCGCGATCTTCTTCTTGATCCGTTCGAAGAGCTCGGGCCGGTGGGTCTTGATCCAGTCGAGCTGCTGCGCCTGCGACATGGCGAACACGAACTCGGGGTGTTCGTCCATCAGGCTGACCATGTTGGAGGTGGTGCGGGACACCTTGCGCACCGTCTCGCGCAGCGGCCACAGCCACGCCGAGTCGATGTGCGCGTGGCCGACCGCGCTGATCCGGTGCGCGGAGGCGTGGGCGGGGGCGGCGAGCACCCCGGCCAGCTCGGCGCGGGCCGCGGCCGCGGTGCCGGGGACGTCGCCGGGGTCGACGGCGTCCAGCGCGGCGCCGAGGGCGCGCAGGATCCCGTACCGGCGCGCGTCTCCCGTGCCGAGCTGCGTCATCAGGTCGTAGAGGACCTCCAGGTCCTGGACCAGCTCCCACACCTCGGTCTCGAAGACCGTGAGGTCCATCCGGGCGAGCCGGTAGAGCGGCTGGTCGCCGCTGGTCAGCGTGTCGCCCTCGTACGTGGCCGAGTGGTCGACCAGGACCGGGTTGGAAGCGGCCTCGACGTACCACTCGACCCGTTCGCCGCCCTCGGCGCGGTCGGCGACGCGCACCCAGTCGTTGTACGGGTTGAGGGCCTTGACCTCGCCGCCGTCGGGGCGGTGGACCAGGCCCTCGCACTGGAAGCCGGGCATCATGCGGTCGAAGCCGAGGTCGAGGACGGCCTCGACCGTACGGCCGGCCCAGGCGGCCGGGACGGTGCCGGTGACCTTGAACCAGGTGGTGCCCCAGGCCGGGCCCCACGCGTCGCCGATCGCGCAGGGCCCGTACGGCGCCGCGAGGCCTTCGGCGACGGGCACGGGCTCGCCCGGGGCCTCCCAGCGCTCGATGGTCAGCGGGACCGGATGGGTGTGGACGGCGGGCTTGATGCGCTCCGCGAGGACCCGGCGGAGGCGGTGTTCGGTGATGCTGCGGTCGTCGTGCATGAGGGCTGCTCCAGGAGAGGGGTGTCGTGGACGCGGCAGGACGGGGTCGCGGGCTCGGCTCAGGTCTTGACGGCTCCCTCGCCCACGCCCTTGAAGAAGAAACGCTGGAGGGCGAAGAAGAGGAGCATCATCGGGAGGAGCGCGGCCATCGCGCCGGCGGCGATGAGGCGCTGGTCGTTGACGGTGGTGGCGCCGGCCAGGGTCTTCAGGCCGAGCTGGAGCGTGTAGTGGTCGCTGTTGGTCAGGACCAGGAGGGGCCAGAGGAAGTCGTCCCACGCCCCCATGAAGCTGGTGATGCAGACGACGGCGAGCGCGCCCTTGGCGGCGGGGACGAAGACCCGGGTGAAGCGGGTCCATTCGCCGGCGCCGTCGAGCACCGCGGCCTCCTCCACCTCCTTGGGGACGGCGAGGAACGCCGCCCGCATGATCATGATGTTGAGGACGGACACCGCGCCGGGGAGCCAGACTCCGATGAGGGTGTCGACCAGTCCCAGCTCGCGGACCGTGAGGAACATCGAGATCATCACGGATTCGAAGGGGAACATCAGGCTCGCCACGAGCACGGTGAAGACGGTCTTGCGGCCCTTCCAGCCGGCCCGGGAGAGGGCGTACCCGCCCATGGCCGCGAACAGCAGGTTCGAGGTGACGGCGAGGGCGGCGACGATCAGGGTGTTGCCCGCGTACTGGAGCAGCGGGAACGATTCGGCGACGCGGACGTAGTTGTCGAGGGTCGGCTGCGAGGGCAGCACGCCGTCGTACACGTTCTCGGTGCGGCCGCGGATCGAGGTCAGGAACTGCCAGACGATCGGGCCCAGCATGACGACGAGCATCAGCACCAGCGTGGCGTACCGGACGGCCCGGCCGGTGCGGGGGCGGCGGCTCACTCCTCGTCCCCCTTGGACAGGCGGCGGCCCAGCAGGCTGAAGACGAGCGTCAGGAGGAACAGCAGGATGGAGATGGCGGAGGCGTAGCCGGTCTCGCCGGAGAAGCCGAGGCCGACCTGCCGGATGAGGAAGGGCAGGGTCCGGGCGCCGCCGCCGGGGCCGCCGCTCTCGCCTCCCAGGATGTAGATCTCCGTGAAGACCCGCAGGGCGGAGATCGCGGAGAGGGTGCCGACCAGCAGCATCATCGGCTTCACCTGGGGGACGGTGATGCTGAAGAAGCGGCGCACCGGTCCGGCGCCGTCGATGGCGGCCGCCTCGTGGAGGGAGGCGGGGACGTTCCCGAGCGCCGCGAGGTAGAAGACCATGTAGTACCCGAGGCCCTTCCACACGGTCACGATCATCGCGGAGACCAGCAGCATCGTGCTGTCGGTCAGGAACGGGACCGGCTCGGAGACGATGCGCAGCCTCTGGAACAGGGTGTTGACGAGGCCGTCGCTGCGCAGCACCCACTGCCAGATCAGGCCGACGACCACGGCGGAGGCGATCACCGGGGTGTAGAAGGCCGAGCGGAAGAAGCCGATGCCGGGGATCCTGGCCTCGACGAGGACGGCGAGCGCGAGCGGCAGGAAGACCAGGCACGGGACCACGACCACGAGGTACAGGACGCTGTTGCCGGTCGCGACCCAGAAGTCGGGGTCGGCGAAGGCGCGGACGTAGTTGTCGAAGCCGGTGAAGGTGCCGCCGCGCAGGACCTGGGCGCTGGTGAAGGAGAGGATGACGGTGTTGACGAACGGCCAGAGGCTGAACAGCGCCACCATGACCAGGCCGGGGGCGAGGAACAGGTACGGGGTCCACCACCTGCGGAGGTGCGGCCCCGTCCCGGCCTCCCTCGTCCGCCGGTCCTTCCCGGTGCGGCGGGTGGCAGCCGTCACTTCGTGACCGCGTTGGCGAGGAGCTTGTTGGCCTCCTCCTGGGCCTTCTTCACCGCCGTACGGGCGTCCTGCTCGCCCTTGATCGCCTTCTGTACCTCCCGTACGACGGCGTCGCCGACCTGGTTGGTCCACTGGACGGGGGTGTTGGCGTCGAGTGCGGCGGTCTTCAGCTGCTCGGCGCCGATGGCGCGGGCGAGGGTTTCCGCGTCCTTGCCGTCGCCCTTGTCCGCGAAGCGCGGGTCGGCGAGGCCCTGGGCGTTGGACGGGTAGATGGTGGCCTTCCTGGAGAACTCCACCTGGTTGGGGCCGTTGGTGACCCACTTCGCGAACTCGACCGCCGCATCGAGGTGTTCGGTGTCCTTCTTGATGCCGAGCGACTGGGCGTAGATGCCTATGTGGCCGAGTTTCCCGGTGACGGCTCCGGCGACCCGGGTGTTGGCGTAGACCTGTGGGGCGTTCTGCTTGATGTCCCTGACGAAGCCCGGGGAGCCGGGACCGAAGACGATCTTCCCGCCGCCGTAGAGCTGGTTGATGTCGTCCGACTTGAGCAGGGACTCCTTGGGCATGGCGCCCTTGGCGTACAGGTCCTTCATCCGTTCCACCCACGCGACGGCCGCGTCGGTGTCGAAGGTGAAACGGTCCTGCTGCCGGTTGAGGATCGGGACGCCCATCTTCTGCCAGTCGCCGGGCAGCCGGCCCTTGGGGTCGGCCATGAAGGCGGAGTACCGGCCGCCGGACCTGGCGGCGATCTGCTCGGCGTAGTCGAAGAACTGCTCCACGCTGGCCGGCGGCCTGGCCGGGTCCAGGCCCGCCTTCTCGAAGAGTTCCTTGTTGTAGGTGAGGATCTCCGGGGTCACGTACCAGGGGTACGCGTACACGCCGTCGCCCTTGCCGGGGAGCTTGAACTGCTCCCAGGCGCCGGGCACGTACTCCTTGGCGGAGTCGCCGTCGAGTGCGGCCACGTCGGCGAGCATGCCGCGGTCGCCGAGGAGCTGGAAGGAGTCGGTGGACAGGTTGACCACATCGGGGAGGGCTCCGGCCTGGGCGTCCGCGACCAGCTTCTCGTTGTAGCCGTCGCCCGGCACGTCCTCCCATCTGACCTTGACCTCGGGGTACTTGCTCTCGAAGGCGTCGATCACGCCCTGCACGTAGGCCGTGAAGGCGGGCTTCAACTGGAGGGTGCGGAAGGTGATCCCGCCCGCCACCCTGCCCGTCCTCCCGGCCTCCCGTACGTCCCCGGATCCGCCGCCCAGGCCGCAGGCGGCGGTCGGTAAGAGGGCTGCGGCCACCAGGGCGGCCACGGCAATCCGGGTCGGGCTCGTACGGGTCATCGTCGCCGCCTTCGCAGAGGCCCGGCCTCATTGCCGGGGGCGGTGCCCACGGTCGTCCGAAAGGAAGACCTCGTCAATGAGGCGGAAGTCCCACTGGCCGGGGGTGCGCAGGTGCCGAATGACACAGGAGGGCCTCGGTCTCTCGCCCCGCCCCCCTTCCCACGGCTCACGACCTGGACTAACGCGCTTTAGCACAAGGGCAGTTGAGGGTCATGTCGATTCGGTGACGACCCGGCTTCCCATCAAGGGAATGACTTCTTGTCGACGGTTCACCAGGGCCCGCACTAATGCGCTTTATCCCGCACGCCCCTATGCACCGGGAGCCGTCAGGTCCCCGGGGTCCGTGTTGGCCCCGCACAGGATGACGGCGACCCGCTCCCCCGGCGGCTGCGGCGCGCCGCGCAGGGCGGCGAGGGCGGCGGCGGCCCCGGTCTCGACCACGATCCGGTGCTCTTCCCAGAGCGCGCGCCGGGCGGCCGTGATCGCATCGTCCGGAACGAGGACGGACCGTACGTTGTCCTGCCGGGCGGCGGCGACCGCGTCCGCCGAAACCCGGGGGGCTCCCAGGGAGTCGGCGGCCACGGAGTCCACGGTGACGTCCACCGGGCGGCCCGCAGCCAGGGCCGCGTTCAGGGCCCGGCAGTTCTCCGGCTCCGCCGCGATCACCCGTACGCCGTGCTCGCGGGCGGCGGTGGCGACCCCGGCGAACAGTCCGCCGCCGCCGACCGCGACGACCACCGTGTCCAGCCCGGGCAGGGCGGCCCGGATCTCGTCGAGGAGGGTGCCGGCGCCCGCCGCGATGAGCGGGTGGTCGTAGGCGTGGCTCCTCAGGGCCCCGCTCCCGGCGGCGAACTCCTCGCAGGCGGCCAGCGCTTGGTCGTAGCGGTCGCCGACGAGCCGCACCTCGGTACCGTAGCCGCGCAGCCGTTCCACCTTCACGCGCGGAGCGTTGCCGGGCAGGAACACGGTCGCGGGCACGGACTGGGCGCGGGCCGCCCAGGCGCAGGCGAGGCCGGCGTTTCCGCCGGAGGCGATGGTGACGCCCGCGGCGGGCAGGGTGCCGGCCGCATGGTGGGCGGCAAGGAAGTTGCGGGCGCCGCGGGCCTTGAAGGAGCCGGTGTGCTGGAGGTACTCCAGGGCGTACCAGACACCCTCGGCCGCCGGGGCGACGGCGACCGGCCGCACGGCGCCCGCGATCCGGTCGGCGGCCGCGCGCACGGCGGCGTAGTCGAGCTGCTGTTCCATGAGCGGACTCCTCGTCAGGCGGTGGGTCGGGCTGCTTCGATCAGCTGGCGCAGGGCCCCGTAGTACACCTCGTGGTCGGTGAGCGGTGGCAGCACCTCGGCCAGCCCGCCGGAGAGCACCGGGAACTCGGCCGGATCCAGCGCGGCCAGGGCCGCCCGCGAGGCGGCGGTGACGCCGGCCGGGTCCCGGTGGTCCACGAAGGCCGCACTGCCCAGGGTGAGCAGGTACATGCGGCGGTAGGCGGTCATCGCCTCGGCGGTCGACATCCCCGCGGCCACGCTGTCGGCGAGGGCGGGCTCGACGAGCCGGGCCAGCAGCTGCCGCCCGAGCCAGGGCCGGCCGCCGCGCAGGACCAGCAGCCCGGGGTGCGCGGTGAGCAGCCGGTAGAGGGCGGTGAAGCGCTGCTCGGTCGCCTGCGCCCAGTCCGTGCCGGCGGGGACGTCGGGCAGCTGCGCGGCGAGGTGCTCGGTGCACAGGTCCAGCAGGCCGGCGAGGTCGGTGCAGCGGCGCTGGACGGTGGCGTGGGAGACCTCGAGCCGCTCGGCGAGGGCGCGGAAGCTCAGCTGCCCGGGCCCCTCCTCGTCGAGGATGCGCAGGGCGGCGACGGCGATCGCCTCGGGTGTGGCGCGGTCCAGGGCGGCTGATGTCCTCGGCATGAGATACACCGTAACATACCGCGTACCATACGTCGTATCACCGCTCTCCCGTGCGATCGACTACGGCCATATTGCTGGTCATTGACGGATAATCAACGACGTTCGTTGACAGCGGGTAGTCACCTGGCTGCACTGGGCGCACGACTGCACTCGATCACTCGACCGCCGCCTCCGCCCCCACGCCAAGGAGACTCCGTGCCGCTCCGCCTGCGCGCCTCGCTCCCCTGTCTGACCGCGGCCGCCCTGTTCGCCCTCGCGCTCTCCCCCGCCCCGGCGGGAGCCGAGCCCACCGCGACCTCGGACACCCCGCTCGCGCTCACCCCGCCCATGGGCTGGAACAACTGGGCGCACTACATGTGCGACATCGATGAGGCCAAGGTCGTCGCGAACGCCGACGCGCTCGTGTCCACCGGCCTCGCCGCCAAGGGCTACGACACGGTCACCGTCGACGACTGCTGGATGACCAAGAGCCGTGACGCGCGGGGCGCGCTGGTCGTCGACACCGCGAAGTTCCCGCACGGCATGGCCTGGCTCGGCGACCACCTGCACGCCAAGGGGCTGAAGTTCGGCATCTACCAGGACGCCGGCTCCCTCACCTGTGAGAAGTACCCCGGCAGCGGCGCCCCGCAGGGCGGCGGTGAGGACCACTACGCCCAGGACGCCCGGCAGTTCGCCTCCTGGAAGGTGGACTACGTCAAGATGGACGGCTGCAACCTGTGGGTGCCGGAGGGGAGGACGAAGGAGCAGGCCTACCGGGACGCCTACAACGCGGTGGCCGCGGCCCTGCGCGCAAGCGGCCGGGACATGGTGCTGTCGGCGTCCGCGCCCGCCTACTTCCAGCAGGGTGAATGGGGCGGCTCCGACTGGCACAGGGTCCTCGGCTGGGTCGGCGAGACGGGCCAGCTGTGGCGCGAGGGCAAGGACATCAAGGTGTACCGGCCCGCCGCCCCCGGTACGTCGCGGTGGAGCTCGGTGCTGGGCAACTACGGCTACAACCGCTGGCTCGGCCGCTACGCGGGCCCCGGCAACTGGAACGACCCCGACTTCCTGATCGCGGGCGCGCCCGGGCTCAGCGCGGCCGAGAGCCGCAGCCAGGTGGCCCTGTGGGCCATGATGGCGGCGCCGTTCATCCTGTCCTCCGAGGTCTCGAAGCTGACCCCGGAGGGGCTCGCGGCCCTCGGGAACACCCGGATGATCGAGCTGGACCAGGACCCCATGGGCCGTCAGGGCGCGGTGGTCTCCTCGAACGCCACCTTCGAGATCCTCGTACGGCCGCTGGCCAACGGCGACCGCGCGGTGGCCGTCCTCAACCGGTCGGCCACCGCCCGGGACATCGCGGTGCCGCTGGAGGAGATCGGCCTGCCCGCCTGCACGGTCGACGCGACGAACCTGTGGAACGGGGAACGCCGGGAGCTGACCGGGACGTTGACCGGGAAGGTGGCCTCTCACGACACCGGGGTCTGGCGGCTCACCCCGCGCGGCTGCGCGGAGGCCGTGCCGACGGGGCAGATCGTCGGCGACGGCGTCCGCTGCGCCGACGGGGCCAACACCACCGCGGTCGGCGCGGTCGTGCTCGCCGCGTGCACCGGCGCCCCCGACCAGCGGTGGACCCTGGACCGGGACGCGCGCCTGCGGCTGGCCGGCGAGTGCCTGTCGGCGGGCGAGGACGGCCGGGTCGAACTGGCGGACTGCGCGTCGGAACCTGCGGAGCCGGCGGAGCAGCCCGGCCAGAGGTGGGCGCACCGGCGCGGCGGCGCCCTCGTCGAGGAGACGAGCGGGCAGTGCCTGACGGCCCCCGCCCCGGCCGCCACCCCGGACGCCCCGGCCGAGCGGCTGCGCCTGACCCCGTGCGGCGACCACCGGGTCGACCAGACCTGGTCCCTGCCGGTCTGACGGGGGACGAATGACTCATCCCATGCCCCCGACCGGCCCCGCGCCACACCCGGCGCCTCCCGACTCGGCAGCCACCCGCGCGGCCGCGCCCGTGCCCGTACCGATGACCGCGTCCGACTCGACGGCCGCGCCACTGCCGGCGGCCGCGCCCGAGCCGGTGCCGGTGCCGGTGCCGGTGGCTGCACCCGGGCCGGTGCCCGTGCCGGTGGCCGCGCCGGCCCCGGCGGCCGCGCCGCTCCCGGTAGCTGCGCCCGATCCGGCGCCCGTACCGACGGCCGCGCCGACCCCGGCGGCCGCGCCGCTGCCAGTAGCTGCGCCCGCGCCGGTGCCGGTGGCCGCGCCCGGGCCTGGGCCGGTGGTCGCGTTCGGGCGGGGGCGGCGGCGGGGCGGGGCCCGGGCGGTGGCTCTTGCCGTGCTGCCCGCCGCGCTGTTGGCGGTGGTCTGCGCGGGGGCGGCGCCCGCGGCGCCCGTACGGGCCGACGTGCGGGAGCACGCCCCGCGGGCGTCCTTCGACGTCGCCCCCGCGCGAGCCGCGCTGGAGCGGCTGCTGCCGCGCCACGCCGGGCAGTTCACCCTGCTGCCCGACACGGCGGCCGCCGCCGACACCTTCACCGTCTCCGGGGCGCCCGGCGCGATCACCGTGCGCGGCAGCACCGGAGCCACCCTGCTCACGGGCGTCGGCTGGTACCTCCAGCACGTCGCCGGCGCCGACATCGGCTGGCCCGGCGACAGCATCGGCATGCTGCCCGCCCGCCTGCCCGGCGTCCCCGCCCCCGTGACCCGCAGCGCGCTCGTACCGCACCGCTACGCGCTGAACGACACCGACGACGGGTACTCCGGCCCGTACCGCACCTTCGAGGAGCACCAGCGCCAGATCGACCTCCTCGCCCTGCACGGCATCAACGAGGTGTTCGTGCAGGTCGGCGCCGAGTACCCGTACTACCGGGCGCTCCAGGGCTTCGGCTACTCCGCCGAGGAGCTGCGCCGGTGGATCCCCGCCCCCGGCCACCAGAGCTGGTGGCTGCTGCAGAACCTGAGCGGTTTCGGCGGCCCGGTCTCCGAGCGGCTGATGCGGGAGCGTGCCGAGCTGGGCGGGCGGATCGCCGAGCAGCTGCGCGGGCTCGGCATGACCCCGGTGCTGCCCGGCTACTTCGGCACCGTGCCCCCGGAGTTCGCCGCGCGCAACCCGGGGGCGTCCACCGTCCCGCAGGGCGAGTGGGCGGGCTTCGAGCGCCCGGACTGGCTGGACCCGGTCTCGCCGGCGTTCGGGAAGCTGGCCGCGGCCTACTACGCCGAGCAGCGCGCGGTGTTCGGGGACAGCGCGATGTACCGGATGAGCCCGCTGCACGAGGGCGGCCGGACCGGTTCCGTCGACGTCGGCGCGGCGGCGGGCGCCATCCAGGCCGCCCTGCACGCCGCACACCCCGGCGCCCTGTGGGCGGTACTGGGCTGGCAGGACGACCCGACCGCGGAGCTCCTCGCCGGGGTGGACAAGAGCAGGCTGCTGATCCTGGACGGGCTGTCGGACCGCTACAACCGGCTGGACCGCGAGGCCCGTTGGGGCGGGGTGCCGTACGCGATGGGCACGATCTACAACTTCGGCGGACACACCACCATCGGCGCCAACTCCTCCGTGTGGCTGGAGCGGTTCGGGCCGTGGCGGGCCAAGAGCAACAGCGCCCTGACCGGCATCGCCTACCTCCCGGAGGGCACCGGGACCAATCCTGCCGCCTTCGACCTGTTCACGGACCTGGCCTGGGAGCCGGGGCCGGTCGACCAGCGGCAGTGGTTCGCCGGCTTCGCGGCCCGCCGCTACGGCCGCCCCGACGCCGAGGCCGCGGCGGCCTGGGAGGAACTGCGCAAGGGGCCCTACAGCACCTCCTCGGGGCTGTGGTCGGAGTCGCAGGACAGCCTGTTCTCCGCCCGGCCGAGCCTCACGGCGGTCGGGGCGGCGTACTGGAGCCCCAAGTCCATGCGCTACCCGGCCGGTTCGGTGCGCCGGGCCCTGGACCACCTGCTCAGGGTCGATCCGGCACTGCGCTCCTCCAGCGCCTACCGCTTCGACCTGGTGGACACGGCCCGGCAGGTCCTCGCCAACCACTCGCGGGTGCTCCTGCCCCGGATCAAGGCGGCCTACAAAGCCGAGGACCTGCCGCTCTTCCGCCGGCTGGTGGCCGAATGGGCGGACGGGGAGCGCCGGTTGGACGCGATCACCGGCTCGGACCCGAACTTCCTCCTCGGCCGCTGGCTGGACCGGGCCCGTTCGGCGGGCGCCGACCGGGCCGAGCAGGACCGGTACGAATACGACGCCCGCTCGATCCTCAGCGTGTGGGGGCTGCGCAGCACCAGCGAGGGAGGCTTCCTGCACGACTACGCGAACCGCGAATGGAGCGGGCTGGTCTCGGAGTTGTACGCGCGCAGGTGGCAGCTCTACTTCGACTCGCTGGAGGAGGCCCTGGTCGAGCGGACCGCGCCGCGGGAGATCGACTGGCACGCCGTGGAGGAGGAGTGGGCCCGGCTGACCACCCGGCATCCCGTCCGGCCGAGCGGGGACCCGCACGAGGTGGCGGCCGCGATCGCGGCGGCCCTGCCCGCAGCGGCCGGCTGAGCTACACCACGGCCGGCGGCGCCGATCACCTCATACGGTCGTCGTCACCCTCCCGTGGGAATCCCGGCACTCGTGCGGGGGAGAAGGCGGCCCGCGGTCCCTCCGGCCCGGGCCCCTCTCGGTTCACTGACCCGGAAACGACCAGGGGCGGCACGACGCGACCAGGAGTGCACCGGACATGTCGCAGACCGAACACGAACAGCGCGCGCAGGAGCAGCCCGAGCGGGAACCGGCCGCCGCACCCCTCGAACAGTTCACCCTGCTGGCCGCCGGGGTGGTGGAGCTGCGCAAGCGCGGAGACCTCGCCACCCGCCGGGCGGGGTCGGGCAACGAGAACCCCCTGGAGGCCATGGCCCGGCGTGCCGCGGAGCGCATCGCCGCCGAGGGACGCCCCTGCGCGTGAGCGCGCGCCGCCTGCGCCGCGGTCGGGGCACACTGGCCCTGTGAAGGCAGATCCGAGGCCGCCGGGGCGACCGGCGCGGCCCCCGCGCCTGCTCGGCGCCGCCGGTGGACTGGTCGCCGCGTGCGCGGGGCTGGCCCTCGCCGAGCTGGCCGCGGCCGCCGTACGCCCGGAGGCGGCCCCGCTCACGGCGGTCGGCGGGGCGGTGGTCGACCGTACGCCCGCGGCCGTCAAGGAGTGGGCCATCCGCCAGTTCGGCACCGCCGACAAGCTGGTGCTCACCCTCGGCATCGTCGCCGTCCTGGGCGCCGTGGCCGTCGGGGCCGGTCTGCTCGCCCTGCGCCGCCTCCCCGCCGGGATGGCCGTCGCCGGGGGCTTCGGGGCGCTGGGCATGGCGGCCGCGCTCAGCCGGCCGGAGGCGACCTGGCGCGACGCGCTGCCCTCCCTGGTCGGCGGGGTGACCGCCGCCGGGGTGCTGTACCTGCTGGTCACCGCATTGCGACGGCCTCGGCCGGCCCGGTCGCCGGCCGGCGGCGCCCGGGCGATGGACCGCCGCGGCTTCGGCCGCCTCGTCGTCGCCATCCTGGCCGTCTCGGCCGGGGCCGGGCTCGCCGGGCGCCGCCTCGGCGCCTACGGCTCCGCCGGCGCGACCGCCTCCCGGGCCGGCTTCCGCCTCCCCCCGCCGGCCGTACCGGCGCCGCCCGTTCCCGCCGGCGCGGACCTCCGCGTTCCCGGGGTCTCCCCCTTCCTCACCCCGAACCGGGACTTCTACCGCGTGGACACCGCCCTGGTCGTCCCCCGTGTGGACGCGGACACCTGGCGGCTGCGCATCCACGGCGAGGGCGTCGCCCATCCCCTGACCCTCGATCTGCGGGAGCTGCTCGCCCGCCCCCTCGTCGAGCACGACATCACCCTCTGCTGCGTGTCCAACGAGGTCGGCGGCCCGTACGCCGGCAACGCCCGCTGGCTCGGCGTGCGCCTCGCGGACCTGCTGCGCGAGGCCGGCGTACGGCCGCCGTCTCAGGGCGGCCCGGCCGACCAGCTGGTGGCCCGTTCGGTGGACGGCATGACGCTGGGCACGCCCGTCGAGACCGTGATGGACGGCCGGGACGCCCTGCTGGCGGTCGGGATGAACGGCGAACCGCTGCCCTTCGCGCACGGCTTCCCCGTCCGGATGGTCGTACCGGGCCTGTACGGATACGTCTCCGCCTGCAAGTGGCTGAGCGAGCTGCAGCTGACCACCTTCGCCGCGTACGACGCGTACTGGGTGCGCCGGTCCTGGGCGGCCATGGGCCCGGTCAAGACGCAGTCCCGGATCGACACCCCGCGCGCGAGCGCCGTCCTGGTGCCCGGGCGGGTGGCGGTCGCCGGGGTGGCGTGGGCGCAGCACCGGGGGATCGCCCGGGTGGAGGTACGGGTCGACGGCGGTCCCTGGCAGGAGGCTCGGCTCGGGGCGGCCGACGGCGCCGACACCTGGCGGCAGTGGGTGTGGCCGTGGGAGGCGACGGCGGGCCGGCACACCCTCCAGGTCCGCGCCACGGACGGCACGGGCGCCGTCCAGACGGGGGAACGTGCCGGCACCCTGCCCGACGGGGCGACCGGCTGGCACACGGTGACCGTGCGCGTCGGGTCGGGCCCCTGAGGGCGGGGCCGGGGATTTGACGTGACAATCGGATCGTCGCCTCGTCCCCGTCCTTCACGTCAGGAGCCGGCGCCGTGGAGCTGACCAGTACGTCGTTCCTCGTCACACTGATCGTCGTCACCGCGCTCGCCATGCTCGCCGCGCTGCTCCTGTGGAACCGGATCCCGGGACCGGGGTGGGTGCGCTGGCCGGCGCGGGTGGTGATGATCGGGGTGTGCCAGCTGACCGCCATCTGTGTGGTGGCCACCTGGATCAACGGCAGTTACGGGCTCTACTCCTCCTGGGACGACCTGCTCGGCACCGACAGCGGGCAGGACGCGGGCTCGATGACCGGCCCGCCGCCGGGCCGGGCCAGGTTCACGCAGAACGGCGACGGCACCCGCGGCACCTACTTCCGCGGCTCGCACTCGAAGCTGGCGGGGCAGGTGACCGTGTGGACGCCGCCGGAGTACGACGCGCCGGGCGCGGACCGGACCCGTTTCCCGGTGCTGATGCTGCTGCACGGCTATCCGGGCACGCCGCGCACGTGGATCGACCTCGGGAACATGCCGGGTGCGCTGGGCGACCTGGTGCAGCTGGGCGCGGCGCACCCGTTCATCGTGGTGATGCCGGAGATCTATCCGGGCGGGGTGAACACCGACTGCAGCAACACCCCGCAGCGCAGGATCGCCGACTGGCTGGCGCTGGACGTGCCGGAGCTGGTGGCGCGGAACTTCCGTACGCTGCCCGCCCCGGCCGGCTGGGGGCTGATGGGCGTCTCGACCGGGGGCTTCTGCGCGGCCAAGCTGCCGTTGCAGTACCCGAAGGCGTTCCGCGCGGGCGCGGCCCTGGACCCGGATCCGCTGACCGGCGATCCGGACGTGCTGGCCGACCGGACCCTGCGGGAGCGCAACAGCCCGATGTGGCTGGTCGAGCACACGAGGAAGGCGGACGTCGGCCTGTTCCTGGCCACCTCGGCGCAGGACAAGGACAGTCCGCCCGGGCAGCTGGAGGCCTTCGCGAGGGCCGCGGCCGGCACCGGGGTCCGGGTCAAGACGCTCGTCCGGCCGGAAGGCGGGCACAACTTCCAGACCTGGATCGGGATGTACCCGGACGCGCTGGGCTGGCTGAGCACGGAGCTCTCGCCGCCGAGCACGCGGTGACTCCCCCGGCACCCGGCTCAGCTTCCTGGGAGGATACGGCGCGTTTCGTAGGCCCACATCGCGATCTCGACCCGGTTGCGGGCGCCGAGTTTGGCCATCAGGCTGGCCAGATGCGTCTTCACCGTGCTGAGGCTGATGCGCAGCGCGTCGGCGATCTCGGTGTTGGTCAGCCCGCGGGCGACGGCGAGGAGCACCTGCTCCTCGCGGGCGGTGACCGGGGAGACCGGCTGGGCCGCGGGCCGGCCGGCGGGCAGGTCCGCGAATGCCCGGAGCAGACGGACGGTGACGCTGGGCGCGATGAGCGCCTCACCGTCGGACGCCGACCGTACGGCCTGCGCCAGGAGGTCCGGTCCCGTGTCCTTGAGGAGGAATCCGCGGGCGCCGGCACGCAGTGCGCCGTAGACGTACTCGTCGAGGTCGAACGTGGTGATGACGACCACGGCCGGCGGGTCGGCGACGCCCGGGCCGGCGACCAGTCGGGTGGCCTCCAGCCCGTCGAGTACGGGCATGCGGATGTCGAACAGGCAGACGTCGGGGCGCAGTTCGCGGGCCAGACGTACCGCTTCCCGCCCGTCGGCGGCCTCGCCGACCACCTCGATGCCGGGCTGGGCGTTCAGCATGATCCGCAGCCCGTAGCGGATGATGGTCTGGTCGTCAGCGACGAGGACCCGTATGGACACCGCTCTCGCTCCTCGCTCTCGGCAGTTCGGCTTCGACGTGCCAGCCCCGGTCGGTACCCGGGCCGGCTCGTAGTGTGCCGCCGAGCAGCGTCGCGCGCTCGCGCAGTCCGGTAAGTCCGTATCCGTCGCGGCCCCGGCCGGTGCGCCGGCCGTCGTCGCGCACGCTCACCCGTACCGCGTGCCGTTCCGCGGCGACCCGGACGACGAGCTCGGTCGCGTCGACCGCGTGGCGCAGCGCGTTGGTCACCGACTCCTGCACGATCCGGTAGACGGCCGCGTCCACGGCCGGGGGCAGCGCGTCCAGTTCGCCGTCGAGTCCCAGGTCGACCCTGAGGCGGCCACCCGGGGTGCGCACCAGGCGCTCCAGATCCGCGACACCGGCGGGCGGCGCCAGCTCGGCGCCGACCCCGCGGTCGCGCAGCGCGGCGACCATGGCGCGCATTTCCTCCAGCGTGCGCGCGCCTTCCTCCTCGACCCCCTCCAGCGCCTCTACGGCGGCGGACGGGTCGGTGCCCGCGAGCACCCGGCCCGCCTGGGCGATGATCACCATGGCCGATACGTGGTGGGCCACCGTGTCGTGCAGTTCCCGGGCGAGCTGCTCGCGCTCGCGGGAGCGCACCTGCTCCAACTGCCGCTCGCGAGCGGTCACCCGGAACCGTACGGCGGCCCCGAGCACGCCGGGCAGCAGCAGGAAGACGAAGCCCACGGCCTTTTCGACGACCGGGGTCCCGTCCGTGACGACGCACAGCGCGCCGACCACGACGATCACCGCGCCGCCCAGCACGATGTCGCGTCCCGATCCCCACCGGGGCAGCGCGTACACCAGCACGAGCACGGCCGCGCCGGTGTACAGGCCGACGGGCTCGCGCGGTGCGGCGACGAGCGAGGCCACCGGAAGCAGGACCACCGAGCCGAACGCCAGCGTCACCACCGCCAGCGGGCGGGTCCGGCGCCACAGCGGCAGCAGGCACAGCCATACGGCGAACACCACCGCCACCGGCCGCCACACGACGTCCTCGCGCAGGGTGGCCTCCAGCGCCACACCGGCGAGGCCCGCGGCGAGCAGCACCCAGTCCCGCCACACCCGGGCGGGCGCGCCGGGTGGCCGGGGTTCGGTCCACAGGGTTCGCAGGTCGTCTCGTAGCACGGTTCTCAGCCTAGGGACCGCGGCGTGCCGCGCATCGGCCGAAAGGACGGGTCGCCACTCCGCCCCGGGGCCCACGGATCCGCGGCCCGCGGGCCGATGCCGTGGAGCGCCGTGGCGAGGAGCCTCGGCATCGGCGGCCGTACACGGACGGCCGACGAGGTGGTTGGAGGACCCGATGCTCTCGAAAGCCCTGTTGCGCCTGGGCGGGGGCGCCGCACGCCATCCCTGGCGGGTGATCGCGGCATGGCTGGTCGCCGCCACGCTCGCCGTCCTCGCCGCGGTCGCCTTCGGCGGGCGGACCGCGGACTCGATGACCGCTCCGGGGCTGGACTCAGGGCGGGCCGCGGAACTGATCGAGCGGGCCGGCACCGGCCAGGAGGGGATGACCGCCCAACTGGTCGTCACCCCCCTCGACGGCGGTGCGACGTTCTTGGACGACGCCGGCGCCCGCACCGCTCTCACGCGACTGCAGACCGAGGTGGGGTGGCTGCCGCACGTGCTCGGCACGAGCGACCCGGCGGGGGCTCTCGACACGGGCCGGGAGAGCGCCGTGCGCGGCGGCCTCGTCTCGGCCGACGGGCGGATCGCGGTCGTCCGGGTGCAGTACCCCGACCAGAGCCGGCTGTCGGCCGAAGACCTCGACGCCCTCGTCGGTCTCGGCGACCGCCTGCGCGCCGAACTGCCCCTGCGCATCGAGATGGGCGGGAGCCTCTTCTACGCCTTCTCCGACCCCGACGGCGGCGTGAGCGAGCTGATCGGCCTCCTCGCCGCGGCCGCGATCCTGTTCCTGGCGTTCGGTTCGCTCGTCGCGGCCGCGCTGCCGATCGGCATGGCGGTCTTCGGACTGACCGTCGGGGTCGCCACGATGACGGTGCTGGCGGGGGTCACGGACGTCCCCACCTTCGCACCGGTCCTGGGCAGCATGGTCGGGCTCGGAGTGGGCATCGACTACGCGCTGTTCGTGCTCGCCAGGCACCGGGAGTACCTCGCGCGCGGGCTCGATCCGCACGAGGCGGCCGGACGAGCGGTGGCCACGGCGGGGCGGCCGGTGGTCTTCGCCGGCGGAACCGTCGTCGTGTCGATCCTCGGCATGGCGGTCGCGAACGTGCCGTTCATGACGGTGGGCGGGCTCGCCGTCTCCATCGTCGTCCTGACCATGGTGCTCGCGTCGGTGACGCTGCTGCCGGCCTTCCTCGGCGCCGCCGGCCCACGCCTGGCCGGGGCCGGCCGGATCGGCCGGGTTCTTCGGGCCGGGCGGCTCTTGCGGCGGCAGGGCGCGGCGCCGGACGCCGTGCCCGCCGCCGGGTGGCGTCGCTGGATCGGGCACGTCAGCCGGCACCCGGCGCTGTACGCGGTCGGCGCCGCGGCGCTGCTGCTGACGGCGACGCTGCCCGTGCTCGGCCTGCGCGTCGGCCTGCCCGACGACGGCTCGCTGCCCCACAGCCGTACCGAGCGCCGGGCCTACGACCTCGTCGCCGAGGGGTTCGGCCCGGGTACCAACGGTCCCCTCGTCATCGCCGCGGACCCCGCCGGAGATCCGGGAGTGCTGGACCGGCTCGCCGGGGCGGTCGCGGCGGATCCGGGCATCGCGTCCGTCGCGCCGGCGCACATCGATCGGGCCACCGGCATCGCGACCCTCGTGGTGTTCCCGACCACCAGCCCCCAGGACAAGGCCACGGCCGACACCATCGCCCGGCTGCGCACCGACGTGCTGCCCACGACGATCGGGCACGGCCCGGCGAGGGCCCACGTCGGCGGCGCCGCCGCGAGCCTGTCCGATGTGGGCCGGCGCACCAGCCAACGCCTGCCGGTGTTCGTCGCCGCCGTGCTGACGATGTCGTTCCTGCTGCTGATGCTGGTCTTCCGCTCGGTACTCGTACCGCTCAAGGCGGTACTGCTGAACCTGCTGAGCATCGGCGCGGCCTACGGCATCATGGTCGCGGTCTTCCAGTGGGGCTGGGGAGGCGCGCTCATCGGGCTGGAAGCGACGGTTCCGATCGTGTCGTTCATCCCGATGTTCCTCTTCGCCATCCTGTTCGGCCTGTCGATGGACTACGAGGTGTTCCTCCTCTCCCGCGTACGCGAGGAGTACCTGCGCACCGGCGACAACGGCACGGCGATCGTCGAGGGCATCTCGGGCACCGCCCGGATCATCACCTCGGCCGCCCTCATCATGGTGGCGGTCTTCCTGTCCTTCGCCGTCGCCGACGACCCCTCCGCCAAGATGTTCGGGCTCGGCCTGGCCACCGCGATCTTCATCGACGCCACGGTCGTACGCATGGTGCTGGTACCGGCGACCATGACGCTCCTCGGCCGTACCAACTGGTGGCTGCCGAAGTGGCTGGACCGGATGCTTCCCCGCGGCCCGGTCGGCACCGACGGCACCGACGCGGAATCCACGGGCGGGGCGCCGCGTCCACGGCTGGTCGACCGTTGACTCAACTCCTGCCCGCCCGTGCGAGGCGGACGGGCAGGGACGACACGTTGTTGCTGATGAAGCTGCGCTGGTGCGGGATCTCGGCCTCGGGTACGGCGAGGTCCAGGTCCGGGTAGCGGGTGAAGAGCCGCTCCAGGGCGGTGGTGGCCTCCAGCCGGGCCAGCGGGGCGCCCATGCAGTAGTGCGCGCCGTGGCCGAAGGAGAGGCTGCGGGCGGCCGTGGGGCGGGTGATGTCGAAGCGGTCGGCGTCCGGGCCGTGGAAGGCCTGGTCGCGGCCGGCCGCACTGTATCCGGCGAGCACCGGGGTGCCCTGCGGGATGACCGTGCCTTCGACGTCCAGGTCCCGGGTGGGGTAGCGGAACGGGAACCAGCTGACCGGGGAGTCCCAGCGCAGGGTCTCGTCCACCACGTCCGTCCAGGTGGCCTTGCCGTCCAGGACGAGGGCGAGCTGGTCGCGGTGCGCGCACAGGGCGCGGACGGCGTTGGTTATCAGGTTGAGGGTGGTCTCGTGGCCCGCGACCAGCATCAGCCGCATGGTGCCGATGAGTTCGATCTCGCTGAGCCGGTCGCCGTCCTCCTCGCGGGCGGCGATCAGAGCACTGGTGAGGTCCTCTCCGGGGGCCTCCCGGCGGGCGGCCGCGATGACACCGGTCAGGGCGACGAGCTCCTGGAGTGCCGCCATCTTCTCGGCGGGGGTGACGTCGGTGGCGATGATCACCTTGTTGGTCAGCCGGTGCAGGCGGTCCCGGTGCTCGGGGTCCACGCCGAGCAGCTCGCAGATGACGCTCATGGGGAGCGGGAGGGCGAAGTGCGCGTACAGGTCGGCGACCCCGTCGGGGGCTTCGGCCGCCGCCCGTCCGAGGTCGTCGAGGAGGCCGGCCGTCAGCTCCTCGACGCGCGGCCGCAGCCGCTCCACCTGGCGGGCCGTGAAGGCCTTGCCGACCAGCGAGCGCAGCCGGCGGTGGTCGGCGTCATCGGAGGTGTGCATGCCCTGCGCGTTGGCGAAGACGCGCAGCGGCCAGTCCGGCGGGATGGTGCCGTCGTGCAGGGCCGGGAAGTGCCGGGCGTCCTTGGCGACGTCGGGGTCGGCGAGGAACTCCTTCAGCGCGTCGTGCCCCAGGACGACCGCTCCGGGCACCCCGCCGGGGAGTACGACCTCGGCCACGGCGCCCTGGGCGCGCAGCCGGGCGTTCAGCGCGTGCGGGCAGCCGCCCGCCGGGTCGATGACGTGCGGGACGGGTGAAGTGTGGGACGACAAGCCGGATCTCCTGACCTGATGAACGAAGCTCGGTCAACAGTGCGGCTTCGGGGGCAGGTTGTACAAGCCCGCCCCCTGCCCGTCTCAGAACCATGTGACGGTCAGTGCGAAGGACGTGCCCGCGGTGGCTCCGGCGGAGTCGGTCGCGGTGGCCGTGACCTGGACGGTTCCGCTGCTCCAGGGCTTGCCGGTGATGCGTCCGGAGGCGGCGTCGAGGGTCAGGCCCCAGGGCAGGCCGGAGGCTGCGTACCGGACGGGCGACTTGCCGCCGGTGGCGGTGAGCTGGATGGCGCAGGACTGGTTGAACCTGCACGTCTGCGGGCCGGGGTTGGTGACCTTCAGGTCACCGGGAGTGGGCGTCGGAGTCGGGGTCGGGGTAGGAGTGGGTGTCGGCGTGGGTGTGGGTGTGGGCGTCGGTGTGGGCGTCGGGGTCGTGCCGCAGCCCGGCGTGGCCTCCGGCGGCAGCGGCACCCGCCAGATCTGGGTGTCGTTCTCCGACCCGACGAGCAGGTTCGCGCAGTCGGCGTACGTCACCGTCTCGCCCTGCGACTGGGCGGGCAGTGCCACGTCCGCGAGCTTGGTCCCCGCCGTGTCGTACACGGAGGCCGTGTTGGCGCCCAGCGGTCCGCCGCTGCGCAGGGTGTACGAGGCTCCCGTCGGCGAGAAGGCGCCGTCGGTGGCGAACACCGGGCCGGGCCGGACAGGGGTGAGGGTGTTGACCTGCCCGGTCACGGGCGGGAGCGGAGCCTGGTAGAGCTGGCCCGCGGCTCCGATGAGCTTGCTCGCGATGTAGAGCCGGCCGGTGACGGGGTCGGCGAGCAGGGACTCGGCGTCGTGCTTGCCGTCCGCGTAGGCGAAGCGGTAAGTCGTGGGCGTCACCGTGGCGTTCGCGAGCTGCGCGGGCTCGGCGAAGCCATGGACGGTGATCTCGGCGCGGCCGCTGAAGTTGTCGCCGATGTCTCCGACCAGGATCACCGGTCCGCCGGCGGCGTCCTTGCCGATCGCCAGGCCCTCCCAGTCGGTGTTGCCGACCCCGGACACGGTGAGGGTGGCCTTGAGCACGCCGGTGGGGCCGCTGCAGTCGATCGCGAAGACCTGATTGGTGTTCCCGCTGTCGTTGACGGCGTAGAAGACGCCCGGGTGTCGGCGGCTCATCGCGAGCCCGCTGAGCTCGGCCAGGCCGCCGGGCAGGGTGCACTTCTTCTCCGGCGCCGGGGCGGCGGCGGCCGCGGGGGCGCCCGGGACCGCGGCGGCGGCCGGGGCGGCGCCGGCGCCGGCCATCCAGGCCACCGCGGGCAGGATCGTGGCGAGGACCGCGGTCGCGAGGGCGGCGGCGGCCCGTGGGGCTGTCAGGAGTCGTGACATGCGGACCATGTGAGGCGGCATCGGCCGATGACACCAGGCCCAACCACCCCCCGTTCGAGCATCGTTCAATGCCGTCCCGGCATGTCCCGCTCAGCGCACCGGCTCCCGGACCGGGGCCTTGCGCCCGGCGTGCGCGATGAACGCGCGGGCCGCGCGGCTCAGCGGCCGCCGGGCGTGCGCGATGCCCACCGGGCGCAGCAGGGGCGGGGTGAAGGAGCGGATCTCCGCCCTGCTGCCGAAGGCCCGTGAGACCACGTCCCGGTACCAGATGAGGGAGCCGCGGCCGTCGGTCACCCCGGTCACCCAGGCGAGTCGTTCGTCGACCTCCAGGGAGGGCACGGGGCGGACCCCGAGGCAGCTGAACATGGCCTCCATCTCGGTGCGGCGGCCGGTTCCCGGGGTGGGCAGCACCATCGGGAGCCCGTCGAGCATGCGGAACGGCACGGGGTGGGGCAGCCGGGAGCCGATCGGGGAGATCAGCACCACCTCGCGCTCCTGGATGTGGTGGGTGGAGAGCTCCTTGTCGACCGGCAGGTCGACGAGGGCCAACTCGGCGCGCCCTTGGTTCAGTTCCTGGACGAGGGCCTCGCGGCTGTCGTGCTGCTGCAGCCGCACGTCCACGCCGGGGTGGCGTTCGG
This sequence comes from Streptomyces sp. NPDC057010, assembly GCF_042673805.1. NCBI lineage: Bacteria > Bacillati > Actinomycetota > Actinomycetes > Kitasatosporales > Streptomycetaceae > Streptomyces > Streptomyces sp. NPDC057010. Next base: position 140,704 of record NZ_JBHUSC010000008.1, on the reverse strand, counting down.
TGAACGCGGCGACCAGGTCGGTGGCCAGGTCGAGGGCGAGGGTGGGTGTGGTGACGAGGGTGAGGGCGCCCCGGGAGTCCTTGCCGTGGGGTGTGCCTATGTCGTCTATGGCCTCGACCGCGTTGAGCACGGTGCGGGCCAGCCGGACGACCCGGGCCCCTTCCGGTGTGAGGTCCACCCCCCTTCCCCGGCGGGCGAGGAGTTCGACGCCCAGGTCGCGTTCCATGGCCTGGACGGCCCGGGAGAGGGCGGACTGGGCGACGAAGACGGAGGCCGCCGCGCCGGTGATGGACCGGCAGTCGGCAACGGCGACGAGGTAGCGGAGTTGCGCGAGTGTGGGGGTCATGACCGGACGGTAACGGCGCGAGGTTGTACCCGTAAGGGCCCGACGGATGAACAACTGTCCGAGTATGGGCGGGAGTTCATGCCGGGTCGGCGGCGAGACATGCCGGTGCGGCATGAGCCCTCCGGATCCCCCGCGCCGGCCCGCGCATCGGGGCCGGCCCACCCGGGCGGGAATCGCCGCAGGTCACCGGCGCGGCGGGGGTGTGGTGCCGGTCCGCCCGGGGCGGGTTCCGAGCGGTCTGCGCGTGCCGCGGGAGCGAAGGATCGTACTCCGTATGGCTGTTGACAGTGTGAGGCGCCCCCCGCACGATGCATCGCGGCGTCCGGGAACTTGACCGTTGTTCAAGCCCGCCCCTCCGATCGGCCGGGATTCCCGGCCGGTGTGCGCGTGCGCCGCCCGGTCCGCAGTCTTCATCGCTCTCCCCCGTTCTTCCGCCCTGCATTTGCGCCATGTCACACAGCACTGGAAGAGGAGCGCCCGTGACCCCCCAGCCCCCGCAGCCCGTCCCCGCCGTCCGCGATCTGGTCGTCGCGGTCAGCCCGTTCGAGGAGCCACACCCGCGGATCGTGTCCGCCGCCGAGCGCGCCGGGGCCCTCGGGCTGCTCGACCTCGGCCGGGACGCGACCGCCGCGCGGCGCGCCTTCGCGGAGCTGGCCCGCCGGCTCCGCGGCGGCCGCCGCTACGGGGTGCGGGTGCCCGTAGGCTGCCCGACCGGGCCCGCGGAGCTGCCGTCCGCCGTGGACACCGTGCTGCTGGCCGATCCCGCGGCGCACACCCCGGAGCAGGTCGCCGCCTGGGCCGGGGCGGCCGGCCGGCCCCGGGTGTGGGCCGAGGTCACCGGTCCGGCGCAGGCCGCGACCGCCGTGGCCGCCGGGGCGGGGGCGCTCGTCGCCAAGGGCCACGAGGCCGGCGGCCGGGTCGGCGGGAGCACCACCTTCGTCCTGCTCCAGCAGCTACTGGCCGACCCGGGGCCCGGGGTGCCCGTACGGGCGTACGGCGGGATCGGGCCGCACACGGCGGCCGCGGCGGTCGCGGGCGGGGCCGCCGGGGTGCTGCTCGACGTACAACTCGCCCTGACCACGGAAGGTGAACAGGCCCTGCCCGCCGAAGTGGCCGCGGCGATCCGCACGATGGACGGCTCGGAGACCCGACTCCGCGACGGTCACCGGGTGTTCACGCGGCCCGACCTGCCCGACCCGCCGGACGGGCCGGTCGCCGCGCTGCTGGGCGCCCGGGACCTGCGGACGCAGCTCCTGCCCGTCGGGCAGGACGGGGCGGCGGCGGCCCGCCTCGCCGACCGGTACCGGACCACGGGCGGGGTGCTCCAGGCCGTGCGGGAGGCCGTCACCGGGCACCTGGCCGCCGCCGTACGGGCCCGGCCGCTGGAGCGGGCCCTGCCCGTCGCCCAGGGGCCGATGACCCGGGTCAGCGACCAGGCGGCCTTCGCCGAGGCGGTGGCCGCGGCGGGCGGGGTCCCGTACCTGGCGCTCGCGGTCATGCCGGGCCCGGACGTCCGCCGGCTCCTCGCCGAGAGCGCCGAGCGGCTCGGGGAGCGCCCCTGGGGCGTGGGCCTGCTCGGCTTCGCCCCGGACGGGCTGCGGCGTGAGCAACTGGCGGCCGTGGCCGAGGCCCGCCCGCCGTACGCGATCATCGCGGGCGGCACCCCGGCGCAGGCGGCTCCGCTGGAGGCCGCCGGGATCCGGACCCATCTGCACGTGCCGTCGCCGGGGCTGCTGGAGCGATATCTCGCCGAGGGGGCACGGCGGTTCGTGTTCGAGGGCCTGGAGTGCGGGGGCCACGTCGGGCCGAGGGCTTCCTTTCCCCTGTGGGAGGAGCAGATCGAGCGGCTGCTGTCCTGCCCCGAACCGGCCTCCCTGGACGTGCTGTTCGCGGGCGGCATCCACGACGAGCGCTCCGCCGCGATGGCGGTGGCGGCCGCGGCACCGCTGGCCGAGCGGGGGGCGCGAATCGGGGTGCTGATGGGCACGGCGTACCTGTTCACCAAGGAGGCGGTGGCCGCGGGTGCGGTCCGGCCCGTGTTCCAGCGGGCGGCGGTGGAGTGCACGGACACCGTGCTGCTGCACACCGCACCCGGCCACGCCACCCGCTGCGCGGCGACCCCGTACGCCGACACCTTCGAGGCCACCCGCGACCGCCTCACGGCCGCCGGGCTCGCCCCCCGCGAGATCTGGGAGAACCTGGAACACCTCAACCTGGGCCGCCTCCGCCTGGCCTCGAAGGGCCTGCGCCGCGACTCCTCCGGAGAGGTCGCACCGGCCGGGGCGGACCACCCGGCGCAGCCGGACGGGGCCGCCGGGGCGGACGCCCCCGGCGGGAGCCGGTTGGTGTCCGTCGGCGACGCGGAGCAGTACGCCGAGGGGCTGTTCATGCTCGGGCAGGCCGCGACGCTGCGCGACGGGACCACGACCGTGGCCGCGCTGCACGCGCAGGTCACCGAGGGGGCGACGCGGTTCCTGGAGCGGCGGGCCCGGGAGGTCACCGCCCCGGAGCCGCAGCCGCGGCCCGCCGCCGATCCGCTCGACATCGCCATCGTCGGGATGGCCTGCGCCTACCCGGGGGCACCCGACCTCGCCGCCTACTGGGCGCGGATCCTGGCCGGGGAGGACGCCGTGACCGAGGTGCCGGCCGAGCGCTGGGACCCGGAGCTCTACTACGACGCCGACCCGGCCCTGGCCGGCGAGCGCACCCCCTCCCGCTGGGGCGGCTTCCTCGACCCCGTCCCCTTCGACGCCCTCGCGCACGGCATCCCGCCCGCCTCCCTCGCCGGGATCGAGCCGGTCCAGCTGCTCTCCCTGGAGATCTCCGCGCGGGCCCTGGCGGACGCCGGCTACGGCCGGGACCGGGACTTCGACCGCTCCCGGACCTCGGTGGTCTTCGGCGCCGAGGCCGGTACCGAGCTGGCGGGCGCGTACGGCCTGCGCGCCCTGCTCCCGGCCTACCTGGGCGAACTCCCGGCCGCCCTGGACGAGCAGTTGCCGCGGCTCACCGAGGACTCCTTCCCCGGCATCCTCGCCAACGTCATCGCCGGCCGGGTCGCCAACCGCCTGGACCTGGGCGGCGCGAACTGCACGGTCGACGCCGCCTGCGCCTCCTCCCTCGCCGCCCTGGACCTCGCCTGCCGCCAACTGCGGGACGGTGACAGCGACATGGTGGTCTGCGGCGGCGCCGACGTGCACAACGGCATCAACGACTACCTGATGTTCTCCTCGGTCCGCGCCCTGTCGCCCACCGGCCGCTGCCGCCCCTTCGACGCCTCCGCGGACGGCATCGCCCTCGGCGAGGGCGTCGGCGCGCTCGTCCTCAAGCGGCTCGAGGACGCCGAGCGGGCCGGCGACCGGGTCTACGCCGTGGTCAAGGCGGTCGGCGCCGCCAGCGACGGCCGCTCCCTGGGCCTGACCGCGCCCCGCCCCGAAGGGCAGCGCCGCGCACTGGAGCGGGCCTACGCCCGGGCCGGCATCACCCCGGACGAGGTGGGTCTGATCGAGGCGCACGGCACCGGCACGGTGGTGGGCGACAGCACCGAACTGACCGTCCTGACCGAGCTGTTCACCACATCGGGCGCCGCACCGGGATCCTGCGCCCTGGGCTCGGTGAAATCACAGCTCGGGCACACCAAGTGCGCGGCCGGCCTGGCCGGGCTGATCAAGGCGGCCCGGGCCGTCCACGCGGGCGTGCGGCCGCCCACCCTGCACATCGACACGCCGAACCCGGCCTGGCAGGAGGAGAGCAGCCCCTTCTCCTTCGACACGGAGGCCCGGCCCTGGTCCGCGCCCCCGAGCCGACGCATCGCGGGCGTGAGCGCCTTCGGTTTCGGCGGCACCAACTACCACGCCGTGCTCACCGGTTACGAGGAGGAGCCCCACCACGGCTTGGAGGAATGGCCCGCCGAACTCTTCTGCTTCCGCGGCGAGGACCGCGCGGCCGCGGCCCGGTCGATGGCGCGGCTGGCGGCCCGGCTGGAGGAGAACGACGCGGCCGGCCGGCCCTGGCCGCTGCGCGACCTCGCGGCGGAGACGGCCACCGGCACCGCACCCGTCCAGGTGGCGATCGTGGCAGCCGACCAGGACGAACTCACGGCACGGCTCGAACAGGCCCGCGCCTTCGATGCCGCCCCGGGTGTCCACGTACGGAAGGAGTCGGCCGACCCGGGCCGGGTGGCCTTCGTCTTCCCGGGCCAGGGCAGCCAACGCCCGGGAATGCTCTCCGACTTGTTCACGGCGTTCCCGTCCCTCCAGGACCTCCTCCACCAGGCCCCGCCCGCCGTCACCACGTCCATGTTCCCCCCGGCGGCCTTCGGCACCGACCAGCGCTCGGCCCAGCGCACGGCGCTCACCGACACCCGCATGGCCCAGCCGGCCCTGGGCCTGGCCGGATCGGCGGCCCACACCCTCCTCGCCCGACTCGGCGTACACCCGGACGCGGTGGCGGGCCACTCGTACGGCGAGCTCACCGCCCTCTGGGCCGCGGAGGCGTACGACACGCAGAGCCTCTTCCACCTGAGCACCCGCCGCGCCGAAGCCATCCTGGCGGCCGCCGGCACGGACCCGGGGTCCATGGCAGCCGTCTCCGCCGCGCCGGAGGAGATAGGCGGGATGGCGAGCACCAACGGTTGCGTGGTGGCAAACCACAACGCCCCACGCCAATCAGTGATCTCGGGCCCCACGGACGCCGTGGCCGAGGCGGTGACCGCGCTCAACGCGGCAGGCCTCTCCGCGAACCGGATCCCCGTCGCCTGCGCCTTCCACAGCCCACTGGTGGCACCGGCATCCGCGACCCTGGCCGCCGAACTGTCCGCGATCGCGGTGGCCACCCCCGCCATCCCGGTCTGGTCGAACACCACGGCCGCCCCCTATCCCTCCGCTCCCGAGGCGATACGCGGCCTCGTCGCACGCCAAGTCGCGGAGCCCGTACGCTTCGTGGAGCAGATCGAGGCCATGTACGCGTCCGGCGTCCGCACCTTCGTCGAGGCGGGCCCCGGCCGGGTCCTGACCGGCCTGATCGACCGCATCCTCCACGACCGCCCCCACACGGCAGTCCCGCTGGACGTACCCGGCGAGCACGGCCTCACCCGTCTCGTGACGGCGCTGGCGGAACTCGCATGTGCCGGAGTGCCCCTCTCCCCCGAAGCCCTGTTCCGCGGCCGGACGACCCGCCTCCCCGAACGGGCCCCGAACCGGCCGGGCTGGCTGGTGGACGGCCACCTGGTGCGCACCGCGGCCGGCACCCCGGTAGGCCTCCGGCCTCCCACCCGCATCCCCCTGCCGGCCTCGGACCGGCGCGAGGAAGCCGTCATGGAATACCTCAGGGGCGCCCGCGAACTGGTGGAGGCCCAACGCGACGTCCTCCTGGGCTACCTGGGCACCCCCGCGGACGGTTCCGGCGGGGACGGGCGTGGGGCGGGGCGCCCCCGCAGGGCGCCGAACACTGTCCCGATGCCACCCTCCGACCCCTGGTCACGTTCGGCGCCCGAGGAGGTGCCCCGGCGCGCGCCCGGCCCCGCCGGAACCGCCCCCACCGGTACCGGCCCCGCTCCGCGGGCGGACCGGTCCGCCGAGTCGCTCATGGACGCCGTCCTGGAGATCGTCCACACCCGCACCGGCTACCCCCTCGACATGCTCGACCCCGAGCTGGACCTGGAAGCGGACCTGTCCATCGACTCCATCAAGCGCGTCGAGATCATCGCCGCCCTGGCCGACCGCATCGACCTCCCCGCGGACCCGAACGGCAACGCCGTCGAGGAACTGTCCCGCATCAAGACCCTCCGCGGAATCGTGGACTGGCTCATGGCCCGCACACCGGACGCCCCGGGCGGAACCGGGCGCGCCACGCAGGACACCGAAGCCGGTGGCACCCCCGAACCACTTCCCGAACCACTTCCCGCCGCGCCCCCGATGGCCCGCCTCCGCGTGGACGTCCTGCCCGCCCCGGTACCGGCCCACGACCCGGCGGCCCTGCGCGGCCTCCGCGTCGGGATCGTCGAAGACGCCCAGAACGTGTCACGGGCGCTCGCCGACGCCCTGCGCGCCCAGGGCACCGAGGTGCGGCTCCTGCCCGAGCCGGACCCGGACTTCGACGCGATCGTCGACCTGTCCGCGCTCCGCCCGGGCGCCGACCCGCTCCTCCCCGAGGCCTTCCCGGCCCTGCAACGCGCCCTGACCGCGGGCCTGTCCCGGCTGCTCCTCGTCACCACCCCCGGCACCCCCGGCGCCGGCCTGCACGGCTTCGCCCGCAGCGCCGCCCTCGAATTCCCCGGCACGCTGATCCGCGCGGTGGAAATCCACCCCAAGGCGGACCCGGAACACATCGCAACGCACCTCCTCACGGAACTGAGCTGCACAGAGGACGGAACCAACGAAAGCGACGGAAGCAGCGGAAGCGGAGGAGCCAACGCCACCCCGCCCTCCATCGGCTACGCCGCGGACGGCACCCGCTTCACCCGCCACCCGGTCCCCACCCCCCTCCCCCCGACCGACGGAACCCCGCCGCTACCCCCCGGCTCCGTGGTCCTCCTCACCGGCGGCGCCCGCGGCATCACCGCCCGCACCGCCCTGGCCCTGGCGCGCACCACCGGCTGCCACATCGAACTGATCGGCCGCACCCCCGCGCCGAACACCACCGCCGACGACGCGTACGCCCACGCCCAGGACCGGGTGGCCCTCCGCGCCGCCCTGATCGCCACCGGCCTGCGCAAGCCGGCCGACATCGAGTCGGCCGCCTCGCGGATCCTCGCCGAGCGCGAGATCCGGGCCACCCTCGCCGCACTCGCCGGCGCGGCGGCCTCCGTGCGCTACCACTGCGCCGACGTGACGGACGAGCAGGCCGTTCGGGCCGTGGTGGCCGATGTCCGGGCCCGCCACGGCCGCCTGGACGGGATCGTGCACGGCGCCGGCATCCTGCGCGACGGGCTGCTGCGCGACAAGCAACCGGCCGACTTCACCGAGGTGTTCACCACCAAGGTGGCCGGAGCCCGCCACCTGGCCGCCGCGGCCGCCGAGCACGGCCCGTGCCCCGCCCCCCGGTTCCTGGCCCTGTTCGGCAGCGTCGCCGGGGTGTACGGCAACCGCGGCCAGACCGACTACGCCGCGGCCAACGAGGCCCTGGACGGCCTGGCGCACACCTGGGCGGAGACCTTCCCGGGCCGGGTGCTGGCCGTGGACTGGGGCCCGTGGGCGGCGGAGGCGGGCGGCATGGTGACCCCCGAGCTGGAGCGTGCGTACGCCCGACGCGGCATCCCGCTCATCGCCCCGGAGGCCGGCGCCGCCGCTTTCCTCGCCGAACTCACGCACGGCACGGCCGTACAGGTCGTCCTGATGGCAGCACCGGCGGAGGAGGCCGAAGGCGATGAGTGACCACGACCGGCGCGCCGCCCCCCGCCCCACCGACGCCGCGATCGTCGGCATGGGCGCGGTGTACCCGGGCGCCGCCGACCTGGCCTCCTACCGGCGCAACCTCCTGGCCGGTACGGACTCCATCGGCGAGGTCCCGCCCGGCCGCTGGGACCCGGAGGTGTACTACGACCCGGACGGCGCCACCGGCCCGGCGGCCGGCGACCGCTTCTACTGCCGCCGCGGAGGCTTCGTCGACGGGCTGGCCGCCTTCGACCCGACCCGGTTCGGGATCATGCCGGCCGCCGTGGAGGGCGCGGAGCCGGACCAGATGCTGGCCCTGCACGCGACGGCGGAGGCGATCGCGGACGCGGGCGGCGAGGACCGCCTGCCGGCCGACCGCTCCCGGATCGGGGTGGTGCTGGGGCGCGGCGGTTTCATGGGGGTGGCCACGGCCAGGCTGGACCAACGGGTGCGTACGGCCCACCAGTTGGCGCAGACGCTACGGGAGCTCGCGCCCGAGCTCGGCGAGGGGCGGATCGCGCAGGTGCGGTCGGCCTTCCAGGATGCGCTGGGGCCGGAGCGGCCGGACGCGTCGATCGGGCTGGTGCCGAGTTTCACGGCCGCCCGCACCGCGAACCGGCTGGACTTCCGCGGCCCCGCCTACACCCTGGACGCGGCCTGCGCCTCCTCCCTGCTGGCCGTGGACCAGGCGGTGGGGCTGCTGGCGGGCGGCCGCTGCGACGCGGTGGTCGCCGGGGCCGTGCACCACTGCCACATCGCCACGCTGTGGAGCGTGTTCACGCAGCTGCGGGCGCTGAGCCCGAGCGAGCGGATCCGGCCCTTCGACCGCAGGGCGGACGGGACGCTGCTGTCCGAGGGCACGGGCGTGGTGCTGCTGAAGCGGCTGGCGGACGCGGAGCGGGACGGCGACCGCGTGTACGCGGTGATCCGCGGGACCGGGGTGGCCGGGGACGGCCGGGCGGCCAGCCTGATGAGTCCGCTGGTCGCGGGCCAGGTACGGGCACTGGAACGGGCCTGGCGGGAGGCCGGCCTGGATCCCCGGGCGCCCGGCGCGCTGGGCCTGCTGGAGGCGCACGGCACGGGCACACCGATCGGGGACGCGGCCGAACTGGACACGCTGGCCCAGGTGTTCGGTGCGCCGGATCGGAACGGAGGAGGCAGGGGTACCGGCGGAGGCTTCGACATCGGCTTCGGCTCGGTGAAGTCGATGCTCGGCCACACCATGCAGGCCTCGGGCATGGCCGGGCTGATCAAGGCCGCGCTCGCGGTGCACGAGGGGGTGCTGCCGCCGACGCTGCACCTGGAGGAGCCGCACCCGGACCTGGCCCGGACCCGGATGCGGCCGGTGACGTCCGCCGAGCCGTGGGAGCGCGGACCGGCGCCCCGCCGGGCCGGGGTCAACGCGTTCGGCTTCGGCGGGATCAACGCGCACGTGGTGCTGGAGGAGGCCCCGGGGACCGCGGCCCGGCCCACGCCCCCGGTCCGCCGCTTCCTGCCGCTGGGCGGCCCGGCCGCCCCGGCCGGCGGGAGCGCACTGGCCGGCGGCGCCGCGCTGGTCGGCGTGGCCGAACCGGCCGGCGGGCCCGTACGAGGCGACGTACTGCTGCTGGCGGCGGACAGCACGGCAGAGTTGTCGGCGAGGCTGGCGTCCGCGACCCCGGCGGCCGCGGCCGCGGCGCCCGGGTCCCCGGTGGCCGTCCTGGGCGCGGGCCCCTGCCGGCTCGCGGTGCTCGGGCCGACGCCCCAGCGGCTCGCGCTGGCCGCGAAGGTCGTGGTGCGCGGCCGGCCCTGGCGGGGCAGGGGCGACGTGTGGTTCACGCCGGAGCCGCTGGGCGGCCGGGTCGCGTTCCTGTTCCCCGGCCTGGAGCCGGAGTTCGCGCCGGTCGTGGACGACGTCGCCGACCGGCTCCGCCTCATCCGGCCCCGCCTCACCGGCGGTGCGTCGCTGGTGGAACGGGCCCTCGACGCCCTCGCGACGGGCCGCTTCTTCGCCCGGGTCCTGCCCGGCCTCGGGATCGAAGCCGATGTGCTGGCGGGCCACAGCCTGGGCGAATGGGCGGCGATGGTGGCCGCCGGCATGTACCCGCAGGAGGCGGCCGACACGTTCCTCGACTCGCTGCGGCCCGGCTCGCTGAAGGTCCCGGACCTCGTGTACGCGGCGCTGGGCTGCGGTGCGCGGCGGGCCGAGGCGGCGCTCCACGGGCTGGACCGGGTGGTGGTCAGCCACGACAACTGCCCGCACCAGTCGGTGGTCTGCGGGGATCCGGAGCAGGTGGCGGCCGTCGTGGAACGGTTGCGCGGCGAGGGGGTGCTCGGGCAGGAGCTGCCGTTCCGTTCGGGGTTCCACACGCCGATGTGGGAGCCGTACCTCGGCCAGGTCCGCGCCGCCTTCGCGCGGCTTCCGCTGCGGCCCGGGGCCCTCCCGGTCTGGTCGGCGACCACGTGCGCGCCGTTCCCCGAGGCCCCGCAGGAGGTCCGGGACCTGGTCGTACGCCACCTCCTGGAGCCCGTCCGCTTCCGCGAGCTGACGCTGCGCCTCTACGAGGAGCAGGGCGTCCGGAGCTTCGTCACGCTGGGCCCGGGCAGCCTGCCCGGGTTCGTCGAGGACACCTTGCGCGAACGTCCCCACCTCTCGGTGTCCACCTCCTCCCCGCGCCTGCCCGGCCTGGCCTCCCTGGGCCGCACCTGCGCCGCGCTGTGGGTGGAGGGGCACGCGCCGCGCTGGGAACGGCTGCTCCCCACCGATCCGGCACCGGAACGGGCCGGCCCCGCGCGTACGGTGCGGGGCGGCGCCCAGCCCGCGGCCGCCGCGCCGGGCCGGGCCGTCCCGCTGGACCTCGGTTCGCCCCTGGTCCGCCTCGGTGAGGAGGCCCGTACCGCCATCGGCACCCTCCTGCCGGCGGCACCGTCCCCCGCTCGGGCCGCACCGGCCGGCGGTCGCCCGGTCCTGCTGTCCGCCCTCGACGCGGTCCTCGAAGACACCCGCGCGGCGGTCCGGACCGTCACCGAGGCCTGGTCGGCCGAACCCCCACCGCACGCACCGCGCGTCCACGGTCCGGAAAGGGCCACGGGGAACCACACCCTGCGCGTCTCGCTGGCCGCACTGCCCTACGTACGGGACCACTGCGTGTACCTCCAGCCCGACGGCTGGCCGGAGGACTCCGACCGGTTCCCCGTCGTCCCCATGACCACCATGCTGGAGCTGGCGGCCGACGCCGCCCGCCGGTACGCCCCGCCCGGCCTCGCCGTCCTCGGCTACGAGGACGTACGGGCCCTGCGCTGGCTCCCCGCGGAACCGGCCCTCGACGTCGAGGTGGCCGTGCGGGGCGACGGGCCCGGCCGGTACCGCGTCGCGCTCGGGGAGTACGCCTCGGTGGTCGTCCTGCTCGGCGAGCGGTACGGGCCCCCGCCCGCGCCCGACACCACGCCCCTGCGCGACCCGCAGCCCGCCCCCGTCAGCGCCGAGGCCCTCTACCGGGACCGGTGGATGTTCCACGGCCCCCGCTTCGCCGCCGTGCACGAGGTGCGGACCGTCGGATCGGACGGCATCCAGGGGGTGCTGCGGGCGCTCCCCGACCCGGGGGCGCTGCTCGACGCGGCCGGCCAGCTGTTCGGGCACTGGATGCAGCTGCGCCTGCCGGTGGACCGGCTGGTGTTCCCGGCCACCGTGGACCGCGTCCGGTTCTCCGGGCCCCCGCCCGCCCCGCAGGAGCTCGTCTCCGCCACCGCCCGGATCCGCGAGGTGCGCGATGTCACCGTGCGCGGCGACGTCGAGCTGCGCCGGGCCTCCGACGGCGAGGTGTGGGCGCGGATCGAGGGGTGGACGTACCGCCGTTTCGGCGCGGACGAGCGGGTCTGGCCGATGAAGTTCACCCCGGAGGTGTGCGGCATCGGCGAACCGCAGGCCGCCGGCTGGTGCCTGGCCCGGCGCCGCTGGTCCGACCCCGCCTCCCAGGAGCTGGTGATGCGCCGCTACCTGGGCGCCGCCGAACGGGCGGCCTACGAGCGGCTGTCGCCGCGCGCCCGGGCGCCCTGGCTGCTGGGCCGGATCGCGGCCAAGGACGCGCTGCGGCAGCTGCTGTGGGACGGCGGCGCCGGGCCGGTCTTCCCGGCGGAGGTGCCCGTCGGCAACGACCCCGCCGGCCGGCCGCTGGCCGAGGGGCCGCTCGCCCGCGGCTTCCGGCTGAGCATCGCCCACAAGGACCGGATCGCCGTCGCCCTCGCCCACCCCGGCCGGGCGGTCGGGATCGACGTGGAGCCGGTGACCGCCGACCCGGAGGCGCTGATCCGCATCGCTCTCGGACCGGACGAACTCCGCCTGGCCGAGGCGCTCGCCGCCCGCGAGGGCACCGGCCTGCCGGCCGCGCTCACCGCCCTGTGGTGCGCCAAGGAGGCCGCCGCCAAGGCGGAGGGCAGCGGGCTCGGCGGCCGGCCGCGGGACTGGCGCGTGTCCGGCGACCCGGACTGCGGCGGCCTGCTGGTGCGCTCCCCCGAGGGGCACCCGTACGCCATCGCCACCGCCCTGCTCGGCTCCGGACCGCTCGACCACGTCGTCGCCTGGACCGCCCACGGCGCGGCCGCTCCCCCCGTCCCCTTCCACCTCACGGAGACACGTCATGGCAACTGACATCCTCGCCGAGATCACCGGCATGCTGGTGGAGATCGTCGGCGACGAATACCTGCTCGCGGATGAGGTCACGATGAAGACGACGTTCAACGAGGATCTCGCCCTGGAGAGCATCGAGTTCGTCGCGCTCGCCGAACTGCTCCACCACCGCTACGGCGCCGAGGTGGACCTGATGGGCTTCCTGGCGGAGAAGGACATGGACGCCATCCTCGCCATGTCCGTCGGTGAACTCGTCACGCACATCGGCCGGGTCACGCACGCCTCCCTCGCCCGGGCGGCGGCGGGCCCGACGGCCTCGCCCGGCCCGACCGGCGCGGCCCCCGCGGCCTCCGCCTCCGCCGCCGCCCCCGCCCCTGCCGGCACGGCCGGCTGAGCGCGCGCCATGGCCTTCGTCCTCGCGGACTCCCTCCGCGTCCACGTCCAGCGGCTCCCGGCCACCGCCGGGCCCGCCTCCTGCGACCGGCCCGTCGTCGTCTTCCTGCACGGCCTGGTCGTCGACAACCTGTCCTCCTTCTATTGCCCCCTGGCGGTGCCGGTGGCCCGGGCCGGGCACGAGGTCGTCCTCTACGACCTGCGCGGCCACGGCCGCACCGAGCGCCCGGCCGCCGGCTACGACAGCCGCACCGCCGTACGCGACCTCTTCGCGCTGCTCGCAGCGCTGGACCTCGGGCAGCGCCCGGTCCACCTGGTCGGCAACAGCTACGGCGGCACCCTCGCCCTGCACGCCGCCCTGGCCCGCCCCGACCTCGTCTCCGGACTCACCCTGCTCGAACCCCCGCTCGGCGGGGCGTGGGTGGAGAACATGGTGGACACCCTGTCGGCGGCCGCGCTCAGCCTGGAGGACAGCCCGGTACCGGCGGAGCTGCTCACCCTGCGCCTGCGCAAGGCCGCGCACCTCACCGCCATCGCCGACGACCTGCTCAACCGCACCACCCTGATCGACGACATCGCCGGGAGCCGCATCTTCACCCCCGCCGACTACGCGCGGCTGCACTGCCCGGTCCTCATCGTCTGCGGGGAGCACTCCGAACTGGTGCCGGGCGCCCGGGAACTGGCCCGGCACGCGGCGCACGGCAGTCTGCGGATCCTGCCCGGTCTGGGGCACGACGTCCTCAAGGAGAGCAGCGGGGCGCTACGGGAGGCCGTGCTCGGCCACCTCGACGCGACGGCCGCACCCGCGGCCCCGGCCCCGATGGCGGCGGCTCGGCCGCGGGTGGGAGCGCTGGTCCCGTGAGGGTGCTGTTCACGGTGCCGCCGCTGGCGGGGCACGTCAATCCGACGGTGGCCGTCGGGGCCGAACTGGCCGCCCGGGGACACGAGGTCGCCTGGACCGGTCCGGCTTCGGCGCTGGCCGGGCTGCTGCCCCCGTCGGCCCGGATCCTGCCTGCCGGTGAGGAGGCGGGGGGCGGCTACTCGGCGCTGCACGAACGCTGGCGCGATCTGCGGGGGGTCGGGGCGCTGCGGTTCCTGTGGGAGGAGGCGCTGGTGCCGCTGGCCCGGGCGATGGTGCCGGGCGTGACGCGGGCGGTGCACGCCTTCGAGCCGGACGTGCTGGTCGCCGACCAACAGGCGCTGGCCGGACCGCTGGTGGCCCGGCGGCTCGGCGTCCCGTGGGCGACGTCCGCCAGCACCTCGGCGGAACTCACCCGCCCCTTCGCCGACTTCCCGAAGGTCGGGGAGTGGGTGTCGGGCCGGATCTCGGGCCTGCTGCGCGAGTTCGAAGCGGAGCACCCGGCCGCCGGTGCCGGTGCCGGTGAGGGGAGCCACGGCTGGGACCCGCGCTTCTCCGACCGGCTCGTCCTCGTCTTCTCGACTCCCGAACTCGTGGGAACGGACGGCGGCGATTTCCCGGCCCACTACGCCTTCGTCGGCCCGGCCTTCGGGGCCCGGCCGACGGCCACCGGTTTCCCCTGGCAGCGGCTGGACCCGGACCGCCTCCGGGTCCTGGTGTCCCTCGGCACCCTCAACCAGGAGGCGGGCGGCCGCTTCTACGGAGCGGTGCTGGGCGCGGCCGAGCGGCTGGCCGCGCACGTCCAGCTGGTGCTGGCGGCGCCCGCCTCGCTGGTCGGGGCCGCGCCGGACCACGTACTGCTCCAGGAGCGCGTCCCGCAGCTGGAGTTGCTGCCGCACCTGGACGCGGTGGTGTGCCACGCCGGCCACAACACGGTGTGCGAGGCCCTCGCGTACGGGCTGCCGCTGGTGGTCGCGCCGATCCGCGACGACCAGCCCATCGTGGCCCAGCAGGTCGTCCGGGCCGGGGCCGGGGTCCGGGTGCGGTTCGGCCGGACCCGGGCCGAGGAAATGCGTGACGCGCTCACGGCCGTGCTGGACGAACCCGGCCCCGGCCGGTCCGCCCGGCGGATCCAGGCCTCATTCGCCGCGGCGGGCGGCGCCGCCCCCGCGGCCGACCGGTTGGAGAAGCTGACATGACGCCACCCCCGCTTTCCCCGGGCCGGGTCCGGTGGACCTCCGCGGTCCTGCTGGCCGCGCTCGGCGCGGGCACCGTGCGGGCCGGGCGCCGGCTCCGGGCGATACCGGTGCTGCCCGTCCCGCCGTCCACGGCGGCCGGGGTGCCGCGGGCCGCCCGGTGGCGGCTGCTCACCGCCCGGGGGGTCGAGCCCGACGCGGCCACCTTCCTCGCCGCCTGCGTGCACGCCGACCGGGAGGGTCTGCTGGTGCTGGACCTGCTGCCCGCGGACCTGGCCGCCGAGCGGGCGCTGGGGCTGCTGCGGCTGGTCGATCCCGCCCGGTACCGCCAGGACCGGCTCGGCGAGGGGCGCGGGGCCGGGTTCGCCGTGCTCGTCGCCGACGAGGTGCTCGAACGGGCCGGCGTGGATCCGGGCGGGCCGCGCCCCGGTCCGGCGGAACTCCTCGCGCTCACCCGTCGTTTGAAGGAGTACGCGGCCGGGGCGACGGGTCTGGCCATCGCCCCGGCGCTGAGCTGCGGGCCGGCCGGGGATGGCGCCGGCCCGGCACGGGCCGCCGAGCTGCGGGCCCAGGGGCTGCCGCCGGGGGCGCTCGCCGCGGCGCAGCTGTCCGGGCTGGCGCTGCTCGCGGGCGTCGCCGTGCGCCAGGGGCGGTGGGGGGCGGCCGCGGCCGGGCTGTACTGGCTCCAGCCGTACCTCGCCCTGGGCGGGCCCGGCTCGCCACTGCGCCCGGCCGATCTGGCCAGGGCCACCGCCGCCCGGCCGGTCCGCTCCCTCGGCGCTGCCCTCCGTACGGCCGCGGCGGCCGACCGGACCCGGTCCGGCGGGGCGGAGGCCGCCCGGGCCGCCGCCTACCGGGCCGACCTGGCCGACGGGACCGAGCGGTTCTTCGAGGCGCGCCGTCCGGACTGCCCGTGGTGCGGCTCCGGGCGGCTGTCCGTGCGCGTCCGGATGCCCGACCAACTCCAGGGCAAGCCCGGCCGGTTCACGCTGGAGCAGTGCGGGGACTGCGGTCACGTCTTCCAGAACCCCCGGCTGACGGTGGAGGGGCTGGAGTTCTACTACCGCGACTTCTACGACGGGCGGGGCGGCGAGGGCGCGGGCACGGTCTTCGGCCGGCTCGGCGCCGCCTACCGGAGCCGGGCCGAGATGCTGCTCCCGCACGCCGATCCGGAGTCCTGGCTCGACGTGGGCACCGGGCACGGCCACTTCTGCAACGCGGCGCGGGCGGTCTGGCCGGGGACCCGGTTCGACGGGCTCGACATGGGCGACGGGGTCCGCGAGGCGGAGCGGCGGGGCTGGGTCGAGACCGGCTACCAGGGGCAGTTCCCGGAGTACGCGTCGAAGCTGGCGGGCCGGTACGAGGTGGTCAGCATGTACCACTACCTGGAGCACACGCGGGATCCGTTCGCCGAGCTGGACACGGCGGCGGCCGTCCTCGCCCCCGGCGGGCACCTGGCCATCGAACTCCCGGACCCGGAATCGCGGATGGCGCGGCTGCTCGGCCCGGCGTGGCTGCCGTGGTTCCAGCCGCAGCACCAGCACCTGATCCCGGCCGCGAACCTGCGCGGGGCGCTGGCCGAGCGCGGGTTCACCGTGCTCGCCGAGGAGCACGGCCCGGCCCACCAGGGCAATGACTTCTTCGGCGCGGTGGCCCTGACGGCGACCCGCCTGGCCCCGGACCCGGACCGCCCCTGGGGGCCACCGCCCACTCCGCGCACCCGCGCCCTCGCCGCCGCGGTACGGGCCGCCGCCCTCCCGCTGTTCGCCGGCGCGGCACTCCTCGACACCGCCCGCACCGCGGCGGCCCACCACACGAACGGCGGCAACGCCTACCGCCTCCTGGCCCGCAAGGCCCCCCGATGAGGCCCCGCCCCGAACTCCCGCCCACCCCCGCCGGGTCCGGCCCCGCCCGTGACACCACCGCGACACCCACCCACCCCGCCGCAGCCGGAGCGCCCCGGGGGGCTGCCGCCAGCCCCGCCGCAGACAGCCCGGCGCGCAGGGCCACCGCCGGACCGGGCCACCCTGCCGCCGGTGACCCCACCTGGAGGGCCAACGCACCCACCCACCCCGCCGCAGGCGGCAGACCGCCCCGGGGCGGCACCCCCGAAGCCGTCACCCCCGCCGCAGGCGCACCGGCCCAGGGGGGCACCCCCGAAGCCGTCGCCCCCGCCGAAGGCGGAGTGGGCCTGGGGGGCACCCCCGGAGCTGTCGACCTCGCCGGAGGCGGGCTGGCTCGGAGGGCTACCGCCGATCCGCTCTTCCGGCTCGTCGCGTACGCCCTCGAAGCCGCGCACGGGCGGCCCCCGGCCGCCGTGTGGAGTGCCCCGTACGCCTTCCACCTCGGCTCGCCCGGGCTCGTCGCGGCCGCCGGGTGGCCCACGGCCGCCGCCGCGGCCCCCCGCACCGACGGCCTGGTGCGGCTCAGCTCCCTCTCCCACCCCGCCGACAGCTGCGATCTGCCGCTGACCCTGTCCGGGCCGCCGCCCGCCGCGCCCGCCTGGGCCGCCCGGCCGTACGCCGTACTGCGGGCCCTGGCCCGGGCCGGCTACGGCCGCGGCGGGAGCGACCTGCACGTGCAGGGCTCGCTCACGGCCGCCGCCGGGCTGGCCACGGCCGAGCCGGCCGACTGCGCGGTGGCCCTGGCCGTGGCCGACGCCCACACGCCGCCCGGCGATCGGCCCGACCGCGCCCACCTGGCCCGGCTGCTCGCCGAAGCCCTCCCCGACGGCGACGACACCCTGCGCGGGGCGGCGCTCTTCGCCCGGCCCGGGCAGGCCCTGCTGCTCGCCGCGGAGCCCCGGCGGCACCGGTACGTCACCTTCGACCCGGCCGCCTCGGGCGCACGGCTGGTACTGGTCGCCGTACGCGGCGAACCGGCGGACCGGCCGGCCGACCTGGCCCGGGCCGTGGCCTGCGCCCGCCGCGCGGGAGCCCTGAGCGCCTGGCCGCCCGGCCCGTCGCAACGGCCCGGGCGGAGCGTACTGGTGCTGCTGCCCGAGGCACGCCTGGCGGCGGTACGGGCCGCGGTCGCGGAGGACTTCCGCGACCGCGGGCGGCCCGTACCGCGGTTCCTGAACATCGCCGTGGCCGGTGCGGCCCGGCGCGAGGAATGACACGACAAGGAGAGCCGTCCATGCCCACGCCCACGCCCACACCCGTGCCCGCGCACACTCCCGCTCCCCCACCGACACCCGACACGGCACGCCCGAGACGCCGGACCCGGCGGTCCGCGATCGTGGCCGCGCTCGGCGCCCTCGGCCTCCTGGGCGCCTTCACCGTCGCCAACTCCCAGGCGGCCGAGACCGGTTCCACCGGCACGGCCGCCTCGGCGACGGCCGCGGCCGCCCTGCCGACCTACGACCACGTCGTGGTCGTCGTCTACGAGAACAAGCAGTACGGCGAGATCATCGGCAGCGGGAACGCCCCCTACATCAACCAGCTGGCGACCGGCGGCGCGAGCCTGACCGGCATGAAGGCGCTGACCCACCCCAGCCAGCCCAACTACTTCAACCTCTTCTCCGGCGCCACCCAGGGCATCACCGGAGACAGCTGCTACACCCCGCAGTCGATGTCCGCGCCGAACCTCGGCCAGGAACTGATCGCGGCCGGCAAGACCTTCGCGACGTACAACGAGGACCTGCCGGCCGAGGGTTCCACGGCCTGCACCAACGGCCAGTACGCCCAGAAACACAATCCGTGGTTCGCCTTCAAGAACGTGCCGCTGAACACCGGCAAGACGTGGGCGCAGTTCCCGCAGAACAACTTCGCCGCCCTGCCGGACCTGTCCTTCGTCGTGCCCAACCAGTGCAACGACATGCACTCGTGCTCGGTCGCCACGGGCGACACCTGGACGAAGAACAACATCGACGCCTACGCGCAGTGGGCGAAGGCCAACAACAGCCTGCTGGTGCTGACCTGGGACGAGGACAACTACCTCGGGTCGAACCAGATCGCCACCGTCTTCTACGGAGCGAACGTCAAGACGGGGACGTACGGCACCGCCTTCAACCACCACCACCTGCTGCGCACCTTCGAGGACCTGTTCGGCACGGCCACGCACGCGGGCAACGCGGCCAACGTCCAGCCCATCAGCGAGGTGTTCGGCGGCTCCACACCGACTCCGACGCCGACCCCGACTCCCACCCCGACACCCACCCCCACTCCGACACCCACCCCGACACCCACGCCCACCCCCACCCCCGGTGACCTGAAGCTGGCCAACCCGGGCCCGCAGACCTGCAAGTTCAACCAGTCCTGCACCATCCAGCTCACCGCCACCGGCGGCAAGTCCCCGATCCGGTACGCGGCCACCGGCCTGCCGTGGGGCCTGACGGTCGACGCCGCCACCGGCCGCATCAGCGGAAAGCCGTGGGGCAGCGGCACGGTCCAGGTCACCGCGACCGCCACCGATTCCACCGGCGCCACCGTCACCGCCGCGTTCGCGCTCACCGTCAACTGGTTCTGAGGGAGGCATCCGTGTACCTGTCGACCAGCCGGGCCGCCGACACGGCCGGGCAGCGCGTCCCGGCCCCGCGGGGCCGCACGCTGCGCGCCGTACCCGGCACCGTGTTCGCGCTCGGCCTGGTCAGCCTGGTCACGGACGTCTCGGCCGAGATGGTGACCGCCGTCCTGCCGCTGTACCTGGTGGCCGGACTCGGCATGTCCCCGCTCGCGTTCGGCGCCCTGGACGGACTCCACCAGGGCGCCACCGCGCTGCTGCGCCTCGCGGGCGGCCGGATCGCGGACCGCACCCACCGCCGCAAGCTGGTGGCGGGCGTCGGCTACGCGCTCTCGGCCGCCTGCAAGGCGGCCCTGCTCGCCGTCACCACGCCCTGGTCGGTGGCGGCGGTGCTCGCCGCCGACCGCACCGGCAAGGGCCTGCGCACCGCCCCGCGCGACGCGCTGATCTCGCTGTCCTGTCCGCCCGAGGAGCAGGGCCGCGCCTTCGGGGTGCACCGCGCGCTGGACACGGCGGGCGCCCTGCTGGGCCCGCTGGCCGCGTTCGGGGTCCTGTGGGTCGTGGTGGACGGCTACGAGGCCGTGTTCACCGTGAGCTGCTGCGTCGCGGCGCTGGGCGTGGTGGTGCTGGCCCTGTTCGTACGGGAGACCCCCGCGCCCGCGGCCCGCACCCCCCTGCCCCCCGTCAGTGCCCTCGTACGGATCCCCGGGCTGCTGCGGCTGTGTGCGACGGCCGCCGCTCTCGGTCTGTTCACCGTCGGCGACGGCTTCCTCTATCTGCTGCTCCAGCGCCGGCTCGACCTGCCGGCCGCGTGGTTCCCGCTGCTGCCCGTCGGGACGGCGGCCGTGTTCCTGTCGGCCGCGCTGCCCGTGGGGCGGTTCGCCGACCGGCTGGGCCGGCGCCGGGTGTTCCTCGCCGGGCACGTGCCGCTGCTCGGCGCCTGTCTGCTGCTCCTGGCTCCGCTGCCGGCCGGTGTTCCGCTCGTCCTGGGCGTACTGGCGCTGCTGGGGCTGTTCTACGCGGCGACCGACGGGGTCCTGATGGCCGCCGCCGGGCCGCTGCTCCCGGCCGGACTGCGTACCTCCGGGCTGGCGTTGCTCCAGACGGTGCAGGCCCTGGGCCGGTTCGCCGGTTCGCTGCTGTTCGGGGCGGCCTGGACGCTGTGGGGGCCGCAGACCGCGCTGGGGGCCGCGGCGGCCGCGCTGGCCGCCGTCCTGGCCGCCGTCTGCCTGCTGAGAGCATAGGCTCGCCGCATGTCTGGAACCCTTGAGGGCAAGGTGGCCCTGGTCGCGGGCGGCACCCGGGGAGCGGGCCGGGGCATCGCCGTCCAACTGGGCGCGCAGGGCGCGACCGTGTACGTGTCGGGCCGCAGCACCCGGGGCCGGCGTTCGGAGTACGACAGGCCCGAGACGGTCGAGGAGACCGCGGAGCTGGTGACGGCGGCGGGCGGTGTGGGGATCCCCGTGGTCGCGGACCATCTGGTGCCGGCCGAGGTCGAGGCGCTGGTGCGGCGGATCGAGACCGAGCAGGGGCGCCTGGACGTGCTCGTGAACGACATCTGGGGCGGGGAGCGGCTCTTCGAGTGGGACAGCCCGGTCTGGGAGCACGACCTGGACAACGGTCTGCGGCTGCTGCGCCTCGCGGTGGAGACGCACGCCGTCACGAGCCATTTCGCGCTGCCCCTGTTGCTGCGCGAGCCGGGCGGGCTGGTGGTGGAGATGACGGACGGCACCGCCGAGTACAACGCGGGCCATTACCGCAATTCGTTCTTCTACGACATCGCCAAGTCCTCGGTGCTGCGCATGGCGTTCGCGCTGGGCCACGAGCTCGGGCCGCGGGGGGCCACGGCGGTGGCGCTGACGCCGGGCTGGCTGCGCTCGGAGATAATGCTCGACGCGTTCGGCGTGACGGAGGAGACCTGGCGCGACGCGCTCGCGGCCGTCCCGCACTTCGGCATCTCCGAGACCCCGTCGTACGTGGGCCGGGCGGTCGCGGCGCTCGCCGCGGACCCGGAGGTGGCGCGCTGGAACGGGCAGTCCCTCTCCAGCGGCCGACTCGCGCGGGTCTACGGCTTCACGGACCTCGACGGCAGCCGGCCGGACGCGTGGCGCTACATGGTCGAGGTCCAGGACCCCGGCCTGCCCGCCGACCCGACCGGCTACCGCTGAGCCCGTCGTCAGCCCTTGGGGACCGTGATGACGAGGGTGCTGCACACCTTGTCGGCGAAGGTCTGCTTCTTCTCGTCCCACAGCGGCCACAGGAAGCCGATGTAGCAGGCGATGCCGTCGAGGAAGTGGGCCAGCCTGCGGACGAAGGCCATGCCGAAGCCGATGGGCTGGCCGTCGGCCTCGCGGCGCACGCTGATGCCGAGGACCTTCTTGCCGATCGTCTGGCCGGTCGCGCCCTCGCGGTAGAGCTGGTAGAAGAACATCACGGTGGCGTAGATCGCGCCGATGACGAAGAGGAAGCCCGGCTCGTCCGGATTGTCGCTGGTGGCGAGGTCGATGAAGCCCAGCGCGTACATCGGGCCGGCGGTGATCAGGCCGTCGAGCAGGGTGGCACCCACGCGCTGGCCCCAGTGGGCCAGCGCCGGCATCCCCATGACGGGGGGCATGCCCGGGGCGCCCTGGGGGTACGCGCCGTACGGCGGCGGCGTCTGCTGCTGCGGGTAGCCGTACTGCGGGGGCACGCCCTGGGGCGCCTGCTGCGGGTAGCCGGGCTGGCCCTGCGGGGGCTGCTGGCTGTACGGGTTGTTCGGGTCGCCGTAGCTCATGGCGAAGTCTCTCCAGGGGGACGACAAATGGGGACGAAGCGGAGTGGAGGCGCTGGTGTCCGGATCAGCGGTGTGCCCGCGCGCCCCCGTGCTGCCGCGAACTTGCAGCCCACATCGTGTTCGCCACACCGGGTTCTGTCCAATTTCCGTCGCCCGCCCCCGGCTTGTGAACGCCGTACGCACGATGCGTACGGCGTTCGCACATGCACTAGGGTGACAGCATGCCGGCCGACGAGAAGCAGAAGAACGAGCAGGGCCCAGGCGCCTCGGCCGCGACCGCCGTCCCCTCCGTCTGGACACGCCCGCGCCACCGCGAGGAGCGGCAGCCGGCGCTCGGTCGGGCCCGCATCGTCGCCGCGGCCGTGCGGCTGCTCGACGCCGAGGGCATCGAGGCACTGAGCATGCGCAGGCTCGGCACCGAGATGGGCGCCGCCGCCACCTCGCTGTACCGGCACGTGGCCGGCAAGGACGAGCTGATCGAGCTGGTCGTGGACGAGGTCCACGGCGAGCTGGAGGTGCCCGCGCCGGCCGGCCCGGACGCGTGGCGCGAGGCCCTGGCGCGCAGCGGGCACGGCCTGCGCGACATGGTCCTGCGCCACCCCTGGGTGGCCGCGGTCCTCGGCCGGGTCGGGCTGGCCCACCTCGGCCCGAACCTGATGCGCATGTCGGAGCGGATGCTGGGGCCGGCCCGGGCGGCCGGATTCCCGCCCGGCGAGGCGGAACTCGCGGTGCAGGCGGTCGTCTCCTACGTCATGGGCGCCGCCACCGGCGAGGCCTCCTACCTCTCCCTCCTCGCCCGCAGCGGCAGGACGGAGGCCGAGTGGCCGCAGTCGCCGGTTCCCGCGGCCCGGGCGGCCCCGGACCCGGCGCGGATGCGCGAGGAGAGCTTCGACTACGGGCTCCAGCGGGTCCTGGACGGTCTGGAGGCCAGGCTCAGTCGCTGCTGAAGCCCCCGCCGGGCAGCCGGAGTTCGTTCCCCTCCCCGAGCGGGGCGAAGAAGCGCTCCACCTCCGCGTCGGACACGTCCGCCAGGGCTGCGGGTGACCAGCGCGGACGGCGGTCCTTGTCGACGACCTGCGCCCGGATGCCCTCGACCAGGTCGGGCAGCGAGCGCAGCGCGTTGCAGGAGACGCGGAACTCCTGGGCCAGCACCCGCTCCAGCGAGCCGAGGCCCGTGGCGCGGCGCAGGGCGGCGAGGGTGACCTTGAGCGCGGTCGGGGACTTGGCGAGGATCGTCGCGGCGGCCTCCTTGGCGGCCGGTTCGCCCTCCGCGAGCAGCCGCTCCACGATCTCCTCGACGGTACCGCCGGCGTAGCAGCGGTCGATCCAGGGCCGCCCGTCCGCGAGTTCACCGGGCGGCGGCGTGGCGGCGTGGCGCGGCAGCACCTCGTGGACGGGTGCCGTGGCGAGTGCGTCGGTCAGCTCCGGGAGCCGGTCGGCGGGGACGAAGTGGTCCGCGAGCCCGCACAGCAGGGCGTCTGCGGCCCCCACGGCGGCGCCGGTGAGGGCGAGATGGGTGCCGAGGCGGCCGGGGGCGCGGCCGAGCAGCCAGGTCCCGCCGACGTCGGGGACGAAGCCGATGCCGGTCTCGGGCATGGCCACGCGGGAGCGTTCGGTGACGATGCGGACCGCGCCGTGGGCCGAGAGCCCGACGCCGCCGCCCATGACGATCCCGTCCATGAGGGCCACGTACGGCTTGGGGTAGCGGGCGATGCGGGCGTTGAGCCGGTACTCGTCGCGCCAGAAACCGGCGGAGGCGGTGGTCCCGGCCTTGGCGTCGTCGTGGATGGCGCGGATGTCCCCGCCCGCGCACAGCCCGCGCTCGCCGGCGCCCCGGATCAGGACCTGGTGGACGGCCGGGTCGGTCTCCCAGGCGGTCAGGGCCTCGTCGATCCGCAGCACCATGGGGTGGGTGAGGGCGTTGAGGGCCTTGGGGCGGTTGAGGGTGACCACCCCGGTCCGGCCGTGGGTGTGGAACAGGACGGTGTCTTCGTTCTTCACACCGGCCAGTATCTCCGCGCCCGCTACGAGCGGCCGTACGCCCCCGGGGTGTGCCCGAACGCCCGCCGGAACACGTCGATGAACGCACTCGCCGAGGACCAGCCGCAGCGGTGCGCGACCGTGGTCACCGGGGTGTCGACCGCCAGCAGCCTGAGCGCCTGGTGCAGCCGCAGCTGGGTGCGCCACTGCGGGAAGGTCATGCCGAGCTCGGCCCGGAACAGCCGGCTCAGCGTCCGCTCGCCGGCCCCGGCGCCCGAGTCCGCGGCCAGCGCGGCCAGTCCGCGCGGGTCCGCCGGGTCGGCGTACAGCAGGGCGCAGACCGCCGCGAGCCGCGGGTCGGCGGGGGCGGGCAGGTGCAGCGGCTGGAGCGGTGAGACCCGCAGCTGGTCGAGGAGGACCCGGAGCATCCGGCGCCGCGCGGGGCTGCCGTCCTCCGGCGCCCGGGTGTAGGCCAGGATCAGCTCCCGCAGCAGCGGGCCCACGGCGATCACGGCCGGGGCGTCCAGCGACAGCGGGTCGATGCTGGTCGGCAGGCCGATGCAGTGCAGGTCGGTACGGCCGAACGCGCGGTGCTCGTGGACCGTCCCGGCCGGGATCCACAGGGCCCGGGTGGCGGGGGCCACCCAGGTGCCGGCGTCGGTGGTGATCGACAGCACCCCGTGGCCCGCGTAGGCGATCTGGTGGTCGTCGTGGCGGTGGGCGTCGATGCCGATGCCGGTGTCGAGCTCGCTGACGTTGGTCGCGGCGCGCGGCGTGTGGCGGATTTTCTGCATCACCCGGCAATTTATCGGAAGCGCCGCACGCGCGCCGACGGCGATCCTCGACCGGTGAACACGAACAGCATCCGCATCCGCACGGCGGCCTTCGCGGCGGGCCACTCGTGCGTGGACGTCTACCAGGGCGCCGTGGCCGCGCTCGTCCCCTTCCTCGTGGCGGAACGCGCCTACGACTACGCCGCCGCGTCCGGCATCGTGCTCGCCGCCTCGCTGCTCTCGTCCGTGGTCCAGCCGCTGTTCGGGATGCTGACCGACCGGTGGCCGATGCCCTGGCTGATACCGCTGGCCACGGCCGTGGCCGGGCTGGGCATCGCCCTGGTGGGTCTCGACGCGGGCTACCCGGCCACCGTGGCCGCCGTCGCCCTGTCGGGGCTGGGGGTCGCCGCCTACCATCCGGCGGCCGCCCGGTGGGTCCGTACGGCCCTGGGCGGCTCCGGGAACACCGCGATGAGCTGGTTCGCCCTCGGCGGCAACGTCGGCTTCGCCTGCGCGCCGCTGCTGGTGGTCGGCGCGCTGGCGGTGCCCGGGCCGGCCGGCTGGTGGCTGCTGGCGCTCCCGGCGGCCCTGGCCGTCCTGCTCGGCCTGCCGCGTCCGGCCGGGCCGGGCGGGGCCGACGCGCCGGCGACGCACGGCGCCGGAGCGGGCACCGGCGGGGAGACCGTCCCGGCGGAGAACCGGCCGGCCTTCCTGCGGCTCTCCCTCGTCGTGGTCGTCCGCTCCGTCGTGTTCATCGGCCTGAGCACCTTCATCGCGCTGTACGTACGTGAGCGCGGCGGCAGTGAAACCGCCGGCGCCGTCGCCCTGTTCGCCCTGTTCGCGGGCAGCGCCGGCGGCACCCTGCTCGGCGGCCGGCTCGCGGACCGCTGGGGCCGGGTCACCACCGTCCACCGGGCGTACGCCGCCGCCGTGCCCGCCATCGCCGGGATCCTGTTCCTGCCGCTCCCTCTGGTGTACGGGTGCGCGGCACTGGCGGCCACCGCGCTGTACGTGCCGTTCTCCCTCCAGGTCACCCTGGGCCAGGACTACCTCCCGACGCGCATGGGCACGGCCAGCGGGGTCACCCTCGGCCTGACCGTCAGCGTCGGCGGCCTGGCCGGCCCGCTGATCGGCGCCGCGGCGGACACCGCCTCGCTGCGCGTCGCGCTGCTGCCGCTGGCCGTGCTGCCGGTGCTGGCGTGGGCCCTGTCGCGGCGGCTGCCGGAGCCGGAGCCGGCGAGGTCCGCGCAGCCCGTCACCGCGACACCGAAAAACCAGTAAGGCAGACTTGCAAGTTTGACTGTATGTCCCCTAGCGTCGGGATATGTCCACAGAGCATCCCGAACCGGACGTGCGGGAGATCCAGCCGCGCGACACCGCGGAGGAGCTCCAGCTCGCCGTCGGCATGCTGGTCCGCCGGATGCGCGCCGCCTCCGGTGGCGGGGTGAGCCTGTCGCAGGTGTCCGTACTCAAACGGCTCGACCGGCTCGGACCCTCCACCGCCTCCGAACTGGCGCGCGCCGAGAGGATCCGACCGCAGTCGGTGATCGCCACGGTGAACGCCCTGCAGGCCGGCGGGTACGTGACGCGGGCCCCGCACCCCACCGACGGCCGCCGGCTGCTCGTCTCCCTCACCCCCGAGGGCCGGGCCTTCGTCGGCGAACGCCGCAGGGCCGGCCACGGGCTGATCGCCGAGCTGATCGCCGAACGGCTGAGCCCCGCCGAGCGGCATCTGCTCGCGGAGGCGGTCCCGCTGCTGCGCCGCCTGGCCGAGCACTGACAGCACACCCCGAAGGAGCCTCCATGCCCCACGCCCCGACCTCCGCCGCCGACGACTCGAACCGCCTCGCCCTCGGCAGCGACACCGCCCTGGTCCTCATCGACCTCCAGACGGGCATCCTGGCCCTGCCCACCGCCAAGCCGTCCGCCGAGATCCTCAAGAAGGGCCTGGCGCTCGCCGAGGCGTTCCACGCCCGCAGGCTGCCGGTCGTCCTGGTGAGGGTCGCCTGGTCCCCCGACGGCGGCGACCTGCCCACCGTCAACGTGGACCGTCCGGGCCCGGCGTCAGCTCCGCCGGCCGCGTTCTCCGAGATCCCGGCCGAGCTCGCCGCGCTCGGCGACGTCGTGGTCACCAAGCGCCACTGGGGCGCCTTCACCGGTACCGAGCTCGACCTCCAGCTGCGCCGCCGCGGCATCCACCGCATCGTGCTGGCCGGCATCTCCACCAGCGTGGGCGTCGAATCCACCGCACGGACCGCCTGGGAGCACAGTTACGACCTGGTCTTCGCGGAGGACGCCACCGCCGACACGGACGCCGACTCCCACGCCCACAGCTTCGGCAAGATCTTCCCGCGCATCGGCAAGGTCAGCACCACCGACGAGATCATCGCCGCCCTGGATTCCTGACCGGCGCGGGAACGGCCACTTCCAGCCAGACGCACTTCCCCCCGGGCCACGGCGTGGAACCCCACCGGCTGGCCAGCCGTTCCACGATCACCAGTCCGTGCCCGCCGGGCCGCCCCGCCTCCGTGGCCGACCGCGGGCGTATGGGCACCGGCGGGTCCGGGTTCCCGTCGGTCACCTCTATCCGCAGCCGCTCGTCCGTGCAGTCGAGCTTCAGTGCGCCCGGCCCCCCGCCGTGCAGGCAGGCGTTCGCGACGACCTCGGACACGAGCAGGAGCACGTCCTCGGCGGCTTCCTGCTCGGCTTCCGTTGTGGCCGGCAGCCAATTCCACGCGGCCAGCGCCCGGCGTACGAAGTCACGACTGCGCGTCACGACATCGGTGGCCCCGTCCAGCACCAGGGACCGGGTCCGGTCGGGTGACCCCCGCTGTTCCATGACGCTCAGACTCCTCCATGTCGACGCGCTAGCTGGACGGATCGCTGGACTCCCCCAGCGCGTCCGCCACCCCGGCGTGTACGGGGAACAGCCCGTCCGCGCCGGTGATACGGAACATCCGGGCGACCGGCCCGTGCAGCCCGACCAGTTCGAGGCTGCCGCCCGCCTCCCGGGCGGCGAGCCGGCCGTGCAGGAGCACGTTCAGTCCGGTGGAATCGCAGAACCCCAGCCCCGCCAGGTCCACCAGCACCCGCCCGCCCGGAGCGACCGCCGCATCGAGGGCGTCCCGCAGGGGCCGGACCGTGTCGTGGTCCAGCTCCCCCGCGACCTCGAGGACGACGGCATCGTCCGCCGCACGCACCGCGACGGTAAAACGCTCACTGTCCGCTCGCGCGACCATCCGGCACCACCCTTCCGTTCACTTCCTGCACCTTCCCAGAAGCCACGGAGATACGCCTTCCGCCCCGCAGACCCCCTCGCGGGCGGCGGGTGCCGTCAGCGGCGCAGGTACGCCACGCCCGAACGCACGCCCCACCGGTAGGTGGCCAGGGCGCACAGGGCGACCGCCACCGTGTCCCACGGCGCCGGGATCACCCCCGCTCCGCCGAAGCTGCCGAGGGCCGAGAGCACCAGCAGCCACCCGAGGTAGCCGAGGAGCCAGGCACCGGTCCGCAGCTCGGCCCGCAGGTCCAGCGTGCGGCGGCGCAGTACGGAGAACAGGAGCACTGCGGCCAGCAGCTCGGGCAGCGCGATCCGCAGGTTGTCCCAGGCGGACCAGTGGACCAGCTCCGAGGCGACCACGAATCCGGCCGGCGCGATCCACCCCAGCCCGCGGACCCAGCCCGCCAGCCGCTCGGGGGCGGCGGCGCGGAACGTGCCGGCCGCCACGGAGCACAGCGAGTAGGTCAGCAGGGCGAGCGCGCCGACCACGGCGATGAGCTCGCGCCACCCGCTGGACGGCAGCAGGATGACGACGCTCAGGACGTAGTTCAGCACCATCGCGTTGCGCGGCACACCCGCGCGCCGCGACACGGCGGAGAAGCGGCGGGGCAGCGCGTCGTTCTTGGCGACCGCGTAGGTCTCCCGGCTGCCGGCCGCCACCGTCACGTAGGTCGACCCGCCGGGCGAGAAGACGGCATCGGCGTAGATGACCGCGGCCAGCCAGCTGAGGTTGAGCAGCAGCGCGAGCTCGCCGAACGGCGAGGCGAAGTCCAGCCCCTGCCATCCCGCGCCGAGGCTCTCCGTCGGCACGGCGAAGATGAAGGTCAGCTGGAGCGCGACGTGCAGGAGGACCGAGAGCCCGATGGCGGTCAGGACCGCGCGGGGTATGTCCCGCCGGGGGTTGCGGGCCTCGGCGGACAGCTCGATCGGGGAGGCGAAGCCGTCGATGGCGTAGACGATGCCCGCGCTCGCGATCGCGGTCAGTGCGGCCGACCACCCGTAGGGGGCGAGCCCGCCGCCCGCGGAGACGTTGCCGGGGTGGAAGCTCGACCAGAGCAGCGCCACCACGGTGAGCACCGGGACGAGCACCTTGACCACGGTGACGAGCAGGTTCAGCCGGGCGAACAGCTTGACCCCGAACCAGTTCAGCACGACCAGCAGCAGGAGCAGTCCCGCTGCCGCGAACCGGCCCTTGGCGGTGAGCGCGTCGTCCTCGTACACGCCCGGCAGGTAGCGGTTCGCGTACTGGACGATGGCCGAGGCCTGGGCCGCCATCGTGCTGGCCACGGCGAGGAGCATGGTCCAGCCGATCAGCGTGCCCGCGAGCGGCCCGTTGGCCAGCAGCGGCCACCGGACCATGCCGCCGGCCTCCGGAGTGCCGGCGCCCAGCTCGATGAGCACCAGGGCGATCAGCGTCAGCGCGGCGCCGCCGATCACCCAGGAGATCACCGCTGCCGGGCCCGCCGCCTGGGCGCCGTAGAACGAGCCGAACAGCCAGCCCGAGCCGATGATGCCGCCGAAGGCCACCCCGGTCAGGCTCCAGTAGCCGAGCTCGCGCCGGAGGTGGTGGTCCTGTCCCGGTTTGGGCGGGGTCTCCGGGCCCGTTGTCGTGGCCGTCACGCCGGCCCTCCGCGGCTCGTCCCGGCGGCGGGTGCGACGGGTTGGTGCGTTCTCGGTTCCACGGTGTGTCCCCCTGGTTCGCGGCGATCAGCTGGTACGTGCATCGGATTCAGGCGCGGTCGGCGACGAGTGCGGCCAGCCGGCCGAGCCCCAGGTCGATCCGGTCGGCCGACAGGACGCTGAAGGACAGCCGGATCTGGTGCGATCCGCCGTCCCCCGCGTAGAAGTGGTGCATGGGCGTCCACAGCACCCCGAAGCGGCCCGCGGAGTACTCGAGCATGGCGTCGTCCGCGCGGAAGGGCAGGGTGACGACGACGAACATGCCGCCCGCCGGGACGTTCCACGAGACCCCGGACCCGCGCCCGGGAGCATGGTCCGCGAACCGCTCCCGGAGCCCGGTCACCACGGCGCGCAGGTTCTCGCGGTAGACCCGGGCCTCGCGCACGGTGGCGCGCTCCACGCTGCAGTCGTTCTCCAGCAGGAAGCCTCCGACGACCGCCTGGGCGACCGTGGAGGTGTTGAGGGTGAGCATGCTCTTGAGCTTCGCGAGCTCGTCGGCGAACAGCCCGCCGTCCGCCATGGGCTGGTCCGCGACCACGTACCCCACGCGCGCCCCGGCGAAGGCGGTCTTCGCGAAGGACCCGAAGTAGACCACGCGGCGCCCGGTGTCCATGGACTTCACGGTGGGCAGCCGGCCTCCGCCCGCGTGGAACATCGAGTACGGGTTGTCCTCCAGGACGAGGATGTCCTCCCGCTCGGCCAGCTCCAGCAGCCCGCGGCGGTCGGCCGCCGACATGCTGACACCGCTGGGGTTGGCGAAGTCGGGAACCACGTAGCAGGCGCGCGGACGCAGCCCTTCGGCCCGGGCGCGGCGGATCTGCTCCGCCAGGTCCGCCAGGTCGATGCCGCCGGGCCCTTCCGCCACCGGCCGCACCGGCATGTCGACGAGCCGGGTCGCGCCGAGGAATCCGACGTACGAGGGGTACGCCGCGAGGACCACGTCGCGGTCGTCGCGGCGCAGCGCCCGGAGCACCAGGACCATGGCCTCCTGGCAGCCGGTGGTCACCACGACCGACTCGGGGTCGACGGACATCCGCTCGTCGTTGAGCAGGTGCCGGGTGATCAGCTGGTGGATGAACCCCTTGGTGCGGCCGTACTGGAAGAAGGTCCGCCGCACTTCCTCGGGGTCCAGGCCGAGATCGGACACCAGGTGCCGCTCGAAGGTGCGCAGGTGCCTGCCGAGCCCGGCGACCTCGTAGAAGCCTTCGTAGGGGCGTCCCGCGGCGAAGGAGACGGCGTCCGGGTAGCGGCCGGCGATCTCGTTGAGCAGCGTCATCGACGTCAGGGCCGGGTCGCTCACCGAGGCGTGCAGGTCGGCCGGCTCCAGCCGGACACCGGGGGGCGCGTCGGTCAGCTCCACCGCAGCGCTGCCGAAGGCCTGGGAAACACTGGGCATGTGGGGGGTCCTGTTCTCGCCGCGGGGGGCGGCGGATCAGCGGATCGGCGGATCAGCGGATCGGCGGATTCAGTCGGGCAGGACGTCGGCCCGGAGTTCCACCAGGCGTTCGGGCTCGGCGAGGTCGGCCAGGACCCGGTCCAAGTCGTCGCCCACCGCGATGACATGGGCGTAGCGGGTGAGGAACGCGGCGGGCGGGAGGGCCAGTTCGTCTCCGGATGCGGCGGTGATGCCCGTCTCGTGGATCGTCGGTCCGAAGCGGTCCTGGTGGACGACGACCTCCGTGGTCCGGCAGTGCCCCTCGGGCAGCAGGAAGCGGACGGCCGCGGCCTTGCGGTGCTTCGGGGTGAGGTCGCTCTTCGTGCCGGCCGCGGCGTGCGCCGCGGCGACCGTGGGGTCGACGCCGGTGGCGAGCAGGCCGAGGTAGGGGATGAGGTCCCCGCCGAGCCGGGCATTGACCTCCACCAGGCGCGGGCCGTCGGGGGTCAGCTTGAACTCGGAGTGGGTGGCGCCGTGGACGAAGCCGAGGGCACGGTGGATCTCGCGGAGCTGGCCGAGCAGTTCCTCGTCGGCGAACAGCGGATCGGCCGCGTCGACGTCGTGGCCGGTCTCCTCGAAGTACGGTTCGAGGCCGAGGCGCTTGCGGGCGATGACGGTCGGGGTGACCTCGCCGTCGTGGATGACGGCGTCGACGCTGATCTCCGGCCCCGTGAGGAACTCCTCCACCAGCACGTTCGCCGGGTAGCGGGGCAGGTTCATGAAGTCCGCGCCGTCCGCCGCGGCGAACGCGGCGGCGATGTCCGCGGGTCCGTCGGCGCGGACGACGCCGAAGCTGGCGGCCATGGCGCGCGCCTTGACGATCACCGGGTAGCCGATCTTCTCCGCCGCCGCGAGGGCCTCTTCGGCGGTGGTGACGGTGACGGAGGCGGGCTGGGGCACGCCGGCGGCGGCCAGGGCGGAGCGGGTGGCCGCCTTGTCGCGGCAGCTGGTGATCGTCTCGGGCGGACTGCCCGGCAGTCCGAGGTCCTGCGCCAGGCGCGCGCAGAAGACGACCTGCGTCTCGTCGTAGGTGAAGACACCCACGACCGGAAGGGAGTTCACGACGGCCAGCGCCGCATCGCGCACGGCCTCGGCGTTCCGGGTGTCGACGCGGGTGGCACCCGTGCAGTACTCCAGCTGCCAGGTGGCCTCGGCCGAGTCCAGGAGCCACAGCCGGTAGTGCTGCGAGACCGCGGCCAGGATGTACTCGCGGTAGGGGCGGTACCCGCTGCCGACGAGCAGCAGGACCGGTGCCTCCTGCGCGTCGGCGTCCGGGGTGTGAACGGCCAGGTCGGTCATGACGGTTCCTTCGGTCTGTACGGAGACGATCGGTGAACGCGGGCCCGCGGCGCGGCCGGCGGCCGGCCCGTGTCCGGCGGCGGATGCCGAGGGACGGCAGCGGGGCGCGGCAGCGGATGAGGGGTTCCCCGGCCGGCGGGGAGGAACGGGCGCACCGGCCGGGGATTTCGGCTGCTGCGAACAGCCGGCGACCGCCCCACCGGACAAGATTTCGACCAGGCCTGATTCTTACCGTCCCCCTGAATGGATGTCAACGGATTGCAGAATCCCGGCAATTACCATGGATATCCGAATACGCGGACACCGAAATACCCCCGGACCATGGCCGCGTGCGATCCGGGCGGCTAATGTGCGCCGCATGGATCTTCGTACACGGAACAATCGGGGGAACTCCGCATTCCCCCTCGCGGAAAACCGGCCCGGCCGGGGAGGCCGGTCGTGATCACCGTATGGCTGCCGACCGCCGAATCGGAGGCCCTCATGGGCGGGCTCCCGGCGGGATTCCGGGCCGACGTGTGGACCGGGGAAGACGGGCTCCCCGCGTCGGCGGACACCGTGGAGGTGATCGTCCCGCCCTACGGCCTCGGGCGCGAGCGGCTGTCCCTGCTCGCCGGACTGCCCCGGCTGCGGCTGGTGCAGCTGGAGTCCGCGGGCGTGGAGTGGATCAGGCCGTACGTGCCGGGCGGCGTCGTGCTGTGCAACGCCCGGGGCGCCTACGACCGGGCGGTCGCCGAGTGGGTCACCGGTGTCGTGCTGAACCATCTGCTGCGACTGCCCCGTTTCGAGCAGGCCCGGCGCGAGGAGCGGTGGGACTACACGCACACGGACACCCTGGAGGGCAAGCGGGTGCTGCTCGTGGGGTACGGGTCCCTCGGCTCGGCGCTCGCGCCGGTCCTGGCCGGGTTCGGCGCCGAGGTCACGGCCGTGGCCCGGCGGCCGCGCGCGGGCGTGCACGGCGTCGAGGAGCTGCCCGGACTGCTGCCCGGGGCGGACATCGTGGTCCTCCTGCTGCCGTTGACCCCGGCCACCACCGGCCTGGTGGACGCCGCGTTCCTGGGCCGGATGCGGGACGGCGCCCTGCTGGTGAACGCCGGACGCGGCGGCCTCGTCGACACCGACGCCCTGGTCGGCGAGCTGTGCGGCGGCCGGCTGTACGCGGCGCTCGACGTGACCGCCCCGGAGCCGCTGCCGGCCGGCCATCCCCTGTGGTCCGCCCCCGGGCTCCTCCTGACCCCGCACACCGCCGGGTCGAACGGCACGCCGCCGGCCAGGGCCATGGCCCTGGCCAAGGCCCAGCTGGTCCGCTACGCGGCCGGTGAGCCGCTGGCCAACGTGATCGGACCGGCGGGCTACTGACGGGCCGCGGGTGCCGGCCCCCGGGCCCGGAGGCCGGCACCCTGCGCGGCTCACAGCCAGCCGGAGCGGACCAGCGCCTGCAACTGCCCCTCGGCGGGGGCGGGCGGTTCACCCTCCGGCGGGTTCCCGAGCTCGCCCGCACGGACCCGGTCGAGCAGCCTGCGCGTCGCGTCCACGATCTCGGGTGCCGTCCTGCGGAGTTCAGCGGCGTCCGTCGGGCCGGCCGTGTCGGCGGGGAACCCGGCCGTCTTCAGCAGGCCGTCGAGGTCGGCCAGCCTGGCCCCCAGCCAGCCCAGCGGGTCCGCTGACAGTTCCCGGACGAACACCCGGTCGCCCGGGTCCCAGCCGGTGAACACCGGGTGGTGGTGGGTCCGGTCGAAGCTCCCCGGCCTCCCGTCGACCGATTCCAGGAAGTCGGCGCGCCACACCGGCCGGTCCACGGAGATCGGGTAGGCCGCGTAGATGGAGTCGACGAGCGTGCCCTGCTCGACCACCCTGAGCTCCAGGCGGACGCCGTGCTCGGGGCTCTCCTGCCCCTTGATGGGTTCGGGATCGACGAAGTACAGATCCCCCACCACGATGCCGACCTTGTCGAAGGCGAACATGTACAGCATTCGGTTTCCTCTCGCAGAGTGCGGTGCGCGGAGTGCGGTGCGCGGTTGCGACGGTGGCCCCTCGCGGGCCCTGTCCTAGGCTGCCGTCCCGCCTTCCGGTTCGGCCCGCGCTGCGCGGATGCTGCGCGCGCCCGTCCACAGCAGGACGGCCAGGGCCGAGGTGACCAGGGCCGGGGCGAACCGCAGCACCTGCTCCGACAGCGTCACGGACCAGCCGAGGAGCAGCGACGACAGGGCGGCGCCGCCCAGGATGAAGGCGCGCATGACCGCGTTGACCCGGCCCGACATCTCCTCGGGTATCGCCCGGAAGCGGTACTCGTTCGTCGTGACGTTCATGCCTCCCTCGCCGGCCATGAGGGCGCAGAAGCCGAGCACCACCACGGCCTCCCACGGGGCGAGCAGCGCGGCGCAGGCGACCGCGCAGACGGTGAACCAGAGGCCGATGCGCCGCTCCGCGGGCGCGTCCGACCGGACCCGGCCCCCGAGCCAGGCCCCCAGTGCGCTGCCGGCGGCCCCGGCGGCGAGCACCATGCCCGCCCAGCCGCTGGACCAGCCCCAGGTGCGGGCGGCGAGCACCAGGATGACCGTCGGCACGGCGCCCGCGCCGAGGTTGTAGACCGAGAGCACCAGGGTCAGCCGCGGCACGCCGCGGATCCGCCGGAAGCTGCGGAAGCCCTCGACCTGCATGCGCAGGAACCCGCGTTCGACGACCGGTTTCTCCCCGCGCGGCAGTACGGCCGCGACCACGGCGGTGACCAGGAAGGTGGCCGCGTCGATCCACAGCGCCCAGTACCCGCCGAACGCCGCCAGCACCACGCCGGCGACCGCGGGCCCTGCGCAGCGGGCCAGTTCCGTGGCGGCCCCGAACCTGCTGTACGCCTCGGTCACGCGGTCGGCCGGGGCGAGCATGGGCAGCAGGCTGAAGTCGCTGGTCAGGTTGGAGGTCACGGTGCCGCAGCCGGCGACCAGCAGGACCAGCAGCACGAGTTCGACCTGGTCCGCCATGAGGAGGAACGGGGTCAGTGCTACGAGCACGCCCTGCACCAGCTCGGAGACCATGAAGACCATGCGGCGTTCGTAGCCGTCGATCAGGGTGCCCAGGAGGGGCGAGGCGACGAACGGCAGGTACTGCACGCCGAGGCTGAGCGCGGCCATCACGGGCGAGCCGGTACTGGCCAGGATCGTCCACGGCATCGCCAGGTGCAGGAAGGTGTTCCCCAGTTCGGAAACCGACGCCGCGGAGGTCAGCAGCCAGAACTTGCGCCACGTCTCCTGCACGGGCGGCCGCCCCGGCGGGCGGGTCGCGGCCGGGGCCGCCCCGGACCCGTCGGACTCCGTACTGTCCATGCTCTGTCTCCTTGATTCCGTTGCGGACGGCAGCGCCGAGCACGCCCGCTCACCGCGGGCGTGCTCGGCGAAAGGGGGCTCAGCTCACGCGAGCGGCGATGGCCCGGGCACAGTCCAGCGATTCGGTGCGGGTGGTGTCGACCTCGACGTCGTAGACGACGCCCTTGTGCACGATCTCCGCCTGCGAGGCGGCCATGCCGATGACCCGGTCGCCGCGGGCGATCTCCCGGCCGGCCGCGATCTCGGGGTCGCAGTGCACGCCGACCCAGAGGACCTCCAGGCCTTCGAGGTGGGCGCGCAGGCGCTCCTGGGAGGCCGCTCCGCCGAGGAACACGTCGTCGATGATGACCCGGGCCCCGGCGCGCGCCATCGCGGCGATGCCCTCGGTCCAGGCGGCCTCCATCTCGCGGAAGCCGTCTCCGAGCACGACCTCTCCCTGCTGGCCGAACTCGACGCCGGAGCCCGACTCGACCAGGGAGGGCGGCAGCCGGTCGATCAGATCGTCGACACCCAGGCTGATCCACGGATGGGGGAGGATCGCCTTCAGACAGCGGGTGATTCCCGTCTTGCCGGAGCTGGATCCGCCGTTCAGGACAATGACTTGAGTACTCACTTGATCGGCTCGCCTTCGAGAGTGATGCGTTCCATTTTGCGGACGTGCGGCCAGTAGTCGGAGACGGCGTAATGCTGGCTCGCCAGGTTGTCCCAGATGGCCACATCACCCTCCTCCCAGGAAAAGCGGCACTGGAATTCCGGCCGCCATGCGAGCAGGTGCACCATGTCGAGAATGCGCCGGCTCTCGGCCTCGTCGAGGCCTTCGATGCGAACTCCGGAGACCTTGTTCGAGAACAGCGACTTCTCGCCGGTGAAGGGGTGGGTGAGGACCAGCGGGTGGGACTGGGCCGGATACTTGTCCCGCATCCGCTGCAGCGCCTCGTCGTTTCCGTCGAAAGCGGGGAAATAGATCTGCATCCAGTCGTGGACGACCCGCAGTCCGTCCAGCTGCTCCTTGACCTCGTCGCTGAGCGAGGCGTACGCGGCCGCCATGTTCGCCCAGCAGGTGTCGCCGCCGCGGGGCGGGATCTGCACGGCGCGCAGGATGGAGCCGAAGGTCGGGACCTCCCGCCAGTTGAGGTCGCTGTGCCAGGCGTTGAGGTTCCCGGTGTGCTTCTCGTCGTGGTAGATGCCGGTGATCTCGGGGTACTCGCCGTAGGGCTGGAACGGCGAGATGCCGTGCACCACGGGCTCTTCCTCGGAGATGAAGGGGTGCACCTCGGTCCTGCCGAGCCGCTTCGCCACCTCCATGAAGGTGTGCCGGTCGAGGTGCTGGCTCTTGAAGAACACCACCTTGTGCTGGAGCAGCAGCTCCGTGACGAAGTCGCGGAGCCCCGGATCGGCCGGGTCCAGCCGGTAGTCGTCGACGACCACCCCGATGTGCGTGCCGAGCTTCGTGCGGGCCACTAGTCCCCTGCCTTCGTTGTGAGTGTGTAGGTGTTGACGATCCGCGTCATGTCCCGCTCCACCGAGTCGGTGGATTCCCCGCTGACCAGGAAGCGTCCCGCGGTGGGCCAGATGTCGCCGCCGGCGTTGAGCACGTCGCCCGCCGCCGGCGTGTCGACGCCCACCACCGAGGGGGGCAGGGCGTCGAGTCCGGTGACCTCGACGACCCGGACGCCCCCGGTCGTCGCGGCGGCCGGCATGTACAGCCAGCCGGAGGCTCCCACCTCGCGGTGGTCCAGCATGGTCGCGGGCGCGGCCAGTTCCGACGGCCGGCCGAGGCAGGCCAGTACCGCCTCGCGCGCCAGGTCGACGCCGTAGACCGTGCGCTGGTGCCAGCTGATGCCGGCGCCGCCGAAGCGGTTGCCGATCTCGAGGAAGACCAGCTCGTCGTCCGGGGTGTGGAACAGCTCCAGGTGGAACGTGCTGTCCGTGAGCCCCAGGCCGTCCAGCACGGTGGCGGTGAACCCGCGCATCCGTGCCACCAGTTCGGGGTCGTCCGGGGTCACCGCGGCCAGCGGGACGCCGCCGTACTGGAAGTCGAAGCAGGTGTCGAGGTAGCGGGAGGCGCA
The DNA here is from genome assembly GCF_042673805.1 of Streptomyces sp. NPDC057010. Classification (NCBI taxonomy): domain Bacteria; kingdom Bacillati; phylum Actinomycetota; class Actinomycetes; order Kitasatosporales; family Streptomycetaceae; genus Streptomyces; species Streptomyces sp. NPDC057010. The sequence continues at coordinate 102,864 of NZ_JBHUSC010000008.1, read as the reverse complement.
GAACCAGCGGATCTCCGAGTCCCGGACGACGCCGTCGATGTGGTGGATGGAGCCCGCCACGAACTCCTCGGCCTCGTACCCCTCCTCGATGGCCCCGGCCTCGGCGAGCGCGAGGAGCTCGGCGGCGCCGTCGAGGATGCGCACGCCGATGCTCGCACCCTGGCTGCGGGGCTTGAGGACGATCCGGCCGGGCATCCGGCCGGCGAACTCCTCCAGTTCGGCGCGCCCGGTGTCCGGGCCCACGGCCAGGAACCGCGGCACCCGGATGCCCGTGCCCGCCAGGGCCTGCTTCATCGGCACCTTGTCCCGGCACAGGAGGGCGGTCCGCACGTTCGTGCCGGGCACCCCGAAGTGCTCGCGCAGCCGGGCCGCGGGCAGGGTGGTGTGCTCGTAGAGGCCGACGATCGCCGCGGGCGGGCCGAATTCGGCCGCCAGCTCGGCGACGAGCTCGCGCATGCGGTCCACGGCCCGGTCGTAGGTGTCGAGGTCGTCCGAGTCCGGCAGGTCCAGTACGGCGATCCGGGCGAACCTCGACGCCAGCTCGGCGGGCAGCCGGGCGGCGCTCGCCCGGGGCATCACGGCGGTCACGTGGTCGGCGTCGAAGTCCACGGTGTGCGCCTCGGAGGCGTGGAACCCGACGTGGACGACGTGCTGCTTGCCGGCGTTCACGGGCGCACCGCCATCGTCTCGTGCAGGAACAGCCGCTTCGCGGTGCCGCCCCGCTCCTTGACGTACGCGACCAGCCGGTCGCTGTCGACCATCGCCGGGTGCGTCTCGTCGTATTCGACGCACATCACCGCACCGAGCCAGGGTTCCTGCCCCATCGCGTACACGTAGACGGAGTCCGCCCCGAGGGCGTCGACGATGGCCGCCGCCTGCTCGAAGTTGCTGCCCTTGAGCCGTCGGCCCGCGTCGATCCGGCGGTCCAGCTTCTCGGGGAAGAGCGGACCGTAGAGCCAGCTGACCGCCGCGCCCACGCTCTCCATGCCGATGAACACGGTGTGCACGCGGCCCAGCGCCGCCGTCACCTGCGGGTACAGCTGCGGCGAGACGTTCGTGGAGTCCGCGGCGAACAGCACCCGGGTGCCGTCCAGGTCGAGCATCCAGCCGCACTTGGTGCGGATGCGGATGTCGCCGTGCTCCCCGAGGAACGGCACGGCGGTGATGGTGCCCCCGGGGGTGTCGAGCGTGTCCAGGTCGTCGAGTTCCACCACGTCCCGGAAGCCGAGCAGGGTCAGCACCCGCTTGAGGTCGGGGTCGACGAGGCTGGAGTTGGCGGACTTGGCGATGACGACGCGGCCGACCCGGTGACGGATCCTGAGCAGGGTCTCCAGGAGCATGTGGTCCTGGTGGTTGTGGGTGATCATCACGTGGTCGATGCGTTCGGGCAGGTCGTCGAAGGTGAACCTGCCGTCGCTCTCGCGCGAGTAGCCGCTGTAGCTGATCACGGGGTCGACCAGGAAAGTGGTGCCCCGGTGGCGGACGAACACGCAGGCGTGGCCGACGTATTCGATGACGTCCTCACCGGTGTCCCGCGGTGCGGAGGCCGGCGCGGGATCCTCCTCGAAGAAGCTCAGGAAGGCGGCGGCGCGGTCCCCGTCCAGGCCGAGTTCGGCGGTCACCCGGTCCAGTTCCCCGGAGGTGAGTCCGCCGCGGAAGACCGTGTCCAGCAGCTCGGAGCCCAGGGGCACGGTCACCAGGACCTGCTCGGGGGTGTACTCCAGCACCGGCGTGGTCAGGGCGAACTCGCGTGCGTCCTGGTGGATCTCGGAGAACCTGACCTGCTGGAGGGCGGGGTCGTAGTAGGGGGACGCGTACAGGAACGGTTCGATGAAGCGGTAGTCGGGGGTGCGGTTGTCCCGGTTGTAGAACAGCTCCACCCGGCCCGCCAGCGGCTCGGGCAGCTGCCGGTACACCTCCTCCATCGACGCCCCGGTCAGGCCGGGCAGGATCTTCTGCTCCAGCTCGTCGATGGCGTCGGCGAGTTCGAGGAGCGGAGCCTGCCGTTCGCGCGCGTCGTCGTACCAGCGCCGGATCCGGTCGTAGGAGCCCTCCCGCTCGTGGACGAACGGCCCGCCCTGGAAGCGGGACTGGCGCAGCGCCGTGCGGTGAGTGTCCGGGTCGGCGAGGTAGGACTCGGCGATGTTCCGGTAGTGGTTCTTCAGGTACTTCGCCAGCGTGTGCGGAGGGATCAGGTACGACCATGCGTACCACCCGGCGACGGCCGGCTCCGCGATGACGTTCTTCTTCAGGAACAGGGTCACATCAGCCTCCGTGTTCGCACACGTAGTACTGGAAGAGGTAGTCGTCCTGGCGCGCGACGCTCTGCCGTACGCGCAGTCCGGCGCCCTCCAGGTCCGGGGTGTCGAGCAGGACGGGGCTGTGACCGAGCAGCACCATGGTGCCGCCGGGGCGCAGCGTGCGGACCAGCTCCGGCAGGATCGCCCGGGCCTGTGCGGTGGAGACGACCTCGGAGTTGAGGAAGCGGCTGAACAGGATGTCCACGGTGCCCGGTTCGACGGCGGGGGTCATGGCGTCGCCGCACACCACCCGCTCCAGGCGGGAGGCGGCGAAGTCGGCCATCTGCCTGCTCAGGTCCTGGCCCACGGTGCGGATCCGGGCCGGGTCCAGGGCGGCGAACTCGGACAGGAACTGGCCGGTCGAGCAGGCCGGGTCGTAGGCGAGGACGTCCCCGTCGGCCGCGGCGAGCCACGGGCCGAACCGCTCCCGGGTGTAGCTGCGTATGTGGTCCTCCCCGAGGCCGAGGAAGGCGGCGCGCTCTTCGGTGACGAGCCAGCCGTCGGCGGGGCTGGTCTTCTCCCGGCCCGGTTCGCGCTGCTTGGTGAACGGGTGGACCAGCTCGGTGAGCGGGGTGATCGCCTCGAAGGCCGCCCGGCGCCCGGTTTCGTCCAGCGGGCGGAAGACGATCCGCGCGTCCGCGTCGGAGGTCCGCAGCGACGTCACCGTGCCGACCACGTTGTACCAGTACACGCGGCTGCAGAAGACGCCCGGCATGCCCCGGTCCAGGACGTAGTCGGAGATCGTCTTGCAGCCGGCGTACCAGCGGTCGCCGGCCTGGAAGAGGAACAGGCGCTCGGGGAAGTCCGTCAGCCGCTCGCGCAGTTCGTGACCGCCGGGCTGCTGCCAGCGGGTGAAGTCGCCCCGGCGGAGTTCCTCGCGGATGGCGCTCTCGCCGTCGACGAACGCCGTGTCGAGGGGGTCACCCGGATCCCAGCGCTGCTCGGGGGCCGTGGTGGTGGCCACATCTGGATTCATGTGTCAGATCTCCAAGGTCTGGGTGAGTTCCCGGATGATCGGCCGGCACGTGGTGCGCACCGGCCCGGTCCAGCCCGGCTCGTTCAGCCAGAGCCGTAGGGCGGCCAGCACGCGGGTGTCCGCGGTGCCCGCCTCGGTCACCGTGGTGAGCCATTCCTGCGGGTCCACCAGGCGGACGTCCCCGAGCTCCGCCCGCAGTTCTTCGATGCCGTACGTCCGCTGCACCAGCACGGAGCGCCGCTCCTTCGCCCGGCCGGTGGCGGCGGCCAGAACGGAGCCGGTGACGTCGGCGACGTGGCAGACGGGGACGAGGCCGGTCAGCCGGGGCAGGATGCCCTGCGCCCTGGAGATCCTCAGCAGGTTCGCGAAGACGTCGTCGGCGAGGTGGGCGGCGTCACCCGGCGTGTGCCCGTACACCAGTCCGGCGCGCAGCAGGGTGACCTCGCAGTCGTCCGCTTCCAGGGCGCCGGCGTAGGCCTCGGCCACGAACTTCGACTGGGAGTACGGGTCGCCGACCGCCGCGAGGGCGTCCTCGGTGAACGGCACGAACTCCTGGCCGGCGGACGCGGCGGAGACGAACACGAACCGGTGCGCGCCCCGCCGGGCCGCCGCCCGTACCAGGGTCCGGGTGGCGGCGACGCTGCCCTTGAGGTGCCGTTCCAGCGGCAGTACGTGGTTCACCTCGTAGCCGCAGTGGACGACGGCGCCCCAGCCGCCGGTGTCGCCGGCGGCCGCCTCCAGGTCGCCGTAGGTCAGGAACCGGACGTCCGCGAAGTCAGCCTGCTCGCGTCCGAAGCGTGCGCGGTGGCGCTCGACGAGCCGGCGGGGATTGCTGGTGGTGACGACGGTCAGCGGCCGGCCGGTGCCGAGCAGCCGGTCCAGTACGTGCCCGCCGATGAAACCGCCGGCTCCGGTGACGGTGACCGCCTGCGGGTCGCCGTCGGCTTCCCGCCGCAGCGCGGCGAGGGCGTCGGGGAGGCCGGCCAGTTCGGCGGAGACCGTGCGGAACACGGAGGGCACGGGGGACGCCGCGGGCTGCGGGCGCTCGCCCAGCGCGGCGAGGAAGCCTTCGACGGTGAAGTCGTAGTTGAGCAGGTCGAAGGCCTTCTGCACGTGTTCCTCCCCGTACAGCCGGGAGAGTTTCACCTGGAGTTGCACCAGTCCGAAGGAGTCGCCGCCCGCGTCGAAGAAGGAGGTGTCGGGTGCGATCCGGGTACCGAGGATCCCCTCGACGAGGTCGCTGACGGCCTCCTGCCCTGCCGCCCGGCCGGCGGACGCCTCGGGCGGCGGTGCGGTGGCGTGGCGCTGCGCGAGGGCGCGCAGCGCGTCCTTGTCGGCCTTGCCGGTGTGGGTGACGGGGATGTCGGGGACCGCCAGCACGATGTCGGGCACCTCCCAGTTCGGGAGGAGCTCGCGCAGCCAGGCCTTCAGTTCCGGCTCCGGCCGGTCGGTCGCGCTGTGCGCGAGGACCAGCGAGCCGTCCTGCGTCAGGACCGCGACGCGCGATCCGAGCAGCCGGGACAGTCTGCCCTCCAGGTCGGTGAGGGCGATCCGGTGGCCGAGCCGCTTGATCTGGTCGTCGAGGCGGCCGAGGTAGAACACTTCGCCGTCGCGCAGTTCGACCTCGTCGCCGGTGTGGTAGGCGGGGCGGCCGTCGACCGTGGTGAACGGCCCGTCCGCGGGTTGCGGGCCTTCGTAGCCCAGGGCGACTCCGTCGCCGACGATCACCAGTTCGCCGCGGCCGGACGGGGCGTACGCGTCGCGTTCCCGGTCGTGGACGAGGGCCTCGTACCCGTCGATGGGGCGGCCGACCGAGGTGGTGAACCGGTTCGGCTCCGCCACGGAGAAGCACACGGTGCCCTCGGTGGGGCCGTAGGCGTTGATCACCCGGCTGAACCGGGCCGCGGCCCGGAACTCCACCTCGGTCAGGGCTTCCCCGGCGAAGACGACCGTACCGATGGTCTTGCGCGCCTCGTCCTGGAGCCGTGCGTACACCGACGGCGGCAGCGTGATGACGTCGCAGCCGTGCTCGGCGAGGTGGCGGCCCACGGCGTTGACCCACGAGCCGCCCTCCCACACGGGTACCACCAGCGTCCCGCCGGCGTACAGCGTCACCAGCAGTTCGGCGATGGAGGCGTCGAAGGCGAGGGAGGAGAACTGGAGTACCCGGTCGCCCGGTTCGATGCCGAACAGGCGGGCCTGCGCCCGGCAGAGGTCCTCGATCCCCCGGTGGCCGACGTTCACCAGCTTGGGCAGCCCGCTCGACCCCGAGGTGAACACCGAGTACGCCGCCTCCTGCACGGGCCAGGTGGCCGGCGCCTCGCCGGGCTCCGCGGACGGCTCGCCGGTCAGCTCGTCCGCGCTCACCACCCGCCGCCCGATGTCCTGCTCGCGCAGGGCGCCGGGCGTACAACAGAGCACCAGATCGGGCCCGGCCACCCGCAGGGCCTCGCGCATGCGTTCCGGGGGCAGCCCGGGATTGAGCGGGGTGTAGACCAGCCCTGCCCGCATCACGGCCAGTGCCCAGACGAGCGCCTCCGCGGTGTGCTCGCCGGCCAGCGCGACCCGTACGGCCTCCGGGTGGAGCCTGCGCAGCTGCGCGGCGCGGTCCCGGGTGACCCGGTCCAGGTCGGCGTACGACCAGGTCCGCGCGCCGGATTCCAGGGCGGTCTGGGCGCCGCGCGCGCCGAGGTGATGAGCAAGGAGCGTGGAAAGGTCCACGGGACTTCCCCTCTGGTTGGCTTGTCGGTTGGGAGGGGCCCGCCGCACGGGCGGACGGGCGGGAGGGAAGGGCGGCCGGCGCCTCACGACTCCTCGGGGCCCGTCCGGCCGGCCGTCAGCTCGCGCAGGATGCCGACGTACTCGGCCAGCGTTCGTTCCGCCGTCGGCAGGTCCATGACGTCGGCGCTGTAGGGGAGCACCACCACCAGCTCGTCCCCGACCTCGTTGATCTCGACGGTCAGGTCGGCCTTGGCTGTGCCGTTGTCGACGAGCCAGGGCACGACACGGGTGCCGGCGAGCGCGGCACGGGGCCGCAGCGGCCCCTGATGGGCCAGGACGACCTGGACGAGGGGCTGGCCCGCCGCGCCCGCCCGGGCCCCGACGGCCCGCACCACGTCGTTGAACGCGACGTACTGGTGCTCCAGCCCCTCCTGGATCCGCTCGTCCACCGTGCGCAGCAGGGACAGCGGGTCCGGCTGGTCGTCCAGGGTCACGCGCATCACCACGGTGTTGGTGAAGAATCCGATGACGTCCTCGGCCTCGCGGCTCGGGCGTCCGGAGAACGGGGACCCGATGAGCACGTCGCGCTGCCCCGTCCTCCGCGACAGCAGGAGGGCGAGCGCGAGGAGGCACACGGCGTACGGGGTGGTGCCGGCCTCCCGGGCCAGCCGCTCCACGGCCGCCCGCAGTTCGGCGCCGGTGGCGCGGTTCACCCGGCCGCCGAGGTGGGTGAAGGAGGCGGGCCGCGGGGCGCCGGTGGGCAGGTGCGTCTCGGTCGGGGCGCCGTCGAGCCGGGCGCGCCAGTGGTCCAGTCCGGCGGCGAGCACGGGGTGTCCGGCCGTGGCGCGCTGCCAGAGCGCGTGGTCGCGCGGCCGCAGCGCGGTCTGCGGGAGCGGGTCCGGTTCCTTCCCCGCGAGGCGCGCCGCGTAGCACTCCGACAGGTCGAGGTCCAGCACGTCCTGGGACAGGCCGTCCGCAACCGTGTGGTGGGTGACGAGGACCAGCACCCGCTCGTCGGCCGCCACGGTCAGCAGCACCGCCCTCAGCAGCGGTGCCCGCTCCAGGTCGAAGGGTTCGGCTCCCAGCTCCGCGGCCCGCCGGGCGGCCTGCGCGAGGGGTTCGGCGGAGCCGGTCAGGTCCTCCTCGGCAAGGCCGACCGCCACCTGCGGGGCGACGTCGACGCGGAGGTCGGCGCCGTCCAGGTGCAGGCTGCTGCGGAAGGCCTCGTGACGGTCCGCCAGGTCCTGTACGGCCGCACGCAGGGCGGGCAGGTCCAGCGGGCCGGTCACGTGCAGGGCGGAGGTCTCGTTGTAGGCGACGGACGCGGCCTGCTTCATCCTGGCCTGCGCCCACAGCCGCCGCTGGTGCAGGGAGGCGGGGTGGGACGTGCCGTCGGCGGTGTCGGCCCGGGTGAGCGGGGGCAGCGCGGGGCGCTCCCCGCCGCCGGCGGCCAGGAGCCGTGCCAGCTCCGCGAGGGTGCCGCTGCCCAGCACCTCGCGGACGGTCAGGGGTACGCCGAAGTGCTCGCGGACGCGGTTCTGTACCCGGATGGCCTGCAGCGAGGTGCCGCCCAGGGCGCGGAAGCGGTCGGCGGCGCCGATGCCCTCGACGCCCAGTACGTCCTCCCAGATCCGGGCGAGGTCCGCCTCCGGTCCGGCCTGCGGCGCCGTGAAGGCGGTACGGGAGGCCGTCCCCGTCCCGTTCACCCGGTGCGTGCGGAGCGCCGCCAGGTCCACCTTGCCGTGCTGGTTGAGCGGCAGGCGCTCCAGGCGCACGACGAACGAGGGGACCATGACGGGCGGCAGCTGTGCGGCGAGCCGCTCGGGGAGCTCCTTCTCGATGCCGGGGGTGCCGACGGCGAAGCCGACGAGCCTGGCGTCCGGGCCGTCGCCCTGGACGACCACCGCACACGACTGCACGCCCGGATGGGCGGCCATCACCGCTTCGATCTCGCCGCGTTCCACCCGCTGGCCACGCACGTTGAGCTGGCCGTCCACCCGGCCCAGGAAGTCCAGGTTCCCGTCGGGCAGGAGCCGTACCCGGTCGCCCGTCCGGTAGAGGCGGGCGCCCGGCCGGCCGCTGAACGGGTCCGGCGGGAACTGCCGTTCCGTGAGCTCCGGAAGTCCCCAGTACCCGCGGGCCAGTCCTCGCCCCCCGACGTAGAGTTCGCCGGGCTCCCCCTCGGGCACGGGCCTCATCTGCTCGTCGAGGAGGTGCAGTTCGCGGCCGGGCAGGGCCTTGCCGATGGGGGGCGCGTCGCCGGGTGGGCGTTCGTCCGAGGCGCTGGCCGCGACCGTCACCTCGGTGGGGCCGTAGAGGTTGATCAGGCGCCGGCCCATCCCCCAGCGCTCGGCCGCCTGCGGCTGACATCGCTCACCGATGTAGGCGAGCGTGTGCAGCTCGGGCAGGGGCGGTTCCTCGGCGAGTTCGGCGAGCAGCGCGGGGGGCAGCATCGCCCCGGTGACGCGGGCGTCGCGGAGGAACTCCACCAGGCCGGGCCCCGCCGTCTCGGTCCCAGGGGGCGGGATGACGACGGTGCCGCCGGCGGCGAGCACGGCGTAGATGTCGAGCGCCTGGGTCTCCCAGGTCAGCGGGTAGAACTGGAGGAAGCGGGTGCCGGGCCCCAGGACCAGGTAGGGGCTGATCATGCCCATGAACCAGGCGATGGAGTCGTGCACGGCCATGACGCCCTTGGGGCGGCCGGTGGTTCCCGAGGTGTAGGTGATGAAGGCGAGCCGGTCGGGATCCCCGTCGGGCAGCGCCGTCGTCATCGCGGGAGGCACGGCCCCGTCCGGCGGCGGTGCAGCGGCCAGGTCCTCGGCGGTGAGGAGCTCGATGCCGGTCGCGGGGATCGCGTCCCGCATCGTCCGGCTCGCCACCGCGAGGCGCGGGCCGATGTCCTCCAGGATCCAGCGCAGCCGGGCCTCGGGGTGGGCGGGGTCCAGGGCCACGTAACCGCCCCCGGCCTTCAGGATGCCCAGCAGTGTCACGACCATGGCGACGGAGCGTTCCAGGGAGACGGCGACGAACACGCCGGGGCCGACGCCGTGCGCGCTCAGCCGCTGCGCCGCGGCGTCGGAGCGGCGCTCGAGTTCGCGGAAGTCGAGGCGCTCCGTGCCGTCCTCGACGGCCGGAAGGTCGGGATTCGCCTGGGCCCGTGCGGTTATCAGGCCATGAATGGTGGAGCGACTCATTTACGGTAATCCACGGTGCGTTTTCCTCTGCCATGTGCAATGCGTCCGCCACGGAACGTGCTCTCGGGCGCAACGGAAGGAACGGCGAGCGGACATGAATGTCGCTCATTCCAGTGGAATCCGACGGATCCGGACATACGGATGATCCGGCGGTAATCAAGGATGAAGGATCACGACGGTACGGCGGTGCGTGCGCATCGTGATGAAGGGGCGATATCAGACCCCGAAACGGCCACCGGGCCCGAAAAGGGCAATCTGCGCCCGCAGCAGCGGGCGACCGGCCGATCTGAAGGATGCAGAACGCGCACGCCGAACCCCGGAGCGCGTATGGAAAATGTCCGAAACCGTCCCCGGAGCCGAAAGCGGCGAGCTGGGGAAATTCCACGCGGCGACCAAGGTCCCGTCGCCGGCTGTATCCGCCCTGGACCTCACAGAATATCCCCCGTCAGCACCATGATCGGCCTGCCTCGTGAGCAGCTGGAGGCACTGTAGTTTGGGCTCGGAGGCGAGGCAAGTGGCAATCTTGCGGCCGAACTGCCCCTGGAAGCACATGTCTTGCGCCACCCGATCCTTTCTGTTTCGATGACGAACGCATGAGGCGAAGGCCTTGACACGGGGGTGTCTTGACGGGCGACACAGCCGGGTCATGCCCGAATGCGCCATATATCTCCGCGGCGTTGTGCATTCACAGGCCGTCGGCACCGCAGCCGTTTGCCAATCGGCCCGCAGCCGAGGACTCCGTGGCGCACGTCCGGTCGTGACTCCGTTCGCTCCGGAGTGACCAGACCTTCCGAAGTCGCCGCCGCATCAACTGCCGAAACCGCGCGGTTCCGGCCGCCCTGATGCGTTTTCGCCATTCCCGGCGAGAGGAATGGCCGAATCCGGTGTGCCCTGACCGGCTCGTTTGCCGGCCATGCACACCGGGTCAACAGTGCCGATTCGGACGGCCGAACCCCGGAATCAGTCGTGACGTCAAGGGAGGGTCCTGGTGATTCAGGTACGTGAACCGGCACAGCCACCGGATGCCGTCGGCGGTGATCCCGCCGACGGCACGGTCGCGCCACTCGACGAGGTGACGATCACGCTCACCGACGCCGAACGCGAGGCGGCTGCGGAGGCGTTCGCCTCGTCGGCCCGTGCGCTGAAGGACCGGTCGCTGGACGACGAGGAGTTGCTGACGGAGGCCGAACTCGCCGGCCTCCGGCTGCCGCGGCGGGTGCTGGAGACACTGCGCAGGTTCCGCCGGCACGGGAACGACGCCGGTGTGCTCCTCCTCCGGAACATGCCCACCGACCTCGAGGCCCCGCCGACTCCGCCGGACGGGTTCCTGCCCGACTGGAACGACCTCCCGGTGGCCACCTTCGCGCAGCTCGCCGTGGCCTCGACCGTGGGCGACGTCATCGCCTACGCCGACGAGAAGGCGGGCCGGATCGTCCAGGACGTCGCCCCCGTCGAGGGCGCCGAGCGGCGCCAGGAGAACTCCGGGACGGTGTACCTCGAACTGCACACCGAGGACGGATTCCACCCGCACAAGCCGGAGTTCATCACCCTGATGTGCGTACGTCCCGACCACGAGCGCCGGGCGCACACCGTCGTCGGCGCGGCGGCGCGGGCGCTGCCCCTGCTGTCCGAGCGGAGTGCGGCGCTCCTGCGGGAGCCGCTCTTCCGCCTCCGGGTGAGCAGCTCGTTCGGGGACGGCTCCACCGAACTGCTCACCGGCCCGCTGCCCGTGCTCTCCGGGACGGCCGCCGCGCCGGACCTCCTCGCCGACTTCCACGCCATGGAACCGCTGGACGAGGACGCGCGGGCGGCGCTGGAGGAACTCAAGTCCGCGTTCCTCGCGACCTTGCGGGGCGGCGTCCTCGAGGCGGGCGACCTCCTCGTCGTCGACAACCGCACCGCGATCCACGGGCGTTCCGAGTTCGCCGCCCGGTTCGACGGAACGGACCGCTGGCTCAGGCGCTGCTTCGCCGTCACGGACATCCGCCGCTCACGCGCGGTCCGTCCGCCCGGCTCACGCGTCTGCGCCTCCCTGCGGGACATCGGCCTCTTCGCCCCCGACCCACTCACCCCCACGATACGAATCGAGGACCCGGCGTGCACCGGTTCATAACGAGCCTGGAAGAACTCGCCGACCGGCCGCCGCGGCACATGCTGCTGCTGTACTCCGGCGGGCTCGACGGAACGTACCTCCTCCAGCGGCTGCAGTCCCTGGGTTCCACCGTGACGGCGCTGCACGTGCGCATCGGAGACCGTGAGCCCTCGGCGGCGGCGGCCGAGCAGGCCCGCGCGTTCGGCGCGGGTTTCGTGGACGTCGACGTCACGGACCGCTTCTTCGGCGAGTTCGCGCCCGCCGCCGTCCACGCGGACGCCCTGTACCAGGAGCAGTTCCCGGTCGGCTCGACGCTCACCCGGCCGCTCATGGCGCAGACCGCCGTACGGGTGGCGCGTGAACTCGGCTGCGACGTGATCGGCCACACGGCGACCTACATGCAGAACAGTTCGATCAGGCTGAGCGGTTCGATCGCCGCGCTCGACCCGGAGATCGGCGTCGCCGCGCCCTTCCTCGGTTCGGACCTCCCGCGGGAGACGAAGCTGGCCGCACTGTCGGACGCCGGCATCTCCTTCCCCGAGGGCATCCACAGCGTCGACGCGAATCCCTGGGCGCGCGTCATCGAGTGCGGTTCCCTGGAGAGCCCGGAGAACCGCCTGGACGAGAGCGTGTTCCGGTGGACGCGGGACGTGGCCGACGCCCCCGCCGACCCCGTCGAGATCCTCCTCACGTTCGAACACGGCCTGCCCGTCGCCCTCGACGACCGGCCGGTCGGCTTCGGTGAACTCGTGGAGCACCTCAACGTGCTCGCCGGCGAGCACGGCGTGGGCCGCTCCTCAGGCCTGGAGGACACCCCGTTCGGGGTGAAGAACCACGAGGTGCGCGAGGCTCCCGCCGCGACCGTCCTGATCAAGGCGCACCAGGTCCTGGCCAACGCCGTCTACACGGCCCAGGAGCACGCGGTGCGCGGGTCCATCGCCCGGGAGTGGACCACCACCGTGGTCCAGGGCGGATGGTTCAGCCATCTCGGCGAGAGCCTGGCGAAGTGCCTGGCCGACCTGGACCGCCCGCTGGACGGTTCCGTGCGGCTGCGGCTGCACCGGGGTTCGATTACGGTGCTCAGCGTGAACTCGCCGAACGGCCTCTACTACACGCGCCTCGGCAAGTCCTTCCACGCGTCGATGTCCCAGTACTCCTACACACCATGGCTGTCGCTGGCCACGCTGCCCAGCCGACTGCGACGATTCGGAGATCCGCGATGACCAACGGCAAGAGGGACCTCGTCGACCTGTCGCACGTGGTGCGCGAAGGCATGACCACCTATCCCGGCCTGCCGGGACCGGTTATCGAGGACCACATGTCGCGGGCGGACTCCCGCGACCGGTACTCCCCCGGGACCGAGTTCCAGATCGGGCGCATCACCCTCGTGGCGAACACGGGCACGTACGCCGACGTCCCCTTCCACCGCTTCGACGGCGGCGCCGACCTCTCGGAGGTACCGCTGTCCCGGTTCGTCGACCTGGAGGGGGTGGCCGTCAGTGTCCCCGCCGGGACGAGCGGCATCGGCCCGGAGGTGTTCGAGGGGCTGGAGGTGACCGACCGGGCGGTGCTCGTCCACACCGGCTGGGACCGGCACTGGGCCACCCCGTCCTACGGGGACGCGGGCCACCCCTTCCTCACCGAGGAGGCCGTGGCGTGGCTGGCGGCCCGGCGCCCGGCCCTCGTCGGGATCGACTCGGTCAACATCGACGACATGGCCGACCTGGCCCGGCCCGCCCACACCGGGCTGCTCGCCGCCGGGATCCCCGTGGTCGAGCACATGACGGGCCTGGAGCAGGTGGTGGGCCGGGAGTTCCGCTTCCACGCGGCGCCCATCCCCATCGCCGGAATGGGGACCTTCCCGGTGCGGGCCTACGCCCTCGTCGACGGTCAAGGGTGACCGGACGGGGCCCGAGAGGACACCCAACTACTTCTACGAAGGTCGTGGACATGGAGAAGTACCACCTGGACGCCCAGGCCAACGCGGACATCGACGACCTGGTACGGGAGTTGACCCGTGACCTGTCGAGCGTGCACGACGCGGCGTTCCACAGGAAGGCCGCGGTGCTCGCGCACGGACTGCCGCGGGAGCTCCGGGAGGCGCTCGTCGGGTTCCGGCTCGGCGAGCCGTCGGGGGGGTTCCTGCTCTCCGGCATCCGGGTCGGTGACGCGATCGGGCCCACCCCCGGCCACTGGCACCAGGCCGAGGGCGAGGTCTCGCCGGCGCTCCGCGAGGAGGCCGTGTTCGTCCTGTGCGCGCAGCTGCTGGGCGACCCCTTCGGGTACGCGACCCTGCACAACGGGCTGCTGATGCACAACATCGTGCCCATCAAGGGGCACGAGAAGGAGCAGATCTCCTCCGGCTCGGAGGAGCTGCTGGAGTGGCACACCGAGGAGGCGTTCCACCCCTACCGCTCGGACTACACCGCGCTGATGTGCCTGCGCAATCCGTACGGGGCTCCGACCACCTACGCCGAGATCTCCGATCTCGACATCGACGAGGCGGACCGCGGCATACTCCGGCAGCCGCTCTTCGCGACCCGGCCGAGCGGCTCGCACTCCGCGGAGCGCAACGCGTACACCACCCACCTGCCGGAGGAGCGGCACGCCCGCGCGCGGGAGAGCTTCGACCGGATCGAGGAGCTGCACCGCAACCCGCCTGCCGTCAGCATCCTGTTCGGCGACGACGCCGATCCCTACCTGTGCGTCGACCCGGACTGCATGACCCCGCTGACCGAGGAGGCGGCCGGCGCACTGGAGCGGCTGTGCGCCGAGATCAACCGGAAGATCCAGGACATCGCGCTCACCCCCGGCGACATCCTCTTCCTCGACAACCACAGCGCCATCCACGGCCGTCGGCCGTTCAAGGCGCGGTTCGACGGCTCGGACCGGTGGCTGAAGCGGATGAACATCACGCGCGACCTGCGCCGTTCGCGGGCCCGCCGGCTCTCGGCCGACGGCCGTGTCGTCCAGTAGGGCGTCCGCGCCCGGACATGTGGCGCCTGCGGCTCCGGCCGCAGGCGCCGCACGTGCTCAGCCCACGGCGAGCAGGAGCGGGAAGGCTTCGTCCACCGATGCCACGACCCTGCCCGGGACCGGGCCCCCGGTCGGGAGGAGCCTGCCGCCCGAGACCCAGATCGTGGACATGCCCACCCCGACGGCGCCCGCGATGTCGTGCTCCAGGGAGTCGCCGACCATCCACGCCCCGTCGAGCCCGGTGGCCGCGCGCTCGGCGACCAGCCGGAAGATCTCCGGATCGGGCTTGCGCGTCGCCTCGTCGTCGGCGAAGCACACCACGTCGAAGAGGTCCGCCATGCCGTCCTGCATCTTGGGCTGCTGGTCCGCTTCCGTGCCGTTGGTCAGCAGGGCGGTCCGCCACCCTCGTTGACGCAGTGCCCTGAGATTGTCCAGGACGCCGTCGAACGTCCGGGAAAGCCGCGGTACCCGGTCCAGGAAAATGCTCCGGAGTTCATCGGGGGATTCCGTGAACCCGAATCGGTCGATGATGGCTTGAAAAGACTCCCGAGGAGATACCGGACGCTGTTGTTCCGCCCGAAGGAACTCCAGCCCGTCCGCGCCCAGATTCCGCTGTTCCGTCAATTCGACGAACCACCGGTCCACTGCTCCGACGCTGTCCACCAGCGTGTCGTCGAGGTCGAATATGGCAAATCGGTTCACGTGCGCCCCATCGTTTTTCGGGTACGGAAGGACAGAAGACGGCAGCCGCTATTCGCGGGCCCCCACCGGCTCCGGCAGCGCGTCCAGCTCGGCGAGGTCGGCCGCGGACAGGACGAGCTCGGCCGCCCCGGCGTTCTGCTCCAGGTAGCGCGGGGTCTTGGTGCCCGGGATCGGGACGACGTGGTCCCCCTGCGCGAGCAGCCAGGCCAGCGCCACCTGGGCGGGGGTGGCGCCGAGGCGCTCACCGACCGAGCGGACGACCCCGACCAGCTGGGCGTTGGCCGCCATCGACTCGGCCGCGAACCGGGGCATATCGGCCCGGAAGTCACCGTCGCCGAGGTCCGCCGGTGCGCTGTAGCGGCCGCCCAGCAGGCCGCTGCCGAGCGGCGAGTGACACAGGAAGGCGATGCCGTGCTCGCGGCAGAAGGGGACGACATCACCCTGGAAGTCCCGCGTGAACAGGGAGAACTCGGACTGTACGGCGGCCACCGGGTGCACCTCCCGGGCCCTGCGCACCTCGTCGGCCGACGCCTCGGAGATGCCGAGGCCGCGCAGCTTGCCCTCAGCCACCAGCTCCGCCAGGGCACCCCAGCTCTCCTCGACGGGGACCCGCGGGTCGACGCGGTGCAGGAAGTAGAGGTCCACGTGGTCGGTGCGCAGGCGCCGCAGGCTGGCGTCCACGGCGGACCGGAGGTACTCGGGGCGCCCGTCGAGGGAGAAGTCGACCCCGTCGTAGCGGACACCGCCCTTGGTCGAGAGCACGGCCTCGTGGCGCCGGCCGAGCAGGGCGCGTCCGACGAGTTCCTCATTGGTGAACGGGCCGTACACGTCCGCCGTGTCGATCAGGTTGACCCCGAGATCGAGCGCCCGGCGCACGACGGAAAGAGAAGTCTCGTCGTCCCGGTTCTGCGGATCGTAGGCAAAGGACATCCCCATCGTGCCCAGGCCTATCCGACCGACGACCGGCCCC
Source organism: Streptomyces sp. NPDC057010 (assembly GCF_042673805.1). Taxonomy (NCBI): domain Bacteria; kingdom Bacillati; phylum Actinomycetota; class Actinomycetes; order Kitasatosporales; family Streptomycetaceae; genus Streptomyces; species Streptomyces sp. NPDC057010. Next base: position 86,933 of record NZ_JBHUSC010000008.1, on the reverse strand, counting down.
CCGGAACCCAGCGTGGTGGTGCGCACGGAACATTCCCTTCAGGAGGAGGCGTGAATACGGCCTTGCCGTCGCCACGACGCCATCGGCCGGATCAGCATAGAATCCGCCGACACGGCCCGACAACCCCTCAGGAAAACGGCAGTTGGCATTCCCGGAAGAATCGCGGAGTTCCCCCCTGGAATTCCCGCCCGCCCCGGCCCGCAAGGGCACGCAGGCGTGCGGGGCCACCCCGCGGATCACACCTGCCGCAACGACGTGCGTCGCGCGCCCGTCGGGCGGGGATTGCCGTGGCGGTCCTGGCGACGGCGGCGGGGTACAGAGCCAGCGGGGTGCTGGCCAAGGCCTGGACGGAGTTCCCGTGAGAGACCGCCGACCCCCGCGACCACGTGGTCACGGGGAAGGAGGCAGTCGGGCGGGTTCGTGCCCGCATCGCACAGCCACGAACAGCGGTCTCCGGAGTGCCGCGTTCTCGCCTTGCGGGGGCGGGTGGAAGGCTTGGGGCATGGCCCTTCCGGCATGGTTGGACGTCCGGCGTTTCGGGGAGCCGGGGCACGCGCCCGCGCTGCTGGTGATCCCGCTCGGACTGATCGTCACGGTCTGCGTAGTGGATGTACTGGCTCCGCCGCACGTGCACCTCGGTCCACTGCTCGTGGCAGCGCCCGCGATCACGGTGGCGTTCGCCGGCGCCCGTACGACGGCGGTCATGGGGGCTCTCGCGGTGGCGGCCCAGGTGCTGATCGGCGTGCTCAGGGGGGTCTTCGGCACCGCCAACATCCAGGCCCAGATCGCTGCCCTGATCGTCGTCTCGGCCGTCTGCGTCGCCATCTGTGTGGTGCGGGACCGGCGCGAGCAGCAGCTGCACCAGGTGCGGTCGGTGGCCGAGGCCGCCCAAAGGGTTCTGCTGCAGCCGCTGCCCGCACGCTCCGGCCCGCTGCAGATCGCCGGCCTGTACATCCCCGCCGACGAGGAGGCCGAGCTGGGCGGGGACCTGTACGCGGCCGCCCGCACCGCCCACCACAGCACCCGGCTCCTCATCGGCGACGTGCGCGGCAGCGGTCTGGCCGCCATCAGCAACACCGCCCTGCTTCTCGGCGCCTTCCGGGCAGCCGCCCACCGGCAGGCCACCCTTCCCCGCCTCGCCGTCCACCTGGATGCCGCCTTCCGCTGGGACACCCGACAGTGGCGGTCGCCGACGGAACAGGACACCGTCGAAGACTTCGCCACCGCCGTGCTGCTCGACATCCCCGACGACGAGCCGGTCGTCCACCTCATCAGCTGCGGACACCCACCACCGCTCGTCCTCCGCGGAAACCGGCTCATCCCACTCGTGCCCGAGGCCAGCCACCTTCCGATCGGCTTCGGCGGAACCTTCGGCACCGCCGACTACGAGGTCCAGACGTTCCCGTTCGAGGCCGGTGACCTGCTGCTCCTCTACACCGACGGCGTCATCGAAGCACGCAACACCGACGGGCACTTCTACCCCTTCACCGAGCGCGCACCACAGTGGAGCACCGACGCCCCCGACGCACTCCTGCGTCATCTCCAGGCCGACCTGCTGGCCCACGTCCACGCCCACCTCAACGACGACGCGGCCGTCGTCGCAATCCGCCGCACGGCATCTGACCCTCCGCCGTCCGGCCCGGCCCTGTGAACGAGGGCGGCGCACCGTGTGATCGAGACCGTCACGAAGCGGCTCCAGCAGCTGCGCCCGGATCCGTAGCTATCTCCAATGCCGACCGCTCAGACGCAGCCATCTTCAGGTCATATGCCAAAGATTTGCCAGGAGATTGTCGAATATTCATCGCAGATGCAGGATGAATCGTGAAGGTGTGCGGGTGAGGAGGTGGCCGGTGAACGACGGAGAGAAGCGCGGCGACAGCGTCCGCGAGTGGCTCCGGGGTATCGAGGTGTTCACAGGGCCGTTGCCCGGGTTCACGCCCGAGCAGGCCCCGGACGATCCGGTGCCCCTGTTCCTGTCCTGGCTGTCCGACGCCGTCGCCGACGGCGTGCGCGATCCGCACGCCATGACCCTGTCCACCGTCGACGAGTCGGGCGACCCCGATGCGCGTGTACTGATCCTCAAGGGCGTGGACGGCTCCGGGTGGCAGTTCGCCGGGCATGGCTTCAGCCCCAAGGGGCACCAGCTGGCCGTGCACCCTCGGGCCGCACTGACCTTCTACTGGGCCGAGCACGGCCGGCAGGTCCGCCTGCGCGGGCCTGTCACACCCGGGTCCGCGCGAGACAACGCCGAGGACTTCCTCGCCCGCTCGGCCACCGCCCGCGCCGAGGCCCTCCTGGCCCGTCAGAGCCAGTACCTGGCTGATATGGCCGAGCGCGATCAGGCCCTGGAGAAGGCTCTGGCGAGGGTCGGGAAGGAGCCGTCGCTCGTCGACTCCGCCTGGACGCTCTACACCCTGTCTCCCGTGCAGGTGGAGTTCTGGCAGGCGGCGAAGAACCGCGTCCACACCCGGCTGCGCTACGAGCGGACGACCAGCGGCTGGGAACGGCTCCGCCTCTGGTCGTGACGCCTCCGGTCCGCACCCCCATCCGTCCCCAGGCCCCGCCGGCGCAACCGCGGGCGTGCGGGCTCCCCCAGTTCCTGCTCACAAAGCGAGGTACCCCATGACGGCACGGACCCAGGACGGCAGCGCCGGCGACGTCGACTACGGGGCGATCGGCGACGGCTACGCCTCCTATCGCCGACCCGACGAGCACATCGCCCGGTTCATCGCCCAGGCCTTGGGCGACGCCCAGTCCGTGCTCAACGTCGGGGCGGGCACCGGTTCGTACGAGAACGCGGCCCGCAAGGTGACGGCCGTCGAGCCGTCCGAGTCGATGCGTGCCCAGCGGTCGCCGCGACTGGCCCGCGCGATCGACGCGGTCGCCGAGGACCTGCCGTTCCCGGACGGGGAATTCGACGCGACGATGGCGCTGTTCAGCGTGCACCAGTGGAGCGACGTACAGGCCGGCCTGCGGGAGATGCGGCGCGTGACCCGCGGCCCCGTGGCCATCCTCACCTGCGACCCCGCCCGGGTGCGCGACTTCTGGCTCTACCGGTACGCACCCGAGGTGCTCGACACCGAGGCCCGCCGGTACCCGAGTGTGGAGGAGCTGGCGTCCGGCCTCGGGGGCGACGGAGCCGTGCAGACCGTACCGGTCCCGCTCCACTGCACCGACGGGTTCAACGAGGCCTACTACGGGCGCCCGGAGCTGCTGCTGGACCCGGGCGCCCGCCAGGCCTGCTCGGCCTGGAGCTTCGTCGACGACCAGGTCCGCGAGCACTTCGACAAGTCCCTGCGCAGCGACCTGGAATCCGGCGCCTGGGACGAGGAGTTCGGCCACCTGCGGCGCCAACCCACCTACGAGGGCTCGCTCGTCATCGTGCGCGCCACCCCCTGAACAGGCGAGGAACCGCCCGCCGACCGCGTCATCGGCGCCGATGACACCGGCACCGTCCACTTCGGCCCGCTCCTCGGCGGGCACGGAACGGACCTCAGCCGCACCATCGCCCTCGGCAACGACCCGGCCGGCAGCTGTACGCCGAGCTTCGCACCCTCGCCGACAAGACGGGCTGGGCGCTGGGCGGACGGCACGCCGGTCATCTGGTGGGCGAGACTCCGGCTCCCAAGCCCTGCTCGACGAGCACGTGGGCTTCGGCGGCTCGCACAAGGGGCTCCTCGACCTGCTGTGAAGGGGTTGCCGCGGCACACGGATCCGGTCCGTGGCAGGACTGCAGGCCTCCGCCGGGCCACCAGGGCAGTGGCGGCCGGCCCTGGCCTGGTGGGGCCACTTCTGCTTCCCTGCGTGCTGATCGCCATCGGCTTGATCAGAGCGACGGCGGAGGTGCCGGAGGACAGGCCGAGGGCCTCGACGGCGTCCGACGGGGCCGGTAGGGAGGGCTGCGAACACCACGCGACCACCTACGGCAGATCCGCGAGCCCTCAGCCGACTCCGCTCGGCATGCGCCGCCAGCCTTCAGGCCACGGCCAACCGGCCGCGGACGCACGAAAGGCCGTTCTCTCATCAGTGAGAGAACGGCCTCCGTCCTGCGTTTCCGCGTGGTCGGGACGACAGGATGACCCTTGACCCCTAGCCGGATTATACGGATATACCACGCTTATCTGGGACGCAGACCGTGTACAGAGAGGTGCTTCGTGCACCACCGCTTCCATCGTATGGTCCCCAACTGGTCCCCAAGACCACTGAGGTGACGGTGAGGTACGCGAGCTGTTCGTGATCACTGCAAGGCGGGCGGGCTCTTACCCGGCAGCCTGCCGGTGCCCGCGCACAGCCTGGTGACACGCTCTCGGTTCGCGGTGAGATTCGTCATGTCGTGCTCGGTTCTGACTTCAGGTCGGAGGCCGGGGGGATCCTCATCAGTGCCGCGTGTCTCCCCGCCTGCTCGCAAGCGGGCGGGGAGCCAGGAAGAAGAGGTCAGGAAGGATCAGCGGATCGCTGCTTCTCGGCTCGGCGTCGTTGCTCTCGGACAGCCTCGCGCCAGGGCCAGTGGCCTTCCACACCCCAGCCCTCGCGGCTCCCAGGTTCCCAGTCAGCGAGCTCTTCCAGATGGTTGACGACAGCCTCGATGTCGACCGGAGCTCGGTGTGGCCGACTGTCGTCCAGCTGCCTGGTGATGTCGTGCAGGCTGTGCGCTGCCCGGTAGTACGAGAGCTGGGTGTCGGTCAGCCGGCGTACGGCGTAGCCGCCGCACTTGCTGCACCAGTCGAAGTCGTCGCGGGCCAGCAGATCGGCCACCGTCAGGAGGTCGTCGCTCGCAACAACGCCCCGCTCCCGTGTGTGCCGGCACAGGGGCGAGTGTCCCTTGCCCTCCAGCCGTGGGTCCGCGTTGGTGGTGTAGATCTGAGCGTGGCGCAGCACGCCGAGGGGAAGACCGCTGCCGCTGCGCCAGCGGTCGCTGTTGGGCGGGCGGAACGGGGAGAGGTCAAGCCGAGCAGGCGCGAGGAGGCCTTCCCAAACGGCTGGGGGCAGGGTGGCGGAGCGGCCCGTGTCGAGGGTTCGCAGATCGGAGACGCCGCGTGCCATGGCGAGCAGGCGCAGGTTGTGCTCCTTGGCCCGGTCCCCGTGTGGCCAGCGCACCGCGTCCTGGGCTCCGGCCGTGAGGCTCAGGGCGCCGCCGAACCCAGGCTGCCGTGCGTCGCTTGGGTCTGACGTGTCTGGCGCGAGGGCGACCTGCTCGACCCACGGGCTGATCACGCTGTTCGGGAGGTCCGAAGCGCTGGCCACGATGACCCCGGTCCAGCCCTGGGCGAGTCTCCGCTCGATGGCGTCGAGAGACAGGACTTCGGCGCCGCCGCCCGTCGAGAAGACGATGTACAGCTGGTCGGCCGCGTACGAGTAGGCACGCAGGGCCCGGAGGTGCGCCAGCGTGACGGGCTGGCGGGCGAAGACCTCGGAATCGTCAAAGATCCCGGGGCGGAGGGTATCGGCCTGCTCCCGGACATCGGCCTCGATTGGTGCGTCTTCGGTGCCGCCCGGGACGCAGGTGATGCCGCCCGACATGGCGAGGAGCCGGTCGGCAACGAGTGCGGGAACCTTCAGAGTCAGGATTCCGCGGCTCCAGTCGGCATGGACGGCCCAGGTCACCAGCACGCCCGTGGTCCACGGGTCCATGCCCTCGAGGACGTCCGCCGCGCCCTCACCCGGGCGCGCAGGCTCCTCCTCGCGCTCCGGTAGACGTGCCGTGATGAACAGCGTCGGTTCCATGACCGTCGACTCGGCTACTGCCCGGGCTTTCTCCTCCCAGGACCGAATCAGACGGGCGGCACCGGCCAGGGCTTCGTCGTGCCCCTTCTTGTTGGACCTGATGTCCCGTACGAGGTGGTAGCGAACGATCTCCCGTGAGTCCGGTCCTTCCCACCCTCGCTCGGCGTCGTACTGCCACCGCCTCCAGAGCGCGCTCAGCCCGGCGGAGATCTTCTTGCCGTCGCCGAGCACCGCGAAGGCCGGGTCGTCGGCCGGCAACTGAGGCACCTCCAGTGCCGCAGCGGCAGCAGCGACGACAAGCCCTGCCGGATCCACGAAGAGAGCCGCCTGCGCCCTCAGAGTGGCGAGGTAGTTCTCCTTCACGACCACCTTCGGCCTTGCCCAGTCCGTGAGCCATGGGAAATGAGCGATGACAGCCTGTGACCGATAAAGGCTCTCGGCTGCATGACGCCAGCGGGACAAGACCCGGTCCTGGAGCTCCTCGGCTTCCCGGCGCGCCTCCCTCCGGCTGTCGTCGTCATCCTCTTCCGGATCCGGTTTCGCGCGCAGGAGCTCGGCGGCGGCTCGTACTTCTTCCTGGGTCCAGTACACGTCCTCGTCCGGCTCTGCATAGGCCTGCAGTTGGTGGAGCAGTCCCGCTCCACCGAGTGCGCCCATGAAGATGCCCAGCCCCGTCGTCGGCCGGACCCTCGGCCCCCAGTCCGCGCACCCGGAGCAGAATCTGTCCACGACGGCCGCGTTCAGCGGGACCTCAGTAGTCATTACGTTGGACGTTCGCAGTTGGCCACACTCCCTGCGGACGTGCAGTTTCGCGTTCTTCCCCTTGGCCGAGTGGACCGTGATCTCAGTCCTTTCGAACGGCCCGAGCGGTACGTCGGCTGTCAGCATGCGGTCGCGCACGTAAGGCCCCCTTCTCCTGCCTCGCGAGCTTACGACCGAGCAATGACACCCGCCGATGGACAGAGAATCTCCACCCCCACGATCAGCCACCACATGCCTTCCGTTGCCCGGGCGGCCATGGTGGCGCCCGCGCCAGCAGAGTCGGCGCCCTCCGCTCCGGGAAAGCACCCGCGAAGTCGGCCCGGACACCTGGGCCTCCACGCGACCTGCGGCAAGTACCTCGCCGGTGTCCGGCCGCGGCCGGGCCCAGCGCCAACGATCCGGGGACTGCACGGAGACCGCGCGACGGAATGACGCGCCGTGTCACTCCGGCTGGTCGATCGTTGGCAGGGCATGAAGAAGATCATCACCACCACCGCCCTGGCCCTCGCCACCGTCGCCCTGGCTGCCCCCGCGCACGCCGACAACGATTCGAACTTCGGCGCAGGCGTGAACGCGGCCAACAACTGGAACTTCACCGCTGCCGCCGTCTGTCTGCAGGAAGTCGCCGTCGCACCCCTCCTCGGCGAGTGGGTGGGCGACCACACCAACAACTGCTCGAACGGCAACGTCATCGACCACTCGAAGTAGTCCCGCGAGCCGCACGATCCGCATCACCACCGGGTCCGGCTGCTCCGGTCCCTCTCCGCCGCATCCACCGCGGACGGCGGGCCGCAGCCGGTCGGCCGGGGCCGCCCGCCGTGTGCAGGGCCAGTTGCGAAAGTGATCCTCGCAGGTCCCCAGCGCCCGTGATGCCGAAGCGGCGCAACAGGACGACCATGAGCAAGGGTGCGTCGTGCTTGGAGAGGCGCGCGCTCCCCATCCCAGATGAACTGAGGAGATGGACAAGGAGCAGGTCATGGTGGAGAAAAGCCCGAACAAGACTGCCGCACAGGACGCGCCCCGTACGCCGGAGCGCGAGACGAGCGAGCCTGCGACCGCCAAGAAGCCGTCGGATGTGCGTTACGACTTCTGCCCGCCTGCTGTGCAGGACGGACTCGTCGACCTGCCCGAGCACCTCGACGACAACAACAAGTGAAGGAACGCAGCTCCCTCGAGGCCGCTTCCGGGTCCGCAGCGCTGTAGTGAGCGACTGTCCCTGGCCTGTCGGCAGGCCAGGGACAGTCGCTCACCCTGACGTCAAGCACTCCTCGGGCTGCACTCCTCGAGGTCGAGTAGTGCCCGAGCTGCGGTAAACAAGACCACCTGCCCGCTGGCGACGCAGCGTGGGCTTGGGTGTGCGGTCGGGGGGCTGGACGTCAGGGCCTTTCGACGACCTTGATGTCGGTGATGAGGGGGCCGCAGGCGTGGTTGGTGTCGGAGATGAACTGCAGGCGGCTGAAGCGGTCGGTGCCCCACAGGGTGGCGCGGCGAAGGGTCCAGGTGCTGCTGCGGGCCGGCTTGGTGATGCTGCCGAGGTCGAAGTGCTCGGCGTGCTCGGGGTCGGCGGCGAACTGGACGCGGAACTCCTGGACGACGTCGCGGGCACCGGAGACGCAGTCGGGGTGGTCGTTGATCTTCGTCTTGAAGGTGACCTGTTCTTCTGCGTCCTTCTCGGTCGCGATGGTCTGCTCGATGCCTCCGCGCTCGCTGCCGCCGAGGTCGATGGCCTGTGACCCGTCGGGAGTGCGGGAGGCGGCGCGGCCGAACACGTCGACGCTGCCGAGTACGACGCGCCAGCCGGGGATCGCGTTGCTGCCGAGGGTGACCCGCAGGAGCGAGGAGGCGTTGTCAGGATCGACGTAGGGCTGGATGAACGCCGGATTGGTGACCGGCACGACGGTGGCCGCGCTGGCACTGGTCGCCGCGGTGCCCGCCAGCATCGTGGCCAGCGACACGACCAGGGCAGTACGGGCCGCGGCGCGCGACCGGGAGGTGTTGCCCATCTCGACTCCTCGTTTTCGGGTCTGCCAGGGGAGGGGGGACACCCCTGGCGGCTGCTTCGCCGAGAGGGCGCCGCGGCAAGACCAGCACGGCGATCCAGGCCTGACGACCCCGAGATCGTTTCTGCGCCCTGAAAGATCACCCGGCTGGGCGAGGTCGGCGGAGCAGGACCGTTTTACCAGGTCAGAGCCCATGACCGCGGGCGATGACCACTCATGCCAGGCGGTGCGGAGGCGACTTCCTCCCCGCTGCCGGTGGCGCAGATCGGATGAAAAGGGGTGAGGGTTCGGGCGGTGTGGGCTACTCGGGTGAGGAGCAAACGATCCCGCGCTGCCCGGGGGTTCTTTCCGCTGCTCTGCCGTCGCCACGATGCCGCTGGACGGGCCGCCGCCGGCATGACGGGCGTCGACAGACCCGTCGCGTCGCGTTCTGCGACTGTCCGTGCCCATCTCCTGTGGTTTCCCGAACGAAAGAGGTTCCTCTGTGGCTTTGACGCTTGCGACGATCGACGCAGAGCTGGAAGCAGCCGCCAAGGTCGGAGATCCGAAGGCTGACGCACTCGTCTCGGACCTGATCGACAACAAGGAGATCGACGGGGTCAACGCCCTGTTCCGCACCATCGGCACCCTCAAGCCCGGGATGGACCTGTCCACCCTCCCGCCGCGCCTGGCCGGGTTCCTGAAGGAGGCGGCCGCCCCGCCGCCGGACTGGTCGGAGGCGGACGTCAAGGCCGCGGAGAGCTTCTTCGCGCACCACCACGGCGAGGTGTCCATGCTCCAGGGCACGGTCGGCCTTATCGGCACCTACCTCTCCCCGACCGGGGCCTTCACCCTCCGCTCCACCGGCCGCCTCGGCGGCGTCGAAGGACCCGGCCGCCGCCTGTCGCAGTCCTCGCGCCTGTTCCTCGACATGGGCAACAAGAACGCGCTGCGCGACGGCACCCTGGCCGCCAACGTCACCAAGGTCCGCCTCGTCCACGCCTCCGTGCGCCAGCTCCACAAGAAGAGCGGCGAGTGGGACTACGCCAAGTGGGGCGAGCCGGTCTCCCAGAAGTACACCGCCGGCGCCTCCATCATCTTCTCCACCCAGATCCTCAAGGCCATGGAACGCCTGGGCATCGATGTCTCCAAGGACGACGCCAAGGGCTTCATGTGCGCCTGGCACTACGTCAACCACTACCTCGGCACCCCCGACAAGTGGCTGCTCCCCAAGGACCCCAGCCTCGCCGAGGCTCTCTGGGACCACGAGCGCGACAAGGAGTGGAAGAAGACCGACGACGGGGTCTTCATGACCAAACAGGCTGTCGACTTCTACAAGAAGTTCTACCCGCCGGGCGTCCACGACGCCTTCATCGCGATGGTCCGCCACGCCCTGAGCGACAAGTACGCCGACATGGCCGGCCTGCCCAAGAGCGTCCTGGACGCCGCCGCCAAGCCGATCGCCGCCGGCAACGACCTGATCAGCGGCGTCGGAGGCGGCCTCCTGGGCGGCGGCGCGAAGAAGGCCACCGGCGTCAACCCCTACAAGGAGATCGTCGGCATCGCCTCCAAGGGCTTCAACGAGGTCCAGAAGTTCGCCCTCACCCAGGGCGAGGACGACCAGCCGCAGATGCACCAGGAACTCGGCGACAGCCGCTGAGCACTCCACGCCTGCTGGTCGGCGCGCCCGCGGCTCCGGCACGCTGGCCAGCAGGCATCCGGACGCGACACGCGTCCGCCCCGGGGACGGGACAGCTCACCGGAGACATGCCACTTCACACCCCCGCCGTCCCGCGTGCGGCACGGCCGACCGAGCCGGGTGTGCTGCTGGCACGCGGGAGGAAATGATTCTGCGCCTGTCCTGAGGGTGATTCTGGTGGGATCGCTCCCGACAACCACGTACCGGCCCAGGCCGCTTCCAGGAGAGCAGGAACCGCATGACGCTGACCAGTGGCCACGAGCACCCGGCCGCCGATACCTCACCGAACGCCGCCGACGACGGAAGCGACGATCCGAGCAACAGCAGCACCCATTCCTCCAGTCCCGTGTCGAAGCCCACGAAGTCCCACGGCCCCGACGACTCCAGCCTCTTCTAGCGGCTGGCATCGGTGCGACCAGCAGTGATCGAAGCGGGAGACGACCGGATGCTGGAGCACTCGGTCGGCCGCTTCCATCTGCGGCGCGGGCTGAGTGTCCAGGGCTGCCGGGGCGTGTACGAGGCCGAGGACGGCCAAGGGCAGCCAGTGAGCGTGCGGACCGTCTGCCTCGACGCCGAACGGGGCCTGCACCGGCGGCTGGACAACGAGTACCGCTCCCTGACCCACCTCGCGGGCAGGGGCCCCGCTCCCGCGGTGATCTTCGCCGGCCGCACCGCCACCCTACGGTATCTGGTCACCCAGTGGGTCGACGGGCGGCCGCTACGTGAGCGGGCCAGGCGCAGCGACCTGCGTACCCTGGGCCGGGTGCTGCCCGCCACGGCAACGGCGCTCGCGGGGCTTCATGTCGGCGGTGTGGTCCACGGCGACCTCAACGGCGGCAACATCCTCATGGGCGAGGGCGGCCGGATCTACTTCGTCGACTTCGAGTCCTCGCTGGTGCGCGACGATCCCAGGCCGGTTCAGGACTTACCCAGGAGGGTGACCTGGGTTCACGCCGCACCCGAGCTGTACCGGGCGGCGCAACAGCACCTGCCGCTCGTCCCGACGCCGGCGAGCGACCAGTACGGTCTGGCCTCCCTGCTGTACCGCTACCTCACCGGCCACCGCCACCGCGACATCCCCGCCATACCCGAATCCGACCGCCCCCTGCCCAGCACACCGCCTCTCCCCCTGGAGGGCGCTGCCACCGCCCTATGGCCCCGTCTGCCAGCGGTCCTGGCCACCGCCCTCGCCGACGACCCCGACCACCGCCACCCCACCACCGGCGACTTCGCCCACGCCCTCCACCACGCCATAACGCCCGCAGCCCAGCCACCCGACCACCGCGGGCCCGGCCTGCCGGCCGCCGACAGACACTCGACGGACTGACGAGCCCGGCTTATCGGCAGTGTCGGCAGACGGCGCCCCGGGCAGTGTGCCCATGCGGCCCGTGCGGCCAGGCGGGAAACCGGGACGGGCAACAGCAGTGGCTGGGGGGCGAATGGGTGCGGTGCAGGGTCGTGACGGCGCGGTCTTCCTGCAGGCGCGCCACCAGTCCATTTGGGCCGGCTCCCCGGAACCGGAAGCGCCCGGACGCAGGCTGGTAGTGCATCATGCAGAGGCCCGGCGGCTCCTGACCGATCCCCGCTGCCTCCTCTCCCCCGGGCATCTCGCGCAGGGCCCCGCCTCAACGATGTCGGTCGCCCAGCTGGACCCACCCATGCACACCCGGATCCGTGCTCTGATCAACGGCGCCTTCGCCGCCAAGTCGATGCGGCAACATCAGCCCGTCATCGAACGGCGGGCCCAAGCGTTGGCGGCCAGGCTCCTGGCTCGCGGCCGCCCCTTCGACGCCGTCGCCGGATTCTGCGTGCCCTACGCCTTCGGAATCCACTGCGACCTGCTGGGCGTGCCCCAGGAGTTCAGGCTGCGGCTGTACCGCTGGTCCTGGGCGCGCGCCGCCGACCCCGATGCCGGCCCCGAGCAGAAGCGAACAGCCGAGACTGAGCTGCACCGCATCGTCACCGGTATCCTCCACGCGCTGGGCGGCGACGGCCAGCGCGTGGGTGTGCTGGGCGGTCTGCTCGGCGTCCACGACCGAGGGGTACTGACGCGTGGGGAGGTGCGGGGGCTTGCCGCGTCGCTGTTCTTCGACGGCGCACACCTGGCAGCAGCCCAGCTGGCCACCGCCCTACTGTGTCTCCTCCTGCACCCCGAGCAGCTCACCCTGGTCCGAACCGGCCAGGCCCCCCTGTCCGGGGCAGTGGAAGAAGTCCTGCGCTACAGCCCCGCCATCACCCTCGGCATGGCCCGCGACCGCACCGGACAGTCCCCGTCTGGTCCCGCGACGTGCGTGGCGTTCGGGCCCGTCAACCGCGACCCAGCCGCCTTCACCACACCGGACGTCTTCGACATCACCCAGCACCCCAGCCCCCACCTCAGCTTCGGACGCGGTATCCACCACTGCCTCGGCGCCCACCTCACCCGCCTTCAACTGAGCACCGCTCTGCGCGTCCTGCTCCTCGAACACCCGGTCCTACGTCTCGCCACCCCACCGCACACGCTGGCCTGGACAGCCAGCCCCACCTTGCGCACACTCACCGCCGTTCCCCTCACCTGGCACTAACTCGACGCGGGCAAGGGCTCGGAGGCGGAGCCGACGGACGTTGTGGACGCCGCTTCGATCCAACGCGTCACACAATGACCACCCCTTGCGCCGCCGTCATCGCCGCGGCGGTGACAGAGCTCCGGCAGGTGCAAAGGGTCGCCGGGACGCGAGCGCGTCTGCAGAACCCCTGAACCCCACATCACCGCTGCTGATACACACATCAAGTCCACGCCCACCAGCCGTCGGCGGGTCAACCGATCCAGCTCTCACTGTCAGCATCTGCCCACATCCTGACAGTTGCCTAGTTCGAGGGGGGACGGTGTCAACGGTTCGTTCAAGCCGCAGGATCGAAAGGGCTGGCGCTAACGCCCTGCGCACACTTCTTGAGGACCACGCTCACATCGTTCAGGAGATCGACGGTGGGCGCCCGGAGTCTCGGGCTGCGGCAAGACGCGCAGACCGCTCCGGGCATCGACACGAGGGCCTCTCCCGTCACTCGATCCCTCGGCCCAGACTACGTGAACGTCTTCTGGGTGCTGGCTGAACTGGGATTTCGCCAACAGCCAGCTCGAAAGGGCCTCAACGGCCGCGAGACCTGACACCAACGCATGCGGCGCAGAGAGGTGATCCCCTTGCCCAACAGGCCGGCCGTGCCCCTGCGAGGGCCAAGGGCATGGCCGCCGGCGGAGGGTCAGTGGGATGCGATGTCGTCGGTGATGGCGCTGCTGTACCTGCTGACGCGGGTGTAGACCCCGGGCTTGCGGGGCCGGCCACAGCCGTCTCCCCACGACGTGATGCCGACGAGGACGCCCTGGATGAGCAACGGCCCGCCCTCGTCGCCCTGGCAGGTGTCGACTCCGCCTTCCTGGTACCCGGCGCACAGCATGCTGTCCGCGTTGAAGTGGGAATAGGACTCTTCGCAATCGTCGGGGGCGACGATCGGGACCTGAGCCTTCCTGAGGTGCGAGCTGCGGGTTCGACTGCTCTGAGCGGTGTCACCCCATCCCGCGATGGTGCCTTGCGTACCGGTCGCGTACGAGGCATCCGGTGCAGGAAGGCGCGCGGTCTCGTACGTGGACAGCGGTGTGGCAAGGTGCAGCACGGCGACGTCCCGGCCCTGCTCGACGTTGCTGAAGCCGGGCTGGATCCAGATCCGGGAGACCCGTACCGCTGCACCGGCCTTGGTGCGCTTGTCGTCCCGGCCGGCTACGACAATGAGGGCCGATGCCTTTGTGTTCACCACGCAGTGGGCGGCCGTCACGGCGGCGTCCGGGGCGACGAGGGTAGCTCCGCAGAACTGGGTGCCTCGTGCGTCGAGCAGCATCAGCATGAACGGCAGGTCCTTGGTCGAGGCCACGGAGCCGCCCACGACCGCCTGGGCGGCCGGGGCGGACGCCGCCAAGACGCACGACAGCATGCCCACGAGGGCGAGCAGTTTTCTGATCATGCCGGGCTAACGAGGCCATGCGTCGAACAGGCACGACGGCGCCGGGGGTGGCTCTCAGGCACCGCCTGCCCGAACCGCGGCGGGAACCTGTCCGTCCCGTGCCGTGTGGATGGCCGGGGGTGCCACGCGGTGGGAGACGTGGCCGAGGGCCATGAGGGTGAAGATGTCGCCGAGGACGGGGATGCGGAACACGAAGGGGCGTGGCCCGATGGAGTCGGAGATCGAGTCGACGCTCCCTTCGCTGTTCTGCCTGGCCATCAGGTATTCGATCCCGGCGGCGACCGGGCGCGGGTCCGACTGGTGGCACAGCGCGATCACGGCGTAGGCCGTGCTGACCGGGTCACTGGTCGATGCCGGTTGCTGGCCCCAGCCTCCGTCGGTGTTCTGGCTGTTCAGGATGTGTGTCAGGGCCCGTGATTTCAGTTCTTGCGCGTGCGGTGCGTCGGACTGCGAGACGGCCAGCACGGAACGGAACATCGTGTGGAGCCGGCTGGAGCTCCAGTCCGGAGGGAAGGTGCCGTCCGCGCGCTGTTGGGCGGCGAGGTACTCCAGGGCGGTGCTGAGCACGGCGGGGTCGTGGGATGGCAGGCAGGAGAGCGCGTTGATCGCGGCGGCGGTCATGCAGGCCTCGGAAGGGGCGCCGGCCACGTAGGTGGGAAAGCCCCCGTCGGGGCCGCGGGTGGCGAGCAACGCCTTCGTTCCGCGTTCGATGGCCTGCCGGTGTCCGGAGGAGCCGTGGGTCTGGAGCAGTTCGAGTACGACCGAGGTGTCGTCGACGTCCGTGACCTCGGCGCCATCGGTCACGGACCAGCCGCCGTTCGCCTTCTGCCGCCTGACGAGGTTGTCGGCCATGGCGTGGATGAGGTCGTCGGGTGCGCCCGCGGCCAGGAGCGCCACGCCCGCGGTTGCGGTGCACCAGGTGTCCGTATCGGTGAAGAAGGGGATCCCGCCGTCGCGGCGCTGGTGCTCGAGGAGCGTGTCCACTCCGTTGCGGACGATGTCTTCGTGTCCGCCGAGCCGGTGCAGGGCGTGCAGGGCGGACAGGTGGACCAGGAGGTTGCCCTCCCAGATCTCGCTCCGGTTCTGGGTGGACAGCAGCAGGTCGATGTCCCGGCGTTCGACGATATGCCGTGCGCCCGGTGCCGTTGCCCAGATGACCTTCACGGCCGCGGTCTGGGCTTCGGCCCAGGGGTGGAGTCCGGCGTTGGAGAAGGAGGTCTCGTCCGGCACCCACTTCGTGCCGCTCTCGGCGCCGCAGGCGATGAGCAGCGCCTCGAAGGTGGCGCGCTTGCGCCGGCTCGTGAAGTCGGGTGCCTGCGTGATGTAGGTGTCCAGGTCGAGTGACTGCCTTCCGTCGGCAGGGCTGCCGCAGGCTGCCGCGATGAGCACCTGTTCGAGCGGGTGGGCGGTGGTGCGGCGTCGCTGCAGGTACCCGGTGATCCTCGTGGCGGGGTCGGTCCGGTCGGGCATGGCGCGCAGGAGTGACAGTGCGAGTGCGGACTCCAGTACCCGGCTCTGGCAGGGGTCGCGGACGCCTCCATCGGGATCGACGCGTTCTACCACGTAGGTCGAGAGCCGATCCATCGTGGTACGCCAGCCGGTGGGGAGCGCATTCTCCTGCCAGAGGGGGTGGTGGGGCGGTATGCGGCGAACGCGCACGGGGTCACCTTTCGGGAGTGATGCGGAGGGTGCCTTCAGGCAAGGGGGCGGGCGTCATTACGGCGCGGTGTCGGGGCGGCCGTGAAGGCGGCCAGGTCGTCGATGCGTTCGATGACCCGCCAGGCGTGCTGATGCAGCTCGGTGTTGTGGGGGCACGCCATGAGTACGCCGTGCCCGGTGCAGGCGAACATCTGGAGGTCGTACTCGTTGTCACCCACCACCAGCACCCGGCTGGGACGCAGTTGGTGACGAGCGCAGAAGTCGTGCAGCTGCCGGTGTTTGAGGCCGGCGGCGTCGATCGTGAAATCCACCGAGATCAGGGCGCCGGTGTCGTCGAAACCGAGTTGGACGTTGCTGTAGCGGTCCGTGACTCCCAGGCGCACGGCCATGTGCTCGACATAGGTGCTGAACGAGGCGGAGATCAGCCCCACCCGCAGCCCGGCCTGCTGAACGGTGCGGATCATCGGTGTGACCGAGGGTCGGAGCCTGATCTTGGAGAACACGGTTTCGGCGGCTGTACGGGAAATCCGGCCGGTGGAGGTCAGCAGGTCCAGCAGGTGCTGGTCGGCGACGGCCTGGCTGATCCGCCCGGACTCGGACTCGCGGATCAGCTCGCCCAGCCGTCGCAGGGGAATCCCGAGGGCCGTCAGGAGTTCGGCCGCCGAGTTGTCGAGGGTCAGTGTGTCGTCGACATCGAAGATCACCGCATCGAACGGGCGCAGGCGGCCGTCGGACGGGGCAGGCAGCGACCCGGCCGTGTGCGGAACGTTGTCGGGGCGCTCGTGCGGCTCGGTCATGGCCGCACCCGGAGGGCCGTCAAGGCCCGTAAGGGGAACGTCGGCCGGTAGACGGGAGTGGCTTCCGGTACCGCCGACAGCGTCGGGAGACGGGCGGCCATCTCCTCCAGCGCGATCCGGAGCTCCGCCCGGGCGAGGGCGGCCCCCACGCAGTAGTGCGTGCCCCGGCCGAACGCCAGATGCGGGGCCGCGGGCCACCTTCCCGACAGACATCGGTCCGGATCCGGGTACCGGCCGGGATCGTGGTTGCCGGCGCCGTACAGCAGGAGCACCCTGCTCCCGGCGGGCAGCACGACGCCGGCGACGCTCACCTCCCGCACTGCGGTCCGGTACATGCCGACGACGGGACAGTCCAGCCGCAGGCCCTCCTCGACGAGGTCAGGAACCGCCACGGTGCCGTCGACCAGCGCGGCCCAGCCTCCCGGCGAGCGCAGCTGCTGCCTCACGATGATGGCCAGTGCCTGCGCCAGGGTGGTGTGGCCGGTGATGATCAGGGTCGGGATCAACCCGGCCACCTCGTCCGGCGACAAGCGGTGCCCATGGGGGCTCTCGTGCAGCATGGCGCTGATCAGGTCGTCGCCCGGATCGGACAGCCGCTGCGCCGTCAGCGTTCTGGCGAACTCGCCGAAGGCGCGCAGCCCCGTGGCGTACTCCCGCAGCTGCTCGGGAGTGTGGTCGCGGCCGACCATGAGCTGGACCTTGTGGTCGGACCAGCGCAGACACGCCTGGTGGTGCTCGTCGGGGATGCCGAGGAAACGCAGGATCACCGTCAGTGCGAACGGCAGCGCGAATTCGGTGATCAGCTCGAACTCCGGGGCGCCGGCGAGGGGGTGCAGCAGCTGCACGGCTGCGGCTCTTACATCGGCCTCGGCGGCCTTCAGCGCCCTTGGGGTGAATCCCGCATTGATGACGGATCGGACCCGGGTGTGCTCCGGCGGGTCCATCTCGCCCAGCGAAGCCGACTCCCCGCTCCAGGTACTCAGCATCTCCGACACATCCGCGGGCAGGTCCGTCAAAGGACGCGGCTTGTGGTCCCGAGCGGAGAAGTCCTCGTCGTTGCGGAGGATCGCGGCGATGTCGTCGTACCCGGTCACACACCATGCCTGAAGCTGAGGAGAGTGAAAGACACGGCCCCGTTCGTCAAGCCGCGCCAACGCACCGTAGATGTCATCCCGATCACGGTTCCGGGGATCGAACCCCGCTGGCAGAGCCTCATCGTCAGTCAACCTTCCCGCCAAGAATTCCTCCAGGTGGACGGCGTCAGCGACGTCCACTATTGCTCCGCCCCCATCACCCGTCCAGCAAGGAATCGGCCTCGCCCCAGCACCCGTGTTTCAGCCGCGGCCGGCAAGGATGCGGTCGCCGATTCCGGTGTGCGGCCGGTGGTGGCCGCACCTTTCCCGCCAGTCCGGAGATGCCCAGACTGACTCAGATGGAGGGCGGGTAGGCAGAAGGGCGCTCTCTGAACATCCGAGACGAGGGCCCAGACGCGAACCAGCCCGCTGAAAGGCATCCGATGGACAACAGCCGGTCCGGGACAGGTGACGGGAAATACCCGCCACCGCCATGGCGCTCCACCGCCACCCTGTGGTGCGGCCTGTTCCCCACGGCGCACCAGCTGCCCTGCCCCCTTCCCAGGCGGCTGCCCCTTCCGAGGATGCTCGCGGTGCTGCTGATCCGCTACCGCGGAGACCTCAGCTACGACGAGTTCGCCCTTGCCTCCCTGCGGTTCCACGGCCGTCGGCCGGGTCTGTGGGTCCACCGGATCTGGGTCGACGACGAACTCTCCCTGCGCGGGGGACGGGAGATCTGGGGCCTGCCCAAGAAGCTGGCCGAGTTCTCGTGGACATCGGACACCACGGTGCACATCAGCGACCGCACCGGAGACATCGCCGCGCTGTCGTTCGCCTCCCGCTCCCGCGGCCTGACGCTGCCCCTGAAGATGCGCGGGTTCGGGACGCTCGGTGACACCTTGCTCCTCAGCACCTTCAGCGCACGCGGCCGAATCCGTCCGGCAACGCTCGACATCCTCGGCTGGGCGGACACCCTGCCTCCCCTGTCCCGACGCTCCGCAGCAGCTGCCTTCCACTCGCCGGCCCTGCGCGCCACCGTCGACGCGCCCCTGCGCCTGGGTCCCGTTCCGTCCTCTCCTCTTCGCCACGGAGGCTGACTCATGCCCATCGGCCGCAACTCCCCCGCGGGCTGGACCTGTCTGGTGACGGGGGCCGGCTCGGGCGTGGGTCGCGCCCTGGTCCATACGCTGGCCCGCACCGGTGCCACCGTATGGGGGTGCGACGTCTCCCCCGCCAATCTCGCCGCCACCCGCGCCGAGTTGGCAGAGCGCCCCTACCGTGATGCCGTCGTACTCCACCAGACAGACGTGACCGACAGGGCCGACCTCGAAGAGTGGATTCGCACGGCACATACCGCCACCGGACGCATCGACGTACTAGTCAACAATGCGGCATTCATTCGCTGGCTCGACGTGGCGGAGATGACCGTCGATGATGCGAAGCTGACCATGCAGACCGCTTATGACGCCACGGTATACGGCGTAAAAGCCGTGTATCCCCTCATGGAGGCCGCCCGTCGCGGCCACATCATCACCATTGGATCCTCCGCCGGCCGCATCTACGTCAAAGGCCCCTCTGCCGCGTACGCGGCGTCCAAGGCAGCCCTTGAGGCGTACATGCGCGTTCTGCAACTCGAACTCAAAGGCACACCCATTCGAGCCACCCTGGTCAGGCCAGGAGTCATCGCCGGCACCCAGTTCTTCGGTGAGCACGTCCCCTCTTCACGACTGCCGCGCTTCGCGGACTTCACGCCGATCAGCTCCCCCCAGCAGATCGCCGCCGCCATCGCCACCTCCATCGTCAATCCACGGGACATCATCGACATTCCACGTATTCTGCCTGCCCTCTATTGGGCCTTCGCCGCAATGCCGCGAACCATGCAATACCTCGTCGGCCTGGGCGGGCCGGCCCGCCGTGACTACGGGCCTTCACAGGAGAGCAGCTGAACCTCGCCGCACCGGCCCAAGACGGTCCGCGGGACCATATGCCTGACCGGTCAGGACCAAAATTCAGCTCGCCCCCGGACCACGCTCCCGAACCGCCATTTCACCTGGTGAGCCATTCCCCAACCGCGATCTGCTCGCAGTCTGGAAGTCGACGTCCCTTGGCGCCCGGACAAGGGAAACGCACTGGTCACGGCCGGTATGAGGATCGTGGTGGTCGCATGTGGTCGCACGAGACTGGACGTGTCGGCCCTTCCTCCGCCTCCTGGAGGCGATCCCCATGCGCACCACCGCCGACCGCGGCCGCATCTACCGCCGATGTGGCTGCCGGGACACACTGCATCACCAGCTCGGAGCACACTGCCCGCCTGGTCGCTGACGGTGACCACGGGACGTGGACGTTCGCCGTCGACGTCCCGGCACCGCGCCGCCGGACGACCGTCCGCCGTGGCGGATTCCGCAGCCACGACGCGGCCAAGGGGGCGCTGCGGAGGTTCCTGGAGGGCGAGGCCGGCGGGTTCAACGCCGACCCGAACCAGAGCGTCGACGACTACCTGACCGCCTGGCTCGCCGCCAAGGCGCTCGTGCTCAAGCCGACCACCGTGGCGCGTTACCGGGACTACGTCCACAACGACCTCGTCCCGGCCTTCGGGACCCTGAAGCTGGACGAGCTCGGGCACCGTCACATCGCCGCGTTCGTCACCGGCGAGCTCGCCGCAGGCCGCGGCGAGACCACCCTCTACCGCTGCCTGGCCACCCTCTCCAGCGCCCTCGGTGACGCAGTCCGCCAACACCGCCTCGCCCACAACCCCGCCAGCCCCCCGGCACTTCACCGGCCACCGTCACCCGAGCGCCGGATCTGGACCGCCGACGAGGCCATCCGCTTCCTCCAGCACTGCCATCAGGCAGACCCGGACATGGCCGACCTATTCGAATTCCTCATCGGCACCGGCATGCGCAAAGGAGAGGCCCTCGGTCTGCACTGGGACGACGTCCACCTGGCCGAACGTGTCCTCTACGTACGTTGCACGCTCTCCGCGATCGACAACAACCACCTCGTCATCACCACGCCCAAGACCCGTACCAGTCGGAACTGGGTCGCCCTCTCACCCCGCGTTGCCACTGCACTCGAGCACCGGGCCCGGTCAAGGGCCCGCCGCCACAGCGACCCCAGCGATCCATTCACCGGACTCGTCTTCTGCAGACCCGACGGCCGACCCCTGCGACCCCACACCGTCCTCGACCGGCTCCGGCAACTCTCCAAAGAGGCCGGCGTACCCCAGGTGACCGTTCACGACCTGCGGCACCTGGCCGCCACGATCACCATCACCGCCGGCGTCCCCCTCACCGTGGTCTCCAAGACCCTGCGGCACTCCACCCTGTCGACCACCGCCAACATCTACAGCCACCTCACCCAACAAGCCGCCCGCGAAGCCGTCGACACCATCGACTACACCCTCACCCGGGCCCAGAAACGAAACGACCGGCGAGCCTGGCTGGAACGGCTGCGACCACCACGCGACCACATCCAGCACCTCCGCGAAGCCCTCAACCGGCTCCGCTCCCCCGCCCCGACCGGCTTCCACCCCACCGCCAACCAACCCCAAAGCGGGCGTGCGACCACACTGCGATCACCAGCATTCCGGGCACGGAAAAGGCCGTCCTCTCATGTGTGAGAGAACGGCCTCCGACCTGCGAAAAGCAGAGTCGGGACGACAGGATTTGAACCTGCGACCCCTTGACCCCCAGTCAAGTGCGCTACCAAGCTGCGCCACGTCCCGTTGTGCCTGGGCTGTCTTTCGACCGGGTTTTCCCCGTCCCTGCGGCACATGCAGAACATTACCCCACGCCGAGGGGTGCGCATGCACCGGTGATCGGCGAGGGGGGAGGATGGCCTGGTGAACGCACGGGATCGGGACGTTGAGGGGCGGGCGCGCAGTGCGCGGCCGCGGGACGGGCTGGGGCGGCCGTTGCCCTACGGGGCGCCGGGGGTCGAGCGGCAGCCCGAGGGGGTGGTGCGGTCGGGGGCCGAGACCGTGCGGGAGGCGCAGCGGCTGCTGGACGCCGGGATGCCGTTCCACGCGCACGAGGTGTTCGAGGACGCCTGGAAGTCGGGGCCGCAGGACGAGGCCCCGCTCTGGCGGGGGCTCGCGCAGCTCGCGGTGGGGCTGACGCACGCCGCGCGCGGGAACGCCGTCGGCGGGGCGCGGCTGCTGCGGCGCGGGGCCGACGGCCTGGCCGGGCGCGGCGGTGCGTACGGGATCGACGTGGCCGGACTGGTCGGCTGGGCCCGGGCACTCGCGCACCGGGTGGAGGCGGGCGAAGGGATCGACGCCGCGGGCGAGGCGCCCGGGCTCACCGGCCCGCCGGGCCCCGCCTGACCACCCGGCCAGGGCCTACGCGGCGGGCTGGAGCAGGTCCCAGCGGTTTCCGTAGAGGTCCTCGAAGACGGCGACGGAGCCGTACGCCTCGTGGCGGGGCTCCTCCAGGAAGCGGACGCCCTCGGCGGTCATCCGGGCGTGGTCGCGGGCGAAGTCGTCGGTGTAGAGGAAGAAGCCGACGCGCCCGCCGGTCTGGTCGCCCACGCGGGAGCGCTGGGCGTCGTCCTTGGCGCGGGCCAGGAGGAGGGCGGACTCGGTGGCGCCGGGCGGGCGGACCACGACCCAGCGGGAGCCGTCGGGGCGGGGCGTGTCCTCGGCGAGCTCGAAGCCGAGGGCGCGGGTGTAGAAGTCGACGGCCTCGTCGTAGTCGTGGACCACGAGGGCGGTGAGGGCGATGTGGGAGGGCATGCCCCTATTGTGCGCCGAGGAGGATCACCTCCAGGGTGCGGGGGCCGTGGACGCCCTCCACGCGGTCGAGTTCGATGTCGCTGGTGGCCGAGGGGCCGGAGATCCAGGTCAGGGGGCGGGTTGGGTCGAGGCGTTCGAGCGCCTGGGGGACCGAGTCCACCACCTGGCCGGGGACACGGACCACACAGATGTGGTGGTCCGGGACGAGGGTGATGCGGCGGCGCCCCTGCTCCGGGCCGCCGTCGAGGACGATCGTGCCGGTCTCGGCGATGGCCAGGGCGCAGCCGGTCACGACGCTGTCGACGGCGTCGAGTTCGTACGGGGTGGAGGCGGCGCGGTCGGGTACGCGGGCCGGGTGGGCGTCCGCGAGCCAGTGCGGGGGCAGGGCGGGCGGGACGAGGACCGTCGCGGAGCCCCGCTCGGAGAGGAGCCGGGCCAGCAGCCCGGGGAGGCCGTCCTCGTCGGTGCGGTGGACCTTCGCGCGGTATTCGGCCAGGTTGGCGGCGAGGAGGTCGGCGCTCTCGGCCGGGGTGCGGGCGCCGTGGACCCGGAGGTAGTCCCGGGGGACCGCCACGTCCGGCCCCGGGTCGGGCACGGCGCGGCGGATGCGGGCCAGGATGCGGTCCCTGCTGGTCACTGCGGGGTCTCCCGTTCTCGGGTCGTCCACCAGTCGCGGAAGGACTGCGCCGGTACGGGTGGCAGTTCGCGGGTGTCGGTCCAGGCCCGGCCCGGTCCGGGCAGCCTGCGGGGCGCCAGCCTGCGGGCCCGGGCCAGCAGCCGCTCCCCCGCGCGGAGAGCGCCCGGACGGTCCAGGAGCAGCCGGGCCGCGCGCATGGCGGCCCGTTCGGCGGTGTGGCCGTGCGCCGGGCGGATCCGCACGCGGATGCCGTCGCGTGTCACCGGGCCGCCCTGGGCCACCCGTTCGCGCAGGTGGACGAGGACCTCGGGGATGTCGATGGCGACCGGGCAGACCTCGTAGCAGGCCCCGCACAGGGTGGAGGCGTAGGGCAGCGAGGCGTCGATCTCGCTGCCGGTGCCGCGCAGTTGGGGGCTGAGGATGGCGCCGATGGGGCCCGGGTAGACGGATCCGTAGGCGTGGCCGCCGGCGCGCTCGTAGACCGGGCAGACGTTGAGGCAGGCGGAGCAGCGGATGCAGCGCAGGGCCTGGCGGCCCACCTCGTCGGCGAGGGTGTCGGTGCGGCCGTTGTCGAGGAGGACGAGGTGGAAGACGGACGGCCCGTCGCCGTCGGTGGTGCCGGTCCACATGGTCGTGTACGGGTTCATCCGCTCGGCCGTCGAGGAGCGGGGCAGGGTCTGGAGGAAGACCTCCAGGTCCCGGAAGGTCGGGACGACCTTCTCCACGCCGACGACCGAGATGAGGGTCTCGGGCAGGGTCAGGCACATCCGGCCGTTGCCCTCGGACTCGAAGACCACCATCGTGCCGGTCTCGGCGACCATGAAGTTGGCCCCGGACACGGCGACTTTGGCGCGCAGGAACTTCTCCCGCAGGTGCAGGCGGGCGGCTTCGGCCAGCTCCCGGGGGTCGTCGCCCAGCCCGTCGGGCGCCGGGCGGCCCCAACTGCCCATCTCCGTACGGAAGATGTCGCGGATCTCACCCCGGTTGCGGTGGATGGCGGGGACCAGGATGTGGGAGGGCCGGTCGTGGCCCAGCTGGACGATGAGCTCGGCGAGGTCGGTCTCGTAGGCGGCGATCCCGGCCGCCTCCAGGGCCTCGTTGAGGCCGATCTCCTGGGTGGCCATGGACTTGACCTTGACGACCTCGCGTTCACCGGTGGCGCGCACCAGGTCCGTCACGATGCGGTTGGCCTCGTCGGCGTCGGCCGCCCAGTGGACGGTGCCGCCGGCCGCCGTGACCGAGGCCTCCAACTGCAGGAGGTAGCGGTCGAGATGGCGCAGGGTGTGGTCCTTGACGGCCTTGCCGGCGGCGCGCAGCCGGTCCCAGTCCTCCAGTTCGGCGACCGCGCGGGCCCGCTTGTCGCGGATGGTGTGCGTGGCGTGCCGGAGGTTGGCGCGCAGCACGTCGTCCCGTACGGCCTCGCGCGCGGCGGAGGGGAAGGCGGGCATGCCCAGGTACGTCCCCGTCATGGCAGGGGGTCCTCCTCCGTGGCGGCCAGGATCTCGGCGAGGTGCAGGGCGCGGACCGGGGAGCCGGTGCGCCGCAGCAGGCCGTCGAGGTGGGCGAGGCAGGAGTTGTCGGCGCCGCACAGCACCTCGGCGCCCGTCGCGGCCGCGCTGCCGATCTTGTCGGTGCCCATCGCGGTCGAGACGTCGGGGTTCTTGACGGCGAAGGTGCCGCCGAAGCCGCAGCACTCCTCGGCACCGGGCAGTTCGACGAGGTCCAGGCCCTTGACGGCGGCCAGCAGCCGCCGCGGCCGGTCCCCCAGCCCCAGGCCCCGCAGGCCGTGACAGGACGGGTGGTAGGTGACGGTGTGCGGGAAGTACGCGCCCACGTCGGTCACGCCGAGCACGTCGACGAGGAACTCGGTCAGCTCGTACACGCGCGGGGCCAGCGAGCGGGCGGTCTCCGCGAGCTCCTCGCCCCGGCCCTCCGCCGCGGCCTTGCGGCCGATGCGCGGGTAGTGCTCGCGGATCATGGCGGCGCACGACCCGGAGGGGGTGACCACGTACTCGTAGCCGGCGAAGGCCCGCGCCGTGCGCGCCATCAGCGGTTCGGCCTCGCGCCTGTAGCCCGTGTTGTACTGCGGCTGCCCGCAGCAGCTCTGGGCCGCGGGGAAGTCCACGGTGACGCCGAGGCGCTCCAGGAGGCGTACGACGGCGATGCCCGTGCGCGGGTACAGCGCGTCGTTGACGCAGGTGACGAACAGGGCGACGCGCATGATGGGCACAATAGCCGGGTGAAGAAGTTCTCAGTGATCGGCATAGGCGCGGGCGACCCGGACCACCTGACCCTCCAGGCGGTCAAGGCGATCGGCGCGGCGGACGCATTCCTCATCCTGGAGAAGGGTGAGGAGAAGGCGGACCTGACCGGGCTGCGGCGCGCGATGCTCGACGAGCACGCCCGCCCCGGCCACCGGCTGGTGGAGGGCCGGGATCCGGACCGGGACCGGACCCCCGCCGACTACACGCCCACGGTGGACGGCTGGCGCAGCGCGCGGGCCGAGCTCTTCGAGCGGTTCATCGCGGAAGACCTGGCGGAGGGTGAGACCGGGGCGTTCCTGGTGTGGGGCGATCCCTCCCTCTACGACTCCACGCTCGCGATCCTCGACGAGGTGCTGGAGCGCGGCCGGGTGGCCTTCGAGCACGAGGTCGTCCCGGGCATCAGCAGTGTCTCGGCGCTGCTGGCGCGGCACCGCACCAACCTGAACCGGGTCGGGCGGCCGGTCCAGATCACCACCGGGCGGCGCCTCGCGGAGGGCTGGCCGGACGACGTGGACGACGTGGTGGTGATGCTGGACGCGCGGCACGCCTTCACCGCCCACCTGGACCAGGACCTCTTCATCTACTGGGGGGCCTACGTGGGCACCCCGGACGAGATCCTGGTCTCGGGGAAGCTGGCGGAGGTCTCCGGGCGGATCGAGGAGCTGCGGACCGAGGCCCGCGCCCGCAAGGGCTGGATCATGGACACGTACCTGCTGCGGCGCGGCTGACGCGACCGCGGCCGGTGCGGCCGGCCGCCCGGCCGGCGTCAGTCGAGGTAGCCGGGCAGGGCCGCGGCGAGGCGTTCGTACTCCTCGGGCCGGTTGTAGATCTGCCCGCAGACGCGGATGCCGCCGCCGCCCGGCCAGGGCCAGATGAGCACGCGGACGCGCCGGCGCGCCGCGATGTCCTCGCGCAGCGCGGTGGCGGCGTCCTGGGTCTCGGCGACGCCGGGCGGCAGGCGCAGGGTGCGCATGGCGATCCCGGCGGTGTGCGGGAGCGGGGTCAGGCCGGGGATCCGGGCGAGCAGCGCCGCGCCGTGGGCGGCGAGGGCGCTGTTGTGGGCGCGTACCCGGTCCGCGCCGAGGCGGTCCTGGAGGTCCAGGCCCTCGGGGGCAGCGAGCCAGCCGGTGTAGTCGGCGGTGGCGCGGTACTCGACGGACCGGGGGAATCCGTGCTGGTCCTCCCAGGACGGTACGAGGGCCCGGATCCGGTGGCGGTGCTGCGGGGCGACGGCGAGGACCGCGGTGCCTGAGGGGGCGTAGCCCCATTTGTGGAGGTTGCCGAACCAGAAGTCGGCGCCGCCGGCGAGCGGGTCGGCGAGCATGCCGGGGGCGTGCGCCCCGTCGACGATGCTGATGACCCCGCGTTCCCGCAGGTCGGCGAGGAGCCGGGGGCTCGCGATCAGGCGGGCGGTGGGCGAGCTGACGTGGTCGAGGAGGGCAACGCGGGTGCGGGGCGTCAGGGCGGCCAGCACGGTTTCGCGTACGGCGTCCTCGTCGGGCAGGTGGGGGTCCAGGGCGACGGTGGTGACCGTGGCGCGGCGGGCGGCGGCCGCGACGACGGTGCGGTAGCCGTGATCGGTGACCAGGATCTCGTCGCCGTCGGCGAAGGGGACGGCGTCGAGGGCGAGGTTGGCGCCTTCGGTGGCGTTGGAGATGAAGGCGATGCCGTCGGGGTCGGCGCCGAGGTGTGCGGCGATCCGGGCACGGGCTCCGGCGAGCCGGTCGGAGACGGTGGTGAAGAAGGCGTCGGGATCGGCGTGGGCCTCGGCACGCAGGGCCGCCTGTGCCTCTTCGACGGGGACGGGCACCGCCCCGAAGGAGCCGTGGTTGAGGTGGGCGACCGCGGGGTCGAGCCGGAAGAGCTCCGGCCCGCCGGGAAACGCATCAGGCTGCCCGCCCGGCACCTCGGCGGGCAGCCCGGCCCACGGTTCGGCGGGCGGGCCCGCGGGGCGTATCGGGTTCGACGTCACTGGTCCTCCGTGGGTGCGGCACGGTTGTCCTCCGGATCATCTCCCGCCGCGGCCGGCGCCGGTAGCCCGCCCGCGAAGGCCCGGCGGGCGTGCGTGACGAGCTCGCGGACGGCGGGGCCGTGCGTCCCGCGCCAGACGAGGGAGAGCAGGGCCGGGGTGTCGACGTCGTCGATGACGCGGGCGACGAGCCGGCCGCGGTGGACCCCGGCCATCGATTCGCTGAGCACGGCGACCCCGAGTTCCCGGGCCGCGAGGTCGGCGATCGCGTCCGCGGCTCCGGCCTGCAGGGCGATCACCGGTTCGATCCCCTGCGCGGCGCAGGCCCGGTCGAACACCGTACGCAGCCCCGTGCCCGGCGGCATGCACACGAGCGGGTGCGCGCCGAGGTCGCGGAGGGCGACCCGGCTCCGGCCGGCCAGGGGGTGCCCGGGCGGGACCGCGACGACGAGCCGCTCGCTGACGATGGTCAGCGCCTCCAGCCCGGCCGGGTTGGCGGTGGCCGTCCCGATGAGGGCCAGGTCGACGGTGCCGGCGTGCACGCCCTGGACGAGCCGGTCGGAGTTGTCCTCCACCAGGGCGATCTCCACACCGGGATGGGCCCGGTGGAAGGCGGCGAGGGCGTCGAAGAGCGGGGTGACGGTGCAGCCGACGACCATGCCGACCGTGATCCGGCCCCGGAGCAGGCCCGTCACCTCGCCGACCGCCTGGCCGACGGCCTCGGCCGCGGCGAGGGCCGCCCGGGCGGGTCCGAGCGCGGCCTCGCCGGCGGCGGTGAGCGTCACGGTACGGGCCGACCGGTCGAACAGCTCGGCGCCCAGCTCCCGTTCGAGCTGCCGGATCTGGGCGCTGACACCGGACTGGCTGATGTGCACCCGTTCGGCCGCGCGGGTGAAGTTCCGCTCGTCGGCGACGGCAATGAAGTAGGCGAGCTGCCGCAGTTCCATGACTGTGGATTCTAGCTCGCAGAAGATCCATCTGTTGGACTTCTGATTGGCGGGCGACCACCCTGGAAGCACGAAGAGCCCATCCCGGCTGCACCAGCAGGAGGACACCGTGCACGAGTACGAGAAGGCCATGCGTCCCGAGGACATCACCCGCCTGTTCGTCGAGCGCTCCAACGCCGGGGACGCGGCCGGTGTCGCCGCGCTCTACGCGCAGGACGCGGTGATGGCGTACCCGGCCGGCCGGACCACCGTGGGGCGGGAGGCGATCCGCGCCCTGTGGGAGGAGGTGCTGGCCCACCGGCCCCGCTTCGAGCCGGAGGCGCCGCTGCCGACGCTGATCTGCGGGGACATCGCGCTCACGTCGACGCCGCCGAAGGACGGCGCGGGCGCCCGCGCCCAGGTGGTCCGGCGCCAGCCCGACGGCAGCTGGCTGCGCGTGCTCGACCAGCCGGAGTTCGTCCGGCCGGAGTTCGTCCGGCCGGAGTCCGACGGGCCCCAGGCCGTCCGGCCCGCGTCCGCCCAGGCCCGGACCGCCTAGCGGCGCCCGCTGGTGGCCGCGTGGTACTGGAGGTCCTGGACCTCCACCGTGCGGTCCACCGGATACGGCAGCTCCACCTCCGCCCGCGTCTTCCCGCCCCGCACCACCCGCGCCGACGCGGCGCCCGGCTTCAGCGGAAGCAGCTCGGAGTGGACCCCGGCCGGCGCCTCGTACGAGGCCCCGGCGCCTCCCACGGTCGTGCGGACGGCGCCGGGCGCGGTGAGGAAGCTGAGCACCTCCACCGTGTCCCGGGGAGCGGCGCTGCCCTTGCGCACCGTCATGAGCAGCGACTGGCGGCCCGTCGGATCGGCGTCCGCGAACTGGGTGCGCGCCGTCAGGTAGAGGGTGTCGCGGACGATCTCCGGCCAGCTGCCCGTCTTGAACCTGGTGAGGTAGTAGGAGGTCAGGTCCAGGTAGGCGTGGCCGTTGTGCAGGGAGGGCGCGAACTGGCTGCCCTCGGAGTAGTCGTTCCAGGTGGTGAGCTGCACCCAGTCGGCGCCGTCCTCGATGGCGTGCGTCCAAGTGGAGCGCAGGGTCGCGGTGTTGCCGGCCTCGTCGTAGATCCCCTGGTTGGGCCGGGCGTCCTGGACGGACACGGGCTGCATCCAGATCTTGCCCATGCCGTGCGCGCGGCCGACGTCGCGGGTGTTGCTCTCCTGGCCGACGTAGCTGCGGCTGCCCCACTCGGAGAAGCCGTAACTGATGGGGGCGAACTCGCCGTTGTGCGCGCCGAAGTCGAGGAAGAGCGGGACGAAGGCGGTGCGGACGCCGTGCCGGGAGGCGAGGAGGGCGATGACCTCGCTCCACCAGGCGGCGCTCTTCTCCTCCGCCTTGAAGGGCGAGACGACGAGCCGGCCGTCGGGGAGCCGGTGGGCGGCGGGGGCGTCGCCGAGGGTGGCGATGGCGTCGGCGAGCACGGCCGGGTCGTCGGTCTTCAGCGAGGTCATGTCCGGCATCAGCATGATCTTGAAGGCGGGGTCCACCGAGTGGGCCGCCGCCATCAGCAGGTTGGAGCGGTCCCAGTTCCTGCCGGAGAAGGAGAGCACGTCGAGGGTGAAGCCGTCGATGCCGGCCGCGCGGGCCGTGCGCACCTCCTGCTGGAGGTTGGCGTACTCCCAGTCGCCGCTCTTCGGCCGCACGGGCAGCGGCCGGTCGCGCAGCAGGCCGCCGTACTTCTCGTGCTTGCCGTTCTCGCCGTCCGGGGCGAGGTAGTGGCGGGTGTAGTAGTCGCCGTCGGCGCTCGCGTTGTCGAGGGAGAGCGGATACGGGGTGAAGTAGTGGGCGAACACCAGCTTGCGGCCCGCCGCGCCGGAGCGCAGGGCGGCGGGCGCGGGCATGTCGAACGGCAGCGCGCCGGTGGGGCGTTCGGCTGCGGTGTCCTCGCCGCTCCGGGGGTCGCCCTCGGTGGCCGCGGAGTCGTCGGCCGGGCCGCTCCGGGTGGGCTGACGGGGGGTGGCGGCCGGGGCGGAGGCGGCCGGTGAGGGGACCCCGTCGGGCCCGGTGGACCAGGGGGCGCCGACGTCCGGGGCAGAAGCGCCGTGCGCGGAGGGGGCGTTGAAGGGGTCCCAGGCGATGCCGGTGGCCGCGCAGACCCCGACGAGGAGGAAGGCGGAGATCAGCAGAGCCAGCAGCGGGCGCCGGCCCCGGAACCGGGGCCGGCGCCGGTGCGACACGGGGCGGGCAGCCGACCGCCGCGCCCGCCGGTCCACCCGCGAGCCCGGTCTCCGGTCCGATCGCCGGTCCGCTGTCATCCTGGGGTCCCTCCCGCCCGTACGGCGCCCCGAGGCGGGGCTGCACAGCAGTAGAGCCGATGACCGGCCTCCGGACAACCGTCCCCGGGCGCGCGGCGCGGACGCGTACGTCACAGAGGGGACGCGGGGGTCAGGTGCGCGTGGAGGCGATGTCGGCGTTCTCGAGGATGCCGATCGCGTCGGGGACGAGGATCGCCGTGGAGTAGTAGGAGCTGACCAGGTAGGACATGACCGACTTCTGGTCGATGCCCATGCAGCGGACGTTGAGGCCCGGTTCGATCTGCTCGGGGATCGCGGTCGGGCGCAGGCCCACGACGCCTTCGTTCTCCTCGCCGGTGCGCAGGGCCAGGATGGAGCTGGTGTGGCCGCCGACGACCGGGATCTTCCCGCAGGGCAGTACGGGGAGGCCGCGCCAGGAGGGGACCTTCTTGCCGTGCACCTCGACCGTGTCGACGGCGATGCCGCGCTTGTTGCACTCGCGGAAGAAGGCGGCGATGGCCTTGGGGTGGGCGAGGAAGAACGTGGTGCCGCGGCGCATGCTGAGCAGGTCGTCCATGTCGTCGGGGGTGGGCGGGCCGGACCAGGTGCTGATGCGCTGCCCGTAGTCGGCGTTGTGGAGGAGCCCGAAATCACGGTTGTTGAGGATTTCGGACTCCTCGCGTTCGCGCATCGCCTCTACGGTCAGGCGCAGTTGCTGCTCGAACTGGTTCATCGGGTCGTTGTAGAGGTCGGCGACACGGGTGTGGATCTGGAGCACGGTCTGCGCGAGGCTCAACTCGTACTCACGCGGGCGTAGTTCGTAGTCGACGAACGTGGCGGGCAGTACGGCCTCGCCCTCGTGGCCGGAGGAGAGCTCGATGTCGGCCTCGCCGCGCCGGTTGACGGGCCTTCGGCCGTTCTCGACGTACTGCTCCAGGTGGGCGCGCAGGCTCGCCGAGCGGCCCAGCACCTCCTGGAACGCGCTCCACCGCAGCACCATGACGGTGCCGGCGGTGGCGGCGCGGACGGCGTAGCCCCAGCGCGGGTCCTCCTGTCCGAGGGCGTCGTCGCCGAGCTGGTCGCCGTCGGCGACCACGCCGAGGAGTTCGGCCCCGCCGTACTTGCCCTCGGCGCGCTTCTCGAAGCGGCCGTGCGCGATGACGAACACCTCGTCGACCGGGGTGCCCGCGGTCACGAGGGCGTCGCCGGCGCGCAGGTCGCGCTTGACGAAGCGCTGCGCCAGCTCGTCGAGGACGCCGCCGTCGGCGTAGCCCTTGAGGGTGGGGAGTTCGGCGAGGGTGGGGGCGAGGATGCGTACGTCGTCCGCGCCGGTCTGGACGAAGGAGACCCGGCCGCGGCCCACGGCGTGGGTGAGGCGGCGGTTGACCCGGTAGGTGCCGGCCCCGAGGTGCACCCAGGGCAGCATGCGCAGGAGCCAGCGCGAACTGATGCCCTGCATCTGGGGGACGGACTTGGTGGTCGTCGCCAGATTGCGGGCCGCTGCGGTGCTCAGGCTCAACTGCCGTTCGTCGGCGGGGTCCAGGGGCGGCGGCGCTGCTGAGGTCATGGGGGGTTCCTCCCTGCGTCGGTCCACGAGGAGCGCGCGGCTCGGCTCCGCACGGTTCACGGTGGGGTGCCGGGCGGCGGGAGCGGTACCCGCGCGGGGCGGGGGGCCTGTTGAAAATCACGGCGGGTTGAAGCCGTGCACGCCAGTGCGAAGCCCGGCCTGCGGGGACCCGGCGGGCACGCGGGCGGACGGTGTCCGCACACCAGTGCAGGCTTTCAACGCGGCGGCATCTTCAACGGGCGGGCGGGAGGCGGGGGCTACCGGGGCGGTGGCCGGGCCGCGCTCCATGGGTGGGTGTGCCGACCCGCAGGAGGACCTCATGGACCGCGCCCTCGTTCCCGCCCTCGACGCACCGGAGGACGTGCTGCGCCGGCTGCTCGGCGGCCGCAGCGGACTGGGCGCCTCACCGGGGCGTGCGCCCGCCCCGGTCTGCGACACCGGTACGGGCAGCCGTGCGGGCGGCGTCGTGATCCCCCCGCTGTACTGCCCCGACCCCGTACGGGACGACCCGGCCCTGGCGGAGGTGGTCGACGATCGGCTGGTCCGGTGGGCCGCCGAGGTCGGGATCTACGAGGGGCGCCTGGACATGCTGCGCTCCTGCGGCTTCGGCCAGCTGATGATGCTCGCGCACCCGGACTGCGACGACCCGGACCGGCTGCTGGCGGCCGCCAAGTGCGGGCTCGCCGAGTGGGCCGTCGACGACCACTGGGTCGACGAGGGCCGGGACCCCGACCCCGCGCTGATCGGGCTGCGGTCGGCGCTCGCGCACGCCGTGGTGGACCCGGTGCGGATGCCGGCGGGCTACGCGCGGCGGTTCGAGGAGCGGGTGGCGGCCGAGCCGGTGCTGCGCGCGTTCCGCTCGGCCCTGGAGCACCTCGCCGAGTTCGCCTCCCCGACCCAGGTGACGCGCCTGCGCTACCAGTTGGCGGTGATGTTCGTCGGGTACAACCACGAGGCCGAGTGGCGGATGTCGGGGCGGCGGCCGCCGGTGTGGGAGTACCTGTTGCACCGGTACGAGAACGGCTTCTTCCCCTGCATGGTCCTGACCGACCCGGTCGGGGGGTACGAGGTGCCGGCGCAGGAGTTCGCGGATGCGCGGGTGCGGCGCACGTACATGTACGCGGGTGCGGCCACGTGCCTCCTGAACGACCTGTACTCGATGGCCCGGGAGGATCCCGCCGACACCAACCTCCCGAACCTGATCGCAGCGGAGGAGGGCTGTTCGCTCCAGGAGGCGGTGAACCGGACGGCTGCGATCCATGACGAGATGATGCGGATGGTCGAGGCGGAGTCGGCGGCCCTGGCCGGGCTCGGCTCGCCGCTCCTGGCCCGCTTCCTGGAGGGCATCCGCAACTGGATGGGCGGCTCGGCGCGGTGGCACGCGACGAGCCCCCGGTACCGGGCCCCGGCCTGAGAAACCCCTCCCCTGTCAGGGGAGGCGGGACAGGAGGGTGCGGGCGGCGCGGTGGGCGCGCAGGGGGTGGAGGCGGCCGCGCAGTCTGCGGACCGCCTCCTCCACCCGCACCGAGTCCAGCTGCGGCACGAGGTCCAGCAGGTCGTGCCACGCGGCACAGGCCCGCTCCACGTGCCCGCGCCCCAGGTGGAGCTCGGCGAGCCGCGCCGTCGTGATCGCCCGGGCCCGCCGCTCACCGGCCGGCCGCTGCCGGAGCGAGGCGCCGAGCGCGGATATCGCACCCCGCACGTCCCCGAGCGCCGCCAGCGCCTCCGCCTGCTGATGGGCGAGGGCGGCGTGGTGGTAGTCGCCGATGGCCGGCTGCTGACCCGCCGAGCGCTCCAGCAGCCGTTCCGCCTCGCCCAGATGGGCCACAGCCGCCCGCCGGTCGCCGCAGCCGGCCTCGGCCACGGCCAGCTGCCCGGTGACGAAGGCGGCCTGGAGGGAGGGGAGCCGCCCGGCCTCCCGGGCGGCCGCCTCCGCCAGCTCCCACGCCTGCTTGCGGTGGCCCAGCTGATGGGCCTGCACGCTCATCGCGCGCAGTACGGGCGCCCAGCAACCCGGATCCCCCGCCTCCTGCCCGAGCCGCAGCGCCGCCCGGTAGTACGCCTGGGCCATGCCCTGCTGGTTCCCGTCGAAGCAGAGGAATCCCGCGGTGTAGGCGAGCCGGGCGGTGCAGCCCAGCAGCCGGTGGCGTACCGCCGGCGCGGCGGCGGCGCGCAGCCAGGGCGCCACCGTGGTCGCGAGGTAGCGGGTCAGGGCGGGCCGGGCCAGGCCGCTGCCGGACGTCATGTCGGCGTTGCGGAAGACCGGCAGCACGGCTTCGGCGGCCGCCACGTGCTCCGCCCCGATCCGCCCGGAGGCCCGCGCCGGGCCCTCGCCCCCGCCCGGCGGCCCACCGGGCGGCCCGCCCGGCGGCCGCCAGACGGAGGAGTAGACGGGGATCTCGCCGAAGAGGGCCTCGGCGTCGCCCGGCGTGAGGGCGTCGGCGCCGCGCGGCTCGCCGCCGCTGCGGTCCCGCACCCTGATGCCCGCGGGCCGGGTAAGCCCGGTGTCGGCCGGGCTGACCGGCCGCCCGGTGCGCCGGCTGAGCGCTTCGGCGGCGAGGGCGACGACATGGGCGGGCGGCCGGGTGCCGGCGAGCCAGTGGGAGACGGAGGTCCTGTCGTAGCGCAGGGTGAGGCCGGTCTCGGCGGCCACCCCGTTGACGGCGCGGGCGAAGTCCTGCCCGCTCCAGCGGGCGTCGGTCAGGAGGGTGCGGAGTCGTCCGTTGGGTTCACGCTTGGCCATCAGAACCGCCCAGCTCGCACAAACGTCCAGCCCTTCAACGCGTGGGGACATTCAACAGGGTGAGGGCGGGGCCTCCGTAGCCGGTGAAGCGCTCCTGCCCCTAACTAAGACGTGTGCGCCCGTCGGCACGCGATCACACCGCGTGCCGCTGGCGTACGGGAGCGCAGCAGATCACTGGAAGCGGGATCGCTCCTTCCGATCACCCCCGTTCACGACCCCCGCCCGGCCGCCGCGCCCAGGAAGACCGACCGAGAGGAAGGCCTGCCATGTCCGTCGACCCCGCCCCCGAAGTGAGCTCCGCACACCTGGCCGCCGCCGCCCGGCAGAGCCTGAGCACCGAGGCCGCCCGCAACCTCGCCACCACGACGAAGTCCGCCCCGCAGATGCAGGGCATCAGCTCGCGCTGGCTGCTGAAGATCCTGCCGTGGGTGCAGACGGGCGGCGGCACCTACCGGGTCAACCGCACCGTCAGCTACACCCTCGGCGACGGCCGCATCACCTTCGTCAAGACGGGCACCGAACTCCGCGTCATCCCGCCCATGTTGCGCGAGCTGGGCATGCTCCGTTACTTCCCCGACGACCGGGTGGTCGAGTCGATCGCCGAGCGGTTCGTCAAGGAGGAGTTCCGCAAGGGCGATGTGATCGTCCGGCGCGGCGACCCCGTCGACAAGATCTACCTCGTCGCCCACGGCCGGATCGAGCGGCTCAGCGTCGGCTCCTACGGGGACGAGGCCAGCCTCGGCGTCCTCAGCGACGGCGACCACTTCGGCCACCACCCCCTGCCGGACGCCCGCTGGGAGTTCACGGCCCGCGCCCTGACCGACGTGGTGACGATGACCTTCAACCGCGGCGACTGGGACGTGGCCCTGAACAGCTCCCCCGCCCTGCGCCGGCACGCCGAGGCCTATCTGGAGGCCGAGCGCGTCGGCCGCAAGGGCAGCGACGCCGTGGACCTGTCCGCCG
Source organism: Streptomyces sp. NPDC057010 (assembly GCF_042673805.1). Lineage (NCBI taxonomy): Bacteria > Bacillati > Actinomycetota > Actinomycetes > Kitasatosporales > Streptomycetaceae > Streptomyces > Streptomyces sp. NPDC057010. Next base: position 51,157 of record NZ_JBHUSC010000008.1, on the reverse strand, counting down.
GCCACACCGGCGAGGTGATGCTGCCCGGCACGTACGTCGACTACGACCTGAGCCCGCGCGAGTACGAGCTCAGCGTCGCGCAGACCGTACTGCGCGTGCACTCCCGCGTCGCCGACCTCTACAACCAGCCCATGAACCAGGCGGAGCAGCAACTCCGGCTCACGGTGGAGGCGTTGAGGGAACGCCAGGAGAGCGAGCTGATCAACAACCCCGAGTTCGGGCTGCTGCACAACGCCGACTACGAGCAGCGCATCTTCGCCCGCACCGGTCCTCCCACCCCCGACGACATGGACGAACTCCTCAGCCGGCGGCGCGGCTCGGAGTTCTTCCTCGCCCATCCGCGGACCATCGCCGCCTTCGGGCGCGAGTGCAACCGGCGCGGCCTGTACCCGGCCGCCGTGGACTTCCAGGGGCACGCGCTGCCCTCCTGGCGCGGGGTGCCCCTGCTGCCCTGCAACAAGATCCCGGTGACGGAGGAGCGGACCAGCTCGATCCTGGTCCTGCGCACGGGCGAGGACAACGAGGGCGTCATCGGCCTGCACCAGCTGGGGCTGCCCGACGAGTACCAGCCGGGCCTGTCCGTGCGGTTCATGAACATCAACGAGCAGGCGATCATCTCCTACCTGGTCACCGCCTACTACTCGGCGGCCATCCTGGTGCCCGACGCCGTCGGGGTCCTGGAGAACGTGGAGATCGCCCGCTTCGACGACCGGGAGGGGCCCTCCCATGACCGCTGAGCAGCCCTTCGAGCTGCCCGAGTTCTACCTGCCGCACCCCGCGCGGCTCAATCCGCACCTGGAGGAGGCCCGCACCCACAGCCGGGCCTGGGCCGGGGACCTGGGGATGCTGGAGGGCTCGGGGGTCTGGGACCTCGCCGATCTGGAGGCACACGACTACGCACTGCTGTGCGCCTACACCCATCCCGAGTGCGACGGGCCGACGCTCTCGCTCGTCACCGACTGGTACGTGTGGGTGTTCTTCTTCGACGACTGGTTCCTGGCGCGCTTCAAGCGCACCGGCGACCGCAGGGCCGGGCGGGACGCGCTGGAGCGCCTCGCCCTGTTCATGCCCGCCGATCCGCGGACGCCGGTGCCCGAACCCACGGGCCCGGTGGAGGCGGGCCTGGCCGACCTGTGGCGGCGCACGGTGCCGGGCCACTCGGCGGACTGGACCGCGCGTTTCGGCCTCAGCACCCGCGACCTCCTGCACGAGTCGCTGTGGGAGCTCGACAACATCCGCATCGGCCGCGTCTCCAACCCCATGGAGTACGTGGAACAGCGCCGCAAGGTGGGCGGGGCGCCCTGGTCGGCGGGGATCGTCGAGCACGCGGTGGGCGCGGAGGTGCCCGCGTCGGTCTCCGGGGAGCGGGCGCTGCGCGTGCTGCGCGACTGCTTCGCCGATGCGGTCCACTTCCGAAACGACCTGTTCTCGTACCAGCGGGAGACCGGCGCGGAGGGGGAGCTCAGCAACGGGGTGCTGGTCCTGGAGAGGTTCTTCGGCTGCACCACCCAGGAGGCCGCCGACCGGCTGAACGACCTGCTCACCTCGCGGCTCCAGCAGTTCGAGACCACCTTCTTCACCGAACTGCCCGCGCTGTGCGCGGAGAAGGGCCTCGCCCCGGCCGAGGTCCTCGCGGTCCTCACGTACGCCCGCGGACTCCAGGACTGGCAGTCCGGCGGCCACGAGTGGCACATGCGCTCCAGCCGGTACATGAACGGCCGCCCGGGCCGGGGCGAAGCGGGTCCGCCCGGATGGCTGCGCGGCCCCACCGGTCTGGGCACCGCCGGCGCCGGCGTCCGGGCCCTGCTGGGGCTGACGGGCGGCGCCCCGCGCCTGCGCCGGTACGGCAACACCCCGCGCGCGGTCGGCCCTTCGGTGATCCCGGACTTCTACCTGCCGCTGCGCAACGTGCTCAATCCGCACCTGGACGGCGCCCGGGAGCGGCTCATCGAGTGGATCCGGCGGACGGGCCTGCTGGAGGAGGGCATCTGGTGGGAGGAGAAGGCCCGGGGCTTCGACTTCGCACTGTGCTCGGCCGGCATGGACCCGCACTGCCCGCCGCAGACCCTGGACATCAACGCGGGCTGGCTGTGCTGGGGCACGTACGCCGACGACGCCTATCCGCTGCTCTTCGGCACCACCCGCGCCCTGCCCGCCGCCCGGGCGCAGACGGCGCGGCTGCGCGCCTGCATGCCGCTCGACCTGTCCGCGCCGCCGCCCCCGGCCAACGCCATGGAGCGGGGGCTGGCGGACCTGTGGCGGCGCACGGCCGGGCCGATGCCGATGCGGGGCCGGAAGATCTTCCGGGCCGCCATGGACCAGGTACTGGACAGCTGGCACTGGGAGTTGGAGAACCAGGCCGCCAACCGGGTGCCGGATCCGGTGGACTACCTGGAGATGCGCCGGGTGACGTTCGGGTCGCCGATGACCATCGCGCTCTCCCGGCTGGCGCACCTGGACGTCGTACCGGAGGAGGTGTACGCGAGTTCGGCCATGCAGTCGATGCAGGCGGCGGCCTTCGACTACGCGGCCGTCATGAACGACGTGTACTCCTACCAGAAGGAAGCCGAGTACGAGGGCGAGCTGCACAACCTCCTGATCGTCGTGGAGAACTTCTTCGACTGCGGCCATCCGACGGCCCTGCGGATCGCGAACGATCTGATGACCTCGCGGATGAAGCAGTTCGAGCACGTGGTGGAGAGGGAACTCCCCGTCATGTGCGAGGACCACGGGCTGGACGCGGCGGCCCGGGCGGCCGTGGAGCGCAGCGCCGACGAGCTGCGGTGGTGGATGGCGGGCATCGCGTACTGGCACGAGCGGACGAAGCGCTACCGGGAGGAGGACCTCAAGCGCCACCACGCGCACCGGACGGGCGCGGCACTGCGGGCGGGCGCGGGCCGCCCGCCGGAACCGGTGCGCCCGGCGGGCGGGAGCCGGCCGCCGCTGCCCGCGGCAGCGCACCGCGCCGCGTGGGCGACCTGACCTGCGAAGGAGCGGACAGCAGCACCGGAATGCGACATTCCCCTGGTCTTGTGGCGCAAGTGGCGCATAATCGTCGTCACGCGGCTTGAAAGAGAACCCTGTCGCCGCGCTTGGTCACGCATGCAATGGGGGGCATCGTGCCGATGAGGGAATCCGGATCGACCGGAACACTGCCCGCTACGTCCGCCGAGATGTCCCGGCTGCTCACCGCCGTCCGGCGGGGGCGCGTCCTGACCGTGGCGGGCGGCTTCCGGGAGCCGCGCGGCCTGCTGGTGCGCGAGATCGCGCGCCGGCTCGCCTCCAACTTCTACGACGGGGTGGCCGTCATCGCCCTGGACCCGCTCCACGAAGGCTACGGCGTACGCGAGTTGACGGCCGAACTGGGCCACGTGCCCGGCATGCCCTTCCTGCCGTGCGGAACGGCCAACGCCGCCTCGTGGCTGGCCGAGCGGGACATGCTGCTCGTCCTGGACGGCACCGACCGGCTCGCCCCGGCGGCCCTGGCCTGGCTGCGGGACCTGCTCTCGGTGGCTCCGGGGCTGCGGATCCTCGCCGCCGGGCGGTCCCCGCTGGGCTTCGAGGGGGAGCGGGTCCACCGGCTCTGAACGTCATGTCATGTGCGGGACATAACGCCGCCATGACGGCGCCACAGCACTGGCACAGCACTGCCATGCGGCGGGCATTGAGTGACCGGTGCCCGAATTCTAGGGTCTGACCTGCAGGTTCCGGTTGGGCGCGAGCGCCGCCGGAAGCCCCCCGGTTCGTACGTCACACTCCCCCGCACGTACAGGAGACCCTCGTGAGCGAGCACATCGGCACGCCCAGGACCGGCTCGGTCGGCAGACGCGGCTTCCTCGCCGGCGCCGCAGCGGTGGCGGCGGCAGCGGCCACCCCGTCCCTCGCCCAGGCGGCCACGCCCGCCGCCGCGGCCGCGGCCCGCCCCAACATCCTGCTGATCGTCACCGACGACCAGCCCAAGCACACCGACTGGGCCATCCAGAAGACCATCGACTGGATCGCCGGCCAGGGCGTGAAGTTCACCAACGGCCACGTCGCCACCCCGCTGTGCGCCCCTTCCCGTTCCTCCGTCTTCTCCGGCCGCTACGCCCACAACCACGGCGTACGCAACAACGCGGCCTCGCACAGCCTCGACCAGCACACCACCGTGCAGCGCTACCTCAAGCAGGCGGGCTACCGCACCGGACTGTTCGGCAAGTACCTCAACTCCTGGACGCTGGCGGACAACCCGCCGCACTTCGAGGAGTTCGCCCTGCTCCAGCCCGCGTACACCAACGCCGACTGGAACGTGAACGGCACCGTCCAGACGATCAACGGCTACACCACCAACATCATCAAGAACAAGACCCTGAACTTCCTGGACAAGGCCGCGACCGACAGCCGCCCCTGGTTCGCCTACGTCACCCCGTACGCCTCGCACGGGCCGCGCACGCCCGAGGCCAAGTACGCGGACGTCGCCGTCCCTGCCTGGAACGGGCGCCCCTCCGTCCCCGAGGCCAACCGGAACGACAAGCCGGCCTACATCCAGAACGCGACCGGGACCCTGGCCGACGGCCAGCAGATCCGCGCCGAGCAGCTGCGGACCCTGCTGACCGTGGACGACGCCGTCCAGGCCTTCCACGACAAGCTGGCCGCCCTCGGACAGCTGGACAACACCCTGGTCATCTACATCGGCGACAACGGCTTCGGCTGGGCCGACCACGGCTGGACCGCGAAGTCGGTTCCCTACCGCCCGGCGCACGAGGTGCCCTTCTACCTCTCCTGGCCGGCCGGCGGCCTGGGCGCGGGTACGGTGGACAACCGCGTCGTCGCCAACATCGACATCGCGCCGACCATCCTGGACGCGGCCGGGATCACCCCCGACACGCCGCAGGACGGCCACTCCCTGCTCACCGGTTACAGCCGTGACCACCTGCTCGTCGAGTGGTGGAAGCAGGGCACGGGCGGGACCGGCCCGAAGACCTGGGCCTCCTACGTGGCCAAGGACAAGCAGTACACCGAGTACTACGACCTGCACACCGATGCCACGGGCGCGGTGTCCGGCACCGGGCAGGTCACCTTCCGGGAGTACTACGACCTGGAGAGCGACCCGTACCAGCTGCAGAACCTGCTCTACCAGGCCACCCCGCAAGAGGAACAGGCGCTCGGCATCCCCGCGCTCGCCGCGGCGCTGGCCGCCGACCGCACGGCCTGATCCCCACCCGTCCCCCAGGAGAACCCCATGCCGCCCAAGCCCTGCTGCACCCCCGGCCGCGAGCCGTCCGCCGACCTGCTGACGCTGGTCCGGCGGCCGGAAGCACCGCCGGCGGCGGATCCCGCGGCCGCGCGTGCCGTCCGCGGTCTCGTGGACCTGGCGGGCGGGCGGTTCCTGATGGGGACCGAAGACCCCGACGGGTTCGCGGCGGACGGCGAGGGCCCGGTACGGGAGGAGGTGGTCGGGGCGTTCCGTATCGCCCCGACCACCGTCACCAACGCGCAGTTCGCCTCGTTCGTGAAGGCCACCGGCCACGTCACGGAGGCCGAGTCCTTCGGTTTCAGCTTCGTGTTCGCCGGTTTCCTGGCCGGCGAACTCGCCGACGCCTCACCGGCGGTGGCCGGCACCCCGTGGTGGCGGGCGGTCTCCGGTGCCGACTGGCGGCACCCCGAGGGCCCCGGCTCCTCCTTCGCCGCACGCCAGAACCACCCCGTGGTGCACGTCTCCTGGCACGACGCCCAGGCGTACTGCGCCTGGTCCGGAACCAGGCTGCCCACGGAACCCGAGTGGGAGTTCGCGGCGCGCGGCGGCCTGGAGCAGAAGCGCTACCCGTGGGGCGACGAGCTGCGCCCCGGCGGGCGGTACATGTGCAACATCTGGAACGGCGACTTCCCGGTCCACAACACGCGGGCCGACGGGTACGCGGGCACCGCTCCCGCCAAGTCCTTCCGGCCGAACGGGTACGGGCTCTACAACGCGGTCGGCAACGTGTGGGAGTGGTCCGCCGACCGGTTCGCGCCCACCGGCCCGGAGCGGGCCATGCGCGGCGGCTCGCACATGTGCCACGACTCGTACTGCAACCGCTACCGGGTCGCGGCCCGCACCCGCAACACCCCGGACAGCTCCGCCGGAAACATCGGATTCCGCGTGGCGGCCGACCCCGTCGGGTGAAACGGGTCCGCCCCGGCCGGGCACGAGGCCGGCCGGGGCGGAACACATGCCGCTAAGGGTTTCAGGCCAGGGTCGCGATGGCCTGGTTGAAGGTCGCGGACGGGCGCATGACCGCCGCGGCCTTGGCGGCGTCGGGCTGGTAGTACCCGCCGATGTCGGCCGGGGAGCCCTGCACCGCGATGAGCTCGCCGACGATGGTCTGCTCCTGCTCGCCCAGCGTCTTGGCCAGCGCCTCGAAGGAGGCGGCGAGCTCGGCGTCGTCGGTCTGCCTGGCCAGCTCCTGCGCCCAGTACAGGGCGAGGTAGAAGTGGCTGCCGCGGTTGTCGATGCCGCCGAGGCGACGCGACGGCGACTTGTCCTCGTTGAGGAAGGTGCCGGTGGCGCGGTCCAGGGTGTCGGCCAGCACCTGGGCGCGGGCGTTGCCGGTGGTGGTGGCGAGGTGCTCGAAGGAGACGGCCAGCGCCAGGAACTCACCGAGGGAGTCCCAGCGCAGGTAGTTCTCCTTGACCAGCTGCTGGACGTGCTTCGGGGCGGAGCCGCCGGCGCCCGTCTCGAAGAGGCCGCCGCCGTTCATCAGCGGGACGACCGACAGCATCTTGGCGCTGGTGCCCAGCTCCAGGATCGGGAAGAGGTCGGTCAGGTAGTCGCGCAGCACGTTGCCGGTCACCGAGATGGTGTCCTCGCCGCGGCGGATGCGCTCCAGGGAGTACGCGGTGGCCTCGACCGGCGAGAGGATCTCGATGGTCAGGCCCTCGGTGTCGTGGTCGGCGAGGTACGTGCGCACCTTGGCGATCAGCTGCGCGTCGTGCGCGCGGTTCTCGTCGAGCCAGAAGACGGCCGGGACGCCGGTGGCGCGGGCGCGGGTGACGGCGAGCTTGACCCAGTCCTGGATCGGCGCGTCCTTGGTCTGGCAGGCCCGGAAGATGTCGCCCTCGGCGACCTCCTGCTCCAGGACCACGTTGCCCGCGGCGTCGACGAGGCGGACGGTGCCCGCGGCGGCGATCTCGAAGGTCTTGTCGTGGCTGCCGTACTCCTCGGCCTTCTGGGCCATGAGGCCGACGTTCGGCACCGAGCCCATGGTGGCCGGGTCGAAGGCGCCGTGCGCGCGGCAGTCGTCGATGACGACCTGGTAGACACCCGCGTAGCTGCTGTCCGGGAGGACGGCCAGGGTGTCGGCCTCGTTGCCGTCCGGGCCCCACATGTGGCCGGAGGTGCGGATCATGGCCGGCATGGAGGCGTCGACGATGACGTCGGACGGCACGTGCAGGTTGGTGATGCCCTTGTCGGAGTCGACCATGGCGAGGGCCGGGCCCTCGGCGATCTCGGCGTCGACGGAGGCCTTGATCGCGTCACCCTCGGGCAGCGCGCCCAGACCGTTCAGGATGGCGCCGAGGCCGTCGTTGGGCGACAGGCCGGCGGCGGCGAGGGTCTCGCCGTAGCGCGCGAAGGTCTTCGGGAGGAAGGCGCGGACCACGTGACCGAAGACGATCGGGTCGGAGACCTTCATCATCGTGGCCTTGAGGTGCACGGAGAACAGGACGCCCTCGGCCTTGGCACGCTCGATCTGGTCGTTCAGGAAGGTGCGCAGCGCGTCGACGTGCATGACGGACGCATCGACGACCTCACCGGCGAGGACCGGTACGGACTCGCGCAGCACGGTGGTGGCGCCGTCGGCGGCGACGTGCTCGATGCGCAGGGTGCCGGCCTCGGCGACGACGGCGGACTTCTCGGTGGAGCGGAAGTCGTTCTCGCCCATGGTGGCGACGTTCGTCTTCGACTCGGGGGTCCAGGCGCCCATGCGGTGCGGGTGGGCCTTGGCGTAGTTCTTGACCGAGGCGGGAGCGCGGCGGTCGGAGTTGCCCTCGCGCAGGACCGGGTTGACGGCGCTGCCCTTGACCTTGTCGTAGCGGGCGCGGATCTCGCGCTCCTCGTCCGACTTCGGGTCGTCCGGGTAGTCAGGGAGGGCGTAGCCCTGGCCCTGGAGCTCGGCGATCGCGGCCTTCAGCTGCGGGATCGAGGCCGAGATGTTGGGCAGCTTGATGATGTTGGCTTCAGGCGTCTTCGCCAGCTCGCCGAGCTCGGCGAGGGCGTCCGCGATCCGCTGGCCCTCTTCCAGGTGCTCGGGGAAGCTGGCGATGATCCGACCGGCCAGGGAGATGTCACGGGTCTCGACATTCACACCGGCCGTCGACGCGTACGCCTGGATCACAGGCAGGAAGGAATACGTCGCGAGGGCCGGGGCCTCGTCAGTGTGCGTGTAGATGATGGTCGAGTCAGTCACCGGATGCTCCGCTCCACAGTCTGGTCTCTCGTCTGCAACATTGCTCGACATCAAGATATCTCCTGATCGGGCCTGTCAGGACAGCCCCCCGGCACGAGCTGCGGGAGACGCGCATCACGCCGTCGCATGCGCGAGCGCCGCCGCCGACCGGTGGGGTCGGCGACGGCGCTCGGCCGTACGGGTCAGGCGTGGATCGACTTGGGGCTCGGGCCGTACTCGTTCGGCCCCGGGGTGCCCTCGGTGGCCATCAGGACGATCGCCCAGATCCAGCCGACCAGGGGGATGGCTCCGACGAGGATCCACCAGCCGGACTTGCCCTGGTCGTGGAGCCGGCGCACACCCACCCCGAGCGTGGGGAGGAAGAGGCCGAGCACCAGGATGAAGTAGAAGAGCGGGTAGGTGCCGAGCGCGAAGTCGACGATCATGAAGATGATCAGGAGCGCCGCGTACCACAGCGTGTACATCCAGTATTCCTGGCGGCGGGCGCGGCCGTTGAAGTCGGCGTACCGCTTGACGACGTCGGTGAAGTAGTTCACAGGTCCCCCCAGAGGACAGTGTTCCGGCCAGTCCTGCTGGAGCAAGCCGGGGCAGAACTTATGCCCGGCTTACGGCGCGGTCAAGCCACTTTGCAGGGTGGCAAATCGGCCCCGCAGGAGGCTTTCCGGTGACGGAGGAATTACGCCGGGGCGCGAGGAGAGGCGGCCTGTCCCCTGACGTCCGTAACGTCCCCGCCCTGCGCGCGCTCGTCGCCGGCGGAGCCGGGCCCGCCGGCTCCCACATCGTTATCGCACTGCGACACCACGGACGCGGAACCGGGGCGGGGAGGGGTCCGCCCCGGGCCGCCGCTGCCGTCCGGTCAGCCGATGTGGAAGGAGTCCCCGTAGACCTTCCAGTCGAGCGGGGTGTGGAGGTCGAGGTTGCCCTTCTTCAGGAACACCCGCTGCGCGGTGTCGACGCGGCTGGTGTCGCTGTGCGCCTCCTCCTGCTTCATCGCCCAGACGCGGGCGTCGAGGAAGGCGTTCAGCCAGGTGGTCTCGTTGCCGCCCTGGGAGGGGGGCTTGGCCTTGGACAGGGCGCGCTTGCGGATGTTGCGGAAGCTCGTGGAGTCGGTGCCGTCACCGTGCATGACGATGGCGTCGTAGTAGATGAACTGGCCGAGGGTGCCGACCCCGTCGGACTTGCCCTGCTTGACGGCCGGGTTGAAGTAGACCCGGTCGCGTTCGTGGTCCTGGGCCTTCCTGAACTCGCCGTCCTGGGCGGCCTTCGCCCAGTCCTTGGTGAAGTTCGGGTCGAGGCCGGCGTGCGAGTCGGTGCCGTCGACCTTGCGCAGCGCCGGGAGGTACTTGGCGAGGACGTTGCCCGGCTTGACCTGGGTGTAGTACTCGACGAGGTCGAGCATGTCGCCGGTGCCGGAGCAGAAGCCGATGATGCCGGCGGTGTAGCCGCGGCCGTCGTCTATGTCCTCTATGTACTTGTACTGCGCCTTCCAGTCCAGCGAGGAGTTCTCCGCGCTGGAGACGATCTGCATGGCGATCTCCTTCTTCGCCGGATCGTCGAGCCCGACGGCCGCCGTCGCCGTCACCTGCGTGGGGGTGGGGACGGCGTCGGTGGCGTGGGCGGTGACCGGAACGGCGATCAGCGCACTGCCGAGCAGTGCACTGATGGCCAGCAACTTGCGGTGGGGGGTGAACACAAGGCCTCCGTGGGGTAGTTGAGGCTTCCCGGTTTGGTTAGGAAACTTTACTACCAGAGATCCGGCGCACTCAAGACCCGTGCACGCGCGCCTCCAACGCCCGCTTGACGTCCGGCCATTCGGGCCGCGTGATGCTGTAGACGGCGGTGTCCCGGATCCACCCGTCGCGCATCACCATGTGATGACGCAGCACCCCCTCGTGCGTGGCGCCGAGCCCTTCGATGGCCGCCCGCGACCTGGCGTTGCGCACGTCGGTCAGGAGCTCGACCCGGTTCATGCCCATCACCTCGAAGGCATGGGTGAGCATGAGCAGTTTGGCCTCGGTGTTGAGCCCGGTGCCCTGCCAGGACGCACCGAGGAAGGTGAAGCCGATCTCCAGCCGCCGGTAGAGGGTGTTGATCATCATCAGCCGGGTGGAGCCGGCCGTCCGGCCGGTCGCGAGGTCCACCGTGGCGTACGCGAGCTGCGTGCCCGCCTCGCGCGCCGCCAGCGCGTCCTCGATGAAGGCGGGCACGTCTTCGGGGTGCGGGACGATCGTCACCGGGAGCTCCCACAGCCTCCCGTCGCGTATCGCCTCGCAGAGCCCGTCGTGGTGCCGGCGTTCGAGCGGCTCCAGCCGTACGCGCCTGCCCACCAGTACTCCACCGTGCGGCTCCGCCGATGTCCGTTCCATGTCCGGCCTGCCCGTTCCCTGTTGATCTTGGATGACAGGCGGACCCTACCGGTGGCTTCGTCAGAGCCAGCCGTTGCGCCGGAAGCCGCGGTGGATGACGAAGCAGGCGACGGCCATGACGCCGAGGACCAGCGGGTACCCGTACGTCCAGTGCAGTTCGGGCATGTGGTCGAAGTTCATGCCGTAGACCCCGCAGACCATGGTCGGGACGGCGACGATCGCCGCCCATGCCGTGATCTTGCGCATGTCCTCGTTCTGGGCGACGGTCACCTGCGCGAGGTGGGCCTGGAGGATGGAGTCGAGCAGGTTGTCGTAGGCGCCGATCTGGTCGGTGGCGCGGGTCAGGTGGTCCGCCACGTCCCGGAAGTACGCGCGGATCTCCGGCGGGATGACCGGTATCGGCTGCGTGGCCAGCTGCTGGAGCGGGCGGCTCAGCGGAGCCACCGCCCGCCGCAGCTCAAGGAGTTCACGCTTGAGCTGGTAGATCCGGCCGGCGTCGCCGCGCCCGCCCGCCTCGCTGAACACCGCCGTCTCGACGGCGTCCATGTCGCTCTGCACGGCGTCCGTGACGGCCGTGTAGTCGTCGACGACGTGGTCGGCCATGGCGTGCAGCACGGCCGCCGGCCCCTTGGCCAGCTGCTCCGGGGACGCCTCCAGCTCCTCACGGACCGGCCCGAGCGTGCCGCGGCCGCCGTGCCGGATGGTGATGACGAAGTCCTCACCGGTGAAGGCCATCAGCTCGCCGGTCTCCACCACCTCGCTGGTCGCGGTCAGTTCCTCGTGCTCGACGTAGCGCACGGTCTTGAAGACGGAGAACAGCGTGTCGTCGTACCGCTCGATCTTCGGACGCTGGTGCGCGTTCACGGCGTCGTCGACGGCCAGCGGGTGCAGCCCGAACAGCTCGGCGAGACCGGCCAGTTCCGCCTGGTCGGGTTCGTGGAGGCCGATCCACACGAAGCCCTCGCCCGTCTTGCGGACCCGGCGCAGCGCCTCCTCGACCTCCGCGCAGCCGTCCTGCCGCACGCCGTCGCGGTAGACGACGCAGTTGACCACGGCGCTCCCGAGCGGGGAGCGGGCGGGGTGGCTGAGGTCGACGGCCCGCCGGTAGCCGCGGCGCACGGCCCGGCGCAGGGTGCTGAACATGGACAACGGCGTACTCCTCTTCGGGCTGGTCAGCGGCCAGTCTGCCACCGCCGCCGCACGGCTCCCGCCGGGTGCCGCTCCGGGCCCGCTCAGGTCCGGTCGATGAACACGCTGGTGGACTTCACCCGCGCGGTGGCCCGGGCGCCCACCTCCAGGCCGAGTTCCTCCACGGCCTCCCGCGTCAGCAGCGACACGATGCGGTGCGGCCCGGCCTGGATCTCCACCTGTGCGTCGACGGTGCCCAGCTTCACCCCCGTGACGATCCCGGGAAAGGCGTTGCGCGCCGAGGTGTACGGGGCCTCGTCGCCGTCTGCGCCCTCCTGCGCCGCTTCCACGCAGAACGCGGCCAGGTCCGGCCCGTCCACCATGCGCCGCGTACCCTCGCGGCGGGTCGGGAACCGCTCGGCATCCGCCCACCGGCGCGCCGTGTCGACGCTGACGCCGAGCAGCCGTGCCGCCTGTCCGATCGTGTAGGACTCCATGGGCGGCAGCTTAAGCCCCGCCCCTCGCGGGACGGCGCAGGGCCTCCCGGGCCGCCGCCGCGATCACCTCCGCCACCATCGACAGCACCGGCGAGTCCAGCTTCCACTGCTGCCAGTACAGCGGGACGTCCAGCGGCCGCCTCGGCACCACCAGCACCAGTTTCCCCGTCCGAATCAGAGGCCCCGCCTGCTGCTCGGGCACCAGCCCCCACCCGAGCCCCGCGACCACCGCGTCGCGGAACCCCTCCGAGGTCGGTACGTGGTGCCGCACCGGCCCCGCGCCGCCGGCGGCGTCCGCCGTCAACGACCGTACGAAGGCGTCCTGGAGGTCGTCCTTCCGGTCGAAGACGATCGTCGGGACGTGCCGCAGGTCCCGCTCCGGCGCCCCCGTCAGGTGGCGCGCCGCGAAATCCGGGCTCGCCACCGGCAGATAGCGCGCCAGCCCCAGCATCCGTACGGCGCACCCCGCCACCGGATCGGGCGAGGAGGTCACCGCCGCCATCACCTGCCCCTCCCGCAGCAGCGCGGTGGTGTGCGACTCGTCCTCGCGGTGCAGCTCCAGGCAGACCGGCGGATCCTGCGGCACCCGCTTGAGCGCCGGCAGGAACCAGGTGGCGAGGGAGTCCGCGTTCACCGCGATCGGCAGCCGCACCGGCCCCGCCCCTTCGGCGGCCATCCCCAGCTCGGCCCGCGCGTCGCGCTCCAGCCGGGCCAGCTGCCGGGCGAACCGGACCACCACCTCCCCCGACTCCGTGGCCCGCACCGGCTTGGTCCGCATCAGCAGCACCCGCCCGGTCCGCTGTTCGAGGGCCTTGACGCGCTGGCTCACGGCGGAGGGCGTCACGTGCAGGGCGGCCGCCGCCGCGTCGAAGGTGCCCTCGTCCACCACGGCCAGCAGGGTCCGCACCTGGTCCAGGGGAAGCTCGTCCATCACAAGCGCTAATGGTACGTAAAAATCTTTAGCTGTACTGAACCGGCATGCCTGCCTACGGTCGAAGCCATGACACACGGCATCATCACGGCGGCCCTCGCCGGCTTCGGCACCGGACTCTCCCTCATCGTCGCCATCGGCGCACAGAACGCCTTCGTCCTGCGTCAGGGAGCCCGCCGCCACGCGGTCCTGGCCGTGGTCGCCATCTGCGCCGTCTCCGACGCGCTCCTGATCGCCCTCGGCGTGGCCGGCGTCGGCGCGTTCGTCACCGCCTGGCCGGCCGCCCTCACCCTGGTCGGACTGGCCGGCGGGGGCTTCCTCATCTGTTACGGGGTCCTCGCGGCCCGCCGGGTGCTGCGACCCGACCCGGACGCCGCCCTCACCACCGAGGGGACCGCCGCCGGATCCGCCCGCCGGGCCGTGCTGACCTGTCTGGCCATGACCTGGCTCAACCCGCACGTCTACCTGGACACCGTCCTGCTGCTCGGCTCGCTCGCCGCCGACCGCGGGGACCTGCGCTGGGCCTTCGGCATCGGCGCAGCTCTGGCCAGCCTGACGTGGTTCGGCACCCTGGGCTACGGGGCCCGGCTGCTCAGCCGCCTGCTCGCCCGCCCCTCCGCGTGGCGCGTGCTGGACGGCCTGGTCGCGGCCACGATGGTCACGATGGGCGGCATGCTGGTGGCCCGTGCCTGACCACACCCCACAGGAGCCGCCGTGCCCGACCGCCCCAGCCCCGACGCGGTGCGGGAGTACTACGCCACCCAGCCCTCCCCGCTCGTGGCCGCCACCGGGATCGTCCTGGACGCGCTCGGGCGGGTCCTCGTACTGACCACCTCGTACAAGGCGGATCTGGAGCTTCCGGGCGGCACGGTCGAGGACACCGAGACCCCGGAGGAAGGGCTGGCCCGCGAGCTGGAGGAGGAGCTCGACCTCGGCCGGCCCGTCGGCCGGCTGCTCGCGGTGGACTCCCGGCCGCCCGGCGCCCTCGGCCGCTCCCTGATCGTGCACGTCCACCTCGTCGGCCCGCTGACGCCGGAGGAGGCCGCGGCGATCACCTTCCCGGACGGCGAGATCACCGAGGCTCGCTGGCTGGAGCCGGAGGAGGCCTGCGCGGCCCTGCCCGCCCGGCTCGCGCCCCGGGTGCGCGCCGGCCTGGCCGCCCTGCGCACCGGGTCGTTCGCCCATCTCGTCGACGGCGTCCCCCAGCCCGGATCGCCGGCCGGCCTGGAGCCCGCCGCCCGGCTCGCCCTCGAACACACCGGGACCCTCGGCCCCGCCGGCCACCTGGCCAACCGCCCCAAGGCCCTGACCTCGGCGAGCGTGCTGTTCACCGACACCGAGGGACGGATCCTGCTCGTGCAGCCCGCCTACGGCAACACCCGGCGCTGGCACCTGCCCGGCGGCGGCGTCGACAGCGACCTCGGCGAGGGCCCGCGCGCCGCCGCCCGCCGGGAGGTCCGCGAGGAACTCGGCCTCGACCTCCCGACGGGCCGGCTGCTCGCCGTCGACTGGTCCCACAAGCCGGGCCGGCTGGCCCGCGTCCGCTTCCTCTACGACGGCGGCGTCCTCGACGCCCCCGCCCTCGCCCGCATCCGCCTGGCCCCCGGCGAACTCCTCCAGTGGCGCACCGCTGCGCCCACGGAACTCCCCGCCCTGGTCAAACCGGCCCTGCGCCGCCGCATCACCTCGTGCCTCACCGCCCGCACCACCGGCACGGGCCCCCTGGAACTGCGCGCGGGCCGCCCGGCGGAGGAGCGCTGACCGGTTACTCGTGGGAGCCGAGGGGCACGTCGGTGCGCGCGGGGGTTTCCTCCAGGAAACCGCCCGACTGGTGCTGCCACAGCTTCGCGTAGGCACCGGCGGCGGTGAGCAGTTCCTGGTGGGTGCCCTGCTCGACGATCCGGCCGCGGTCGAGGACGACGAGGCGGTCCATGGTGGCGACCGTGCTCAGCCGGTGCGCCACCACCAGCGCCGTCCGCCCGTCCATGAGCCGCCACAGGGCGTCCTGGACGAGGATCTCGCTCTCGGAGTCCAGGGCGCTGGTCGCCTCGTCGAGCAGGAGGATCGGCGCGTCGCGCAGGATCGCCCGGGCCAGGGCGACCCGCTGGCGCTGGCCGCCGGACAGCTTCACGCCGCGCTCGCCCACCATGGTGTCGAAGCCCTCGGGGAGTGAGTCGGCGAACTCGGCGACGTGCGCCGCCTCGGCCGCGCGGCGGATGTCCGCCTCGGTGGCGTCCGGGCGCGCGAAGGCGATGTTCTCCCGCAGCGTGCGGTGGAACATCGCCGGGTCCTGCGGAACGTAGGCCATCAGGCTGCGCAGTTCGGCCTGCCGCAGCCTGCTGATGTCCTGGCCGCCGATCAGGATCCGGCCCGCGTCGATGTCCGTCATCCGCAGCAACAGCCGGGTGAGCGTGGTCTTGCCGCCGCCGGACCGGCCGACGAGACCGATCTTCGTCCCGCTGGGCACGTCGAGGTCGAGTCCCTCGAACAGCGGCCGGGCGCCGGCGTGGGCGAAGGTCACCCGTTCGAAGCGCACGTCGGCCGCCTTCGACGGCAGCGGTTCCGGGGACGGCGGGTCGAGTACGGTCGGCGGTTCCAGGAGCAGTTCGGTGAACTGCGCGGCCTCCGTCATCGAGCTTTCCAGGCGGCGGTAGATCTGGTTGAACTCGAACATGATCCGCGTCGCGCCGGCGTAGTAGGTGAAGGCGACGATGACGGCCTCCACCCCGTGTTCGCCCGCGCCGAGCGCGATGGCGAGCAGCAGGCCCAGCAGGTTGGTCACGACGGACATCGGTGCGACCACCGTGTCGATGCGCAGGTTGCCGTAGTCCCACGAGCGCAGCGTGAGCCGCCGCGACTCCGCGACGCGGGACCGGTGTTCGGCGGCCTCGCGCGCCTCGGCCGCGAAGGAGCGCACCGTGTCCATGTTCATCAGGCTGTCGGCGACGTGGCCCGACACCCGGGCGATGGCCTCCTCCCGTTCGGCGACGAGCACTTGGCGGCGCCGGATCAGGGGTGCCACGCACACCCCCGTGATCGTGATCATCACCAGGAGTCCGGCGACGAGCAGCGGGTCGTACTGCCACAGCACCACCGACGCGAACAGCAGCGGCACGAAGCTGCCCATGACCGAGAAGGTCAGCGTGTCGACGAACTCCTCGAAGCGGGAGGCGAAGCCGAGGACCCGCTTGGTCAGCGCGCCGGCGAAGTTGTCGTGGAAGAACGCCGCGTCCTTGGCGAACAGCTCGTCCATGCCGATCACGTACAGGTGCTCGATGCCGCGGGCGTCGAGGCGGTTCAGGCAGTGCAGCCCGATGCGCCACAGCGTCTCGCCCAGCAGCAGGACCCCGGCGAAGCCGAGGACGTAGGGCAGGGTCCAGCCGCTGCCGGTCGCCGTGCGGTCGCCGCCGTCCCCGGCGATCCGGCCGACGAGCTTCGCGACGACCAGCGGCGCGATGTAGTTGATGCCGATGTTCCCCAGCGCCGGCAGCAGCAGCGCCGGCGCGGTGAGCCATCGGAGCCGAGTCAGTTCCCGTCCGTAGTGGCGAAGCGCGAGGAGTACCGGACCTTCGCCCGGCGAACCTTTGCGCGATTCAGGCGATCCCATCCCACACCCTGTCTTGTCGGACCAGCAGGCAGGAATCGGAGTGTTCCGCAAGCAAGTCCTCGCGGTCCAAGGGTTTTCGGGCGGGCGCTAGCCGCCCAGCACGGCGGGGGTGGGGCCGTCGGGGCGGACGGTGATGCCGTACGCGGTCTTGGACGGCGTGGACCGGAAGCGCGGGGTGTGGGCCGGCAGCAGGTGTTCGAGGAGGGCGGTGGACTCCCGCAGGGCGAACTGCAGGCCCAGGCAGGCCCGGGGCCCGATGCCGAACGGGAGGTAGCTCCCCGGGTGTGCGGGGCGCCGTCCGGGGGTGGTGAAGCGCGCCGGATCGAACCGTCCGGGGTCTTCCCACAGGGCGGGGTCCCGGTGGGTGAGGTAGGGGCACACCAGTACGTCGGTGCCCTCCTCGACCCGGTATCCGGCGAGGACGTCGTCCTGCGCCGCGCAGCGCGGCAGCATCCAGGCGGACGGGTAGAAGCGCAGTGTCTCGTGGACGAGCGCCTGGAGGGCCTGCCGGCGTTCGGGCGAGCCCTCGGGCCCCGCGGCGAGGGCCTGTTCCCGCGCCTGCGGGTTGCCGTCCAGCAGGAGGTAGAGCCAGGTCAGGGTGGTGGCGGTGGTCTCGTGCCCGGCGACCAGCAGGGTGACCAGCTCGTCGCGGATCAGCCGGTCGGTGTATTCGGGGCGCGTGCCGGCCGCCTCCAGCAGGACGTGCAGCAGGCCCGGGCCGTCGGGGCCGGCCGCGCCGTCGCGGGCGGCGGCGATGGCGCGGCTCGCGACGGTGTCGATGCGGGCCAGCTCGGGGGCCAGCGTCTCCTGGGCGGCGGCGCCGTCGGGGGGCAGCTGGGGCAGCGCCGCCACCACGGCGGGCACGGCGGCCAGTTCGCGCTCCGTACCGGGGTCGAGGGGATGGCCGGTCAGTGCGCGCCAGATGACGTCGACGGCGAACCGGCGCATGTCCTCGCCGAGGTCGAAGACCTGCCCGGTACGGGCGTACCCGGCCCAGCGCTCCGCGGTGGTCCGGGCGGCCGCGGTGATCCGCTGCTCGTAGCGGCGCATGCCCGGCCCGGTGAACTGGGACTGCAGCAGCCGCCGCTGCCGCTGCCACGCCTCGCCCGTCGCGGCCAGCACCCCGTCGCCGATCAGCAGTCGGGCGCGGTGGGAGCGCTTGACGTACCGGTCGGGGTGGCGCGCGAGCACGTGCTGCACGGCCTCGGGGGCGGTGACCAGTACGGTCGGCCGCGGCCCGAGCGCGAACGAGGCGACTCCGCCGACCCGTTGCTGCGCCTGGGCGAACAGGTCGACGAGCTCCCCACCCCCGGCCTGCCACTCCCGTACGAGGGCGGGATCCAGCTCGGGGACCCGGCGCTCCGCCGGGGAGGGGCTCGGGAGGGAGTCGGGGCGGGCATGGGTGGCCACGGTCTGCTCCTGTTCGGCGGCTGTCGGCGTCGGCGCCTGTACGTCGTCACGGGGCCGGATGCGGGCATCACGCACTGTAGGGGAGCCGACGCGGTGGGCGACAGCCCGCCTCGGGCGCCGCCGGGCCGTGGTGGCGAAATTCCGGCCGGATCGGAGGAGCATCTATAGCTACGAGGGGTGGGTGGCGCGCTGCGCCGCCCTCGACGGGCGGCGGGTCGGCCGGGCGCTGGGAGGAACACCATGATCGTCGACTGCGCACACTACCGGGACGGGCGCCGGCAGCACGTGGGCCCGATGCCGCTGGAGGAGGCGGCCGCCCACTGCAGGCAGGGCGGATTCGTCTGGCTGGGCATGTTCGAACCGGGTCCCGAGGAGTTGGCCCGGGTGCGCGAGAGCTTCGGACTGCACGAACTCGCCGTCGAGGACGCCCAGGCCTTCCACCTGCGGCCGAAGGCCGAGCAGTACGAGGACGGCACGGAGCTGATCATCCTGCGCACCGCACGCTACGACGACGAGCGCGAGGAGATCGACACCGGCGAGATCAGCGTGTTCCTCGCCGAGCAGTTCGTGATCACCGTTCGCCAGGGCATCGCCAGCGAGCTGACCGGCGCCCGGACGAGACTCGAACACCGCCCGGAACTACTGCGGACCGGCAGCGCCTCGACGCTGTGGGCGATCCTCGACCAGATCGTCGACAGCTACGCGCCCGTCGTCGCGGAGCTCGAACGCGACATCGAACAGATCGAGGCGACGGTGTTCTCCGGAACGGTCGCCCCGACCGAGCGGATCTACTCCCTCCGCCGCGAGGCCACCGATTTCTACCGCGCCGTGCACCCGCTGCTCGCCGTGCTCGCCCGACGCCTGATGCCCGGCAAATCGCCCCCCGAACTCCTGCCGTACTTCCGCGACGTGCACGACCACCTGCTGCTGGTCAACGAGGAGGTCGCCGCCCAGCGGGACCTTCTGACCACCGTCCTGGAAGCGAACATCGCGGTGATCTCCGTCGAACAGAACAAGATCACCCTCAGGCAGAGCGCCACCATGGAACGGCTGACGATCATCGCGACCGTGTTCCTGCCGCTGTCCTTCGTGGTCGGCTTCTTCGGGCAGAACTTCCCCTGGCTGGTCAGCCACATCAGCACCTTCTCCGCGTTCCTCACCCTCAGCATCTGCGGAGTGCTGCTGCCGTGCCTGGCGCTGTACGTCTGGCTGCGCCGGCAGCGCCGCCACGCGGCAGCGCAGCTACAGCACGCGAGCACCGCCGCCCCGCCGGCCCGCGAGTGACCCCGGAGACGACCGGAGGCCGTATCGGAAATACTCCGATACGGCCTCTGACCTGCGACTCTTTCGAGTCGGGACGACAGGATTTGAACCTGCGACCCCTTGACCCCCAGTCAAGTGCGCTACCAAGCTGCGCCACGTCCCGATGCCCGCTGACCTGGGGTTTCCCCTGGTTGAACGCGCAGGAGAACAATACCGCACTTCGCAGGGTGGTCGCGCGCACCTTTCCGTCACCACCCCCGGGAGGCCGCAGCTCAGCCCCGGCGGTCCTCCCGCTCGTGGAGCAGGGCCACCAGCTCCGCCGCCAGCGTCTTGGCGGTGGCGAGGCCCTCCGTCCCCCACCGGCGGGGCACCACGTCCACCGCGCACACCGTGCCCAGGACGATCCCGCGCCGGTCGGTGAGCGGCGCGCCCACGTACGAGCGCACGCCGCTCTCGTCGACCACCGCGTTGCCCGCGAAGCGCGCGAAGTCCCGTACGTCCTCCAGCACCAGCGCCCGCCGGCGCACCACCACGTGGGGACAGTAGCCGTGGTCGCGGGCCAGCACCCGGGCCGGGTAGCCGCTGGCCGGGGCGTCGGCCGCGTGGTGCAGGCCGGCGAAGAACTGCCGTTCCTCGCCGATGAAGTTGACCCCCGCGAAGGGCGTCGCCAGCTCGTCGGCGACGCGCCGGGCGAAGGCGTCCAGTTCGGTGTCCACCCGCTCGCCGAGGCCCAGTTCGCGCAGCCGGACGGCGCGGGCCGGCGCCTCCCGGTCGACGGGCGTGAGCAGCAGGTGTCCGGTCGATTCGTAGTACGTCATGACGGTTCCCCCGACTCCGAAGACGAAGAGCTGGCTGAAGGACTGGTTATGGACGTGGTCGTGCAGAGGAGGTGGCGGACCAGGGCGGCCAGCGCCCCCGTCCCCGAGCTGGCCAGACGCGCGTCGCACCGTACGACGGGCACCTCGGGCCCGAGCCCCATCGCCTCGCGGACCTCGTCGGGCGCGTAGCGGTGGCCGTCGTCGAACTCGTTGACGGCGACGATGAAGCCGATGCCGCGACGCTCGAAGAAGTCCACGGCGGGGAAGCAGTCGGCCAGGCGGCGGGTGTCGGCGAGGACCACCGCCCCGAGCGCTCCCGCGCACAGTTCCTCCCACAGGAACCAGAAGCGGTGTTGCCCGGGCGTGCCGAAGAGGTAGAGCACGTTGCGCCGGTCGAGCGTGATGCGGCCGAAGTCCAGCGCGACGGTCGTCGTGGTCTTCTCCTCGACTCCGTCGAGCGGATCGGCGGCCTCGCCGAAGCCGCTCAGCAGCTCCTCCGTGCTCAGCGGTGCGATCTCGCTCACCGCGCCCACGAAGGTGGTCTTTCCCGCCCCGAAACCCCCCGCGACCAGGATCTTCAGGGTCGCGGGAGCGTCACAGTCGTTTGCGTAGGCCATCGAGCACCGCCTGGAGCAGGGACTGGTCGGCGGCGGCGAAGGCGCCGCCGCCCGGGAACCGCGGCGCCTGCGCCGTGACGGCCCCGTGTTCCATCAGATCGGACAGCAGCACCTTCACCACCACGGCGGGCAGGCGCAGCTGTCCTGCCACCTCGGCGACGGTGACCGCGGCGGCGCCGGCGCACAGCCGGAGCGCGAGGATGTGTTCCGCCCCGAGCGGCACGCGCGGGCGTACGCCGGTCGCGGTCACCAGGGAGAGCAGGTCGAGGGTGAAGCCGGGCCGGGTCCGCCCGCCGCTGGCGGTGTACGGGCGCATCAGGCGGCCGGCCGAGTCGTCGAGCCAGGGGGTGTCCCGGCCCTTCGCGTACGCCCCCGTCGCGCGGGTCCGCATCACTCCGGGTCGGCGGCGGGGCGCCGGGGCGGGGCCGCCAGGTACGGTCGGACGCTCTTGACCAGCATCGCCATCTCGTAGCCGAGCACCCCGGCGTCGGCCTCCCGGTCGGCGAGCACGGCCAGGCAGGTGCCCGATCCGGCCGCGGAGACGAAGACGAGCGCGGTGTCGAGCTCGACGACGACCTGCCGCACCTCGGCTCCGTCGCCGAACCGGGAGCCGGCGCTGCGGCCCAGCGAGTACAGGCCGGAGGCCAGCGCCGCCATGTGGTCCGCGCTGTCGGGGTCCAGGCCGTGCACGCAGGTCACGAGGCCGTCGGCGGTGAGGAGTACGGCGCTGCGCGTGTACGGCACGCGCTGCACCAGGCCGCTGAGCAGCCAGTCGAGATCCGAGAGCCGGCCGCCGGTCTTCGTTGCCACTTCGCCGCTCATGGGGGTGCGCTCCTTGCTGAGGTGGGGGGTCGGGGTCATACCTGGTTCTCCGACTGCGCGAGGCCGAAGCCCCGCTGGAAGGCGGCCATCAGGCCGGGGTCGTGGACGGGTTGCTCCGTGTCCGGGGCGCGGCGGGGGGCGGGGGTGTCGCGCAGTTGCGGTGCGATGTGCGTCTGCGCTCGCCGCTTCGGCAACGGGGGGCGGGTCCCGCTCGGGGCCTCGGCCCCGGTCCCCGTCCGGCCCGCGGGGCGGGCCTCTGCCGCGGAGGCGGGCCCGGCCGGCACCGCCACCCCTGGCGCGGGCGCAGGAGGCAGGGCCGCCTCCGGTGCGGGGGGCGGGGACTCGGGCCGCGGCCCGTACCGCTCGGCTGCCGCCTGCTCGGGCAGCACCACGGCCGCGGGCCCGGGCCCGGTCGCCCGCCCGGGCAGGGCCATGGCTGCGGCCGCGGGATCCGGCTCGGTTTCCGGCCGGGCCGGGTGCGTGCCGGGGCGCCCCCGCAGGGCGCCGGACTCACTCCCGATGCCACCCTCCGCGCCCGGGCCCCGTTCGGCGCCCGAGGAGGTGCCCCGGCGCGCGCCCGGCCCCGTCGGGAACCGCGGGTCGGGGCCGGCACCGGTCCGGGCCGCGCCGCGCGGAGCCGGCTCGGCCGTGGTCGCGGAGCGGTGGTCGGGTCCCGGCTCGGGGGCCGCCGTGGGCCACGTCTCGGGCGTGGGCTCCCGCAAGGGGTGCGGTACGGGCTCCAGCGGCGGCGGCAGCGGCAGCGGCGTGCCGGTCTGGGCGGTGCCCCAGGAGGTGGCGCGGGAGCCGCCCGCCGCGTCGGCGGCGCTCGGGGCCTCCGCGCCCAGCAGCTCCTGCGGAAGCACCAGCACGGCGAGGACACCGCCGTAGATGTTGGACTTGAGCTCGACGGCGATCCCGTGCCTCCGCGCCAGCGCCGAGACGACGAACAGGCCGATCCGCCCGTCGGCCAGCAGGTGCCGGACGCTGATCTGGTCGGGGTCCGCCAGCAGGGCGTTCATCCGGTGCTGCTCCTCGGCCGGCATGCCCAGCCCGCGGTCCTCCACCTCGACCGCGATCCCGGCGGTGACCCGTTCCGCCCGCAGCACCACATCCGTGTCGGGGGCGGAGAACACGGTGGCGTTCTCGACCAGTTCGGCCAGCAGGTGCACCACGTCGGCCACGGCGTGCCCGCGCACGCTGCCGCCCGCCGGGGGCACGACCTTGACCCGCGTGTACTGCTCCACCTCCGCCACCGAGGAGCGGAGCACCTCGCTGAGGTCGATGGGCCGCGTCCACTGGCGGCGCGAGGCGGCGCCGCCGAGCACGGCGAGGTTCTCGGCGTGGCGGCGGATGCGGGTGGCGAGGTGGTCTACGTGGAAGAGCTCCTTGAGCAGGTCCGGGTCCTCGACCGTGTCCTCCAGGTCGTCCAGGAGCGAGATCTCCCGGTGGACGAGGGACTGAAGGCGGCGCGCGAGGTTGACGAACACCTCGACCTTGCGCTCGCTGTCGGAGGGGGCGGCGGGACCCGCCAGCCGTACGAGGGTGGCGTGGGCCTGTTCGCGGGCGCCGCGCAGCTCCTGCGAGAGCAGCCAGAACTCGTCCACCCCGGCCGGATCCGTCCCGAGCGGCGGCGCGCCCGGGCCGCCGCGCACCGGGCGCGGCGGGGCCTCGCCGCGCTCCAGCCGGTCGGCGGCCGTGCGCAGCTCCTGGCGGCCGCGCACGCTGGAGCGGCGCAGCGCCTCGCACCGGTCCCGGACTGCCTTGGCGGCACGCTGGGCCCCGAGGAGGGCCGCCGCGAGGGCGGCGGCGAAGAGGAGCGCGCAGCCCGTGAGGACCGGCCAGAGCCGGGCGTCGCGCTCGCCCGCTCCCCCGCCGAGCTGGAGGGTGAAGATGACCGCGGCGGCGCCGCTGAGCCCGGCGGCGAGCGTGGGCAGTACGGCGGCGCGGACCAGCTGGGGGCGTATCTGCCGGCCCGGACCGGTGACGGCGTGTCTCGACGGGGCGTGGCGGGCGGCGCGGAGTCCGGACATCGGCGTCCTCGGTACGTGGGGCCCGGCCCCCAGCGATCCCGGGGCCCGGTGTTGATCACCGGATACCCACGCTAGACCGCACCGTCCCGCCCCGGACTGCCAGTTGGGGAAGTTCGCGGGGCTGCTTCCCGCTCCCGGTGGAGCGCTCGTACGGACGCCCGAATCCGCCGGGTCGCCTGCGGCGGGCTCGGCGGATTGCGCTCCGCGCCCGGGGCGTGCGGGCGGTTTCGGCGGGGCCGGGCGCGCGCCGGGGCACCTCCTCGGGCGCCGAACGTGACCACGGGCCGGAGGGTGGCAGCGGGACAGCGTTCGGCGCCCTGCGGGGGCGCCCCGCCACACACCCGGCCCCGCCGAAACCGACGGCGGCGTTGCTACGAGCCGACCGCCTCCGGCTCCTCGTGGATCAGCGGGTGGGGGTGGTCCGTGGGGACGTGGCGCGGGGGTGTGGGGGGCGGGGTCGGGGAGCCCGCCGCGAACGGGCGCCACCACGGGGTCGCGGGGGCGTCCGCCGTGCCCGGTTCGAACGGCTGGCCCGGGATCGGCAGGGCGACGGCCGCGCCCGCCCCCTCGGCCGCGGCCAGGGTGCCCTCGCCCGGCTCGTCCCACGGGTGCGGGGCCAGGTTGAAGGTGCCCCAGTGGATCGGCAGCATCGTGCCGTGCGGCGTGCCGCCCTGGAGGTCGAGGTGGGCGCGCATGCCCTCCTCGGGCGTCATGTGGATGTCGGGCCAGTACTCCGAGTACGCGCCGATCTGGATCATCGTCGCGTCGAAGCGCCCGTGCTCGGCGCCGATCTCCTTGAAGCCGGGGAAGTAGCCGGTGTCCCCGCTGTGGTAGATCCGGTGCTCGTCGCCCGCGACCGCCCAGGAGGCCCACAGGGTGTGCTGCTGGTTGCGCAGCCCGCGCCCGCAGAAGTGCCGGGCGGGGGTCGCGGTGAGCGAGAGGCCGGCGACCTTGGTGCTCTCGTTCCAGTCCAGCTCGCGCAGCCGGTCGAAGGAGACTCCCCAGCGCTCCAGGTGCGCGCCGACCCCGAGCGGGACGGCGAAGACCGTGTCCGTACCGGCCAGGTCCTTGATCGTGGGGAGGTCGAGGTGGTCGTAATGGTCGTGGGAGATGACCACGACGTCGACCTTCCCGAGGGAGGCGAGGGGTACCGGTACGGGGTGCAGGCGCTTGGGGCCGGCGAAGGGGAAGGGGGAGCAGCGCTCGCCCCACACCGGGTCGAAGAGCACCCGGCGCCCGTCGATCTCGGCGAGCACGCTGGAGTGGCCCATCCAGGTCAGCCGCAGTCCGCTCGCGGGCGGCTTCGCCAGCTCCGCGAGGGTGGTCGGGTACACGGGGATGGGGGCGCCGGGGCTGCGCCGGAGGCGCTGCTCCTTGTGGAAGTAGATCTTGGCGAACTCCTTCATGGACCCGGAGGGACGGGTCCGGGCGCCGACCGGGTTCTGGAAGACGCCGTCGGCGAAGTTCGGCGAGCGGTGGATCCGCTCCAGGCGGGCGCCGGACGGGTCCGCGCCGAAGGCTTCGGGCCGCAGGGCGCGCAGCCGAGGACGCAGGGGACTGGAGCCGGTCAAGGCGCCTCCTGGGAGGAAGGGTCGGGACGGTCGTCGGTCTACGACCATCCCAACGCACACCTGCCCCGAAGGATTCCGCTTGCGGCCCCCGCTCCCCTCCCGTCCCGCCTAGAGCGGGAGCAGGTCCGGCCGCTTCGCCTCGACGTGGTCCCCGGAGGACTCCCCGCGCAGGCGCCGGCCGATCCACGGCACCAGGTGCTCGCGCGCCCACTGGATGTTGTCCCGGGTCACGTCCACCGAGCCGCGGGCCGGCAGCGGCGGCCACGGCTGGTCGGGGTCCGTGGGCACCTCCAGCCCGAGCACCTGCGCGGCGCGCAGCGCGACCCGCGTGTGCCCCTCGGGCGACAGGTGCAGCCGGTCCGCGTCCCAGGCCCGCCGGTCCTGTACGGACTTCAGCGACCAGAGGTCGAGCACCGGGCAGTCGTAGCGGTCGGCGATGGCGCGGACGTGCGCGCTGTACGTCGCCACCTTGCCCCGCAGGTGCTTGAGGACGGGCACGCCCCGGGTATCGAAGCCGGTGGTGATCATGACCTGGCCGACGGCCCCGGTGAGGTCGGCGACGGCGGCTTCGAACCGCTCCGCGACGTCGTCGGGGTCGCTGCCGGGCCGGATGATGTCGTTGCCGCCCGCGCAGAAGCTCACGAGGTCAGGGGCGAGCTCCTTGGCCCGCGGGACCTGTTCGGCCACGATCTGGTCGAGGAGCCGGCCGCGCACGGCCAGGTTCGCATAGCGGAAGTCGTGCTCTTCGCGCTGATCGGCCAGGAGCACGGCGAGCCGGTCCGCCCAGCCGAGATAGGAGTCCCCCGGCCCCGGGTCCCCCACGCCCTCGGTGAAGCTGTCCCCGATCGCCGCGTACGAGCCGATGGTCTTGAGTGTCGTCGTCGTCGCTGCCACGACGCCATCCTTCACTCCCGTAACCAACCTACGCCAACGTAATGAGGGGTTGACGGACCGTGATCTATACCACCCGGGGGATAAGGAATAAGTACACGTGAGGCCGGGACCCCCCTCGGGTCCCGGCCTGACGTGTGTCCCTGCTCCGACGGCGGGTGCCGTCAGATGGTGACGCCCTTGGAGCGGAGGTAGGCGATCGGGTCGATGTCCGAGCCGTAGGACGGGCCCGTGCGGATCTCGAAGTGCAGGTGCGGGCCGGTGGAGTTGCCCGTGGAGCCGGAGAGGCCGATGGTCTGGCCGCCGGTGACGCTCTGGCCCACCGAGACGGAGAGCTGGGACAGGTGGCCGTACTGCGAGTACTTGCCGTCCGCGTGGCGGATGACGACCTCGTTGCCGTAGGCGCCGCCCCATCCGGCGGAGACGACGGTGCCCGCGCCGACGGCCTTGACGGTGGTGCCGGAGCTCGCGATGAAGTCGACGCCGGTGTGGTAACCGCTGGACCACATGGCACCGGGGGTCTTGTACTGGGTGGAGATCCCGCCGCCCACCGGGGCCACGAAGCCCGCGGCGCTCGGGGCCTTCGCGCCGGTGGAGGTGCCGGTGCTCTTCGGCTTCTGGGCCTGCTTGGGCTGCGGGGCGGGGACGGGCGCGTCCTGCTCCTCGCCGGAGGCCTCGTCGGTGGAGGCCTCGGCCGGGTCGTCGGCCGGGGCGTCCGCCGGGGCCTCGGCCGGGGCGGGGGCCTCGGCCGGGGCGGAGTCGCCCTTCGCGCCGAGCGTCAGCTTCAGGCCGGGGTGGATGAGGGAGGGGTTGCTGCCGACGGCCTCGCGGTTGTCGGCGTACAGCCGCTCCCAGCCGCCCGACAGGTGGCGCTCCGCGGCGATCTTGGAGAGGTAGTCGCCCGGGACGACCGTGTACACGGTCGGCGCGGCCTGGAGCGCGGCCGGGACCTGCGGGGCGGCGGCCGGAGCGACGGCGGGGGCCACCGCGGGAGCCGAGACCGGGGCGGCGGCCGGGGCGCCGGCCGCGTGGGCGCCGGCGGCGCCCATGAGCGGCAGCGCGAGGGCCGCGCCACCCGTGCCGGCCGCGGCGAAACCGCGGGATATCGAAAGCGACTTGGGGCGGCGGTGCTTACCCTTTGCAGGCATGGCGAATTCCTCTCCGGCGCCTGCGAGGTGAGCTGTCGGGTTCGGACTGGAGATGTCCGGCCGGCCATGTGCGGAACATGTACGGCTTCACCCCGAGCCGTCCCGGAATCAAAGATCCGGACCGGCGGCCTACCTGGTTCCCCCGCTCCTGCCGCGCGCGTGAATAGTCGGGTGCGGTTCCCGGGCGGCGGCAGGATTCGGCGGTCCACCCGGATCGATCGCGAAGGTAATCGAGTTCGGCCGCACCTAACAAGCCATGAATTTCCTGACGGATTCCCAGGGATGAGGGATCAATGGAATTCCGGTCACCCTCCGTCCATTCCCCACCGCCAACAGCCGCCCCGGCCGGGCCTTTCCGTTTTAGCGATCAGGCACTCACGGTCACCGTATGATCTGGCTCACGGGGAGGCGCCCGATCTCGCCTCCGCTCATGGCAAGTTGGCGCCAAGTAGTGTAATTCGGACACCTACGACGAAGCGGAGGAGTTCCTTGACCCAGCAGATACCCCCGGCCCCGCCGGCGCGCCCGCAGTCCGAGCCGGAATTGACCGGAGTGCGCAATTTCCGTGATGTGGGCGGATTGCCGACATCCGACGGACGAAGGGTCAGGTCGGGACGACTGTTCCGAAGCGGACATCTGGCACATGCCACCGAAATCGATGCAGAATTCCTCGGTTCGCTCGGCCTGCACACGGTCTTCGACTTCCGCAACGCGGCCGACCACGCCCTGGAGGGGCCGGACGTCGCGCTCCCCGGCGTGCGCAACGTCAACATCCCGCTGTCGGATCCGGCCGACGGCCGGGAGTTCTGGAAGATGGTCCGCGACGGCGACCTCGACCAGCTCCGCTCGATCCTCGGCGACGGCAAGGGCGTGGCCCGGATGTCGAACTCGTACCGCGGGATCATCAGGCACCGCACCGCCGAGCACAGCCGGGTGGTGCACTCCCTCGCCGAGGACAGCGTCCCGGCCCTCCTGCACTGCGCGGCCGGCAAGGACCGGGCGGGCCTGTCGATCGCCGTCACCCTGCTCGCGCTCGGCGTCCCGCGCGAGGCGATCGTCGCGGACTACCTGGAGTCCAACGCCCCGCACAACCGCTACCGGGTCCGCCGCAGCAGCGAGTCGGCCGAGGCCCGCTCCCCCGAGGTGATGGAGCTGCTCGCGCCGCTCTTCGACGCCCGCGCCGAGTACCTGGTCGCGGCCTTCGACACCATCGAGGAGGTCTGGGGCGGCGTGGACGGCTACCTGTCGCAGGGCCTCGGGCTCGCCCCCGAGACCCTGGACCGCCTCCGCGGGCGGCTGCTCGACTGAGGTCCGGGCCGGAGGGGTGCCCGCGGAGCACCCCTCCGGCAGGCCGTCACCGGTTGCCGACGGCCTGCTTCACCAGCGTCCTGCCGAAGTCCCACATCAGCCCCGACCCGCCGTGCGCCTCGTCCATGACCTCGCGGAAGGCGCCGACGAACCGGTCGACGTCCCGCTCGTCCACGATCAGCGGCGGAATGAGCTTGATGACCTCCAGGTGGTCCCCGGACACCTGGGTCAGGATCCGGTGCTTCTGCAGCAGCGGCACCACGACCATCTGGGCGAAGAGCCCCTTGCGGGCCGCCTGGAGCACGGTCCACCGGCTGCGCAGCCCCAGCGAGGACGGCCGGCCGAACTCGATGCCGATCATCAGTCCGCGCCCCCGCACCTCGTGCAGCAGCTCGTACTCGTCCACCAGGGCCGCGAGCCGCCCGCGCAGCAGGTCACCCATGGCCCGGGCGTTGGCCACGACCTCCTCGTCCTCCATCACCGACAGCACCGCCAGCCCGGCCGCCATCGCCTGCGCGTTGGAGCCGAAGCTCGCGGAGTGCACGAGCACCCGGTCCATGGACGAGTAGACCTTCTTGAAGATCCAGTCCTTGCCCAGGGTCGCGCCGACCGGCACGTACCCGCCCGAGAGGGCCTTGGCCACGCACACCAGGTCCGGCTCCACGCCCGGCTCGTGCTGGTACGCGTAGAAGTCGCCGGTACGTCCGAGGCCGGTCTGCACCTCGTCCGCGATCAGCAGCGCCTTGTGGCGGCGCAGCAGCTCCTGCGCCGCGGGCAGGAAGCCGGGTGGGGCGGCCTGGACCCCCTTGCCCTGGATCGGCTCGACGACGAAGGCGGCCACGTCCCCGCGCCCCAGTTCGCGCTCCAGGGCGGCCAGGTCGCCGAGCGCGATCTTCGTGTCGGGGAGCAGGGGCGCGAAACCGTCCCGGAAGCCGCCCTCCCCGTTGACCGACAGGGAGCCCGTGGTGAGCCCGTGGAAGGCGTGGTCGCAGTAGAGGATCCTGGGCCGCCCGGTGGCGTACCGGGCGAACTTCAGGGCCGTCTCCACCGCCTCGGTGCCGCTGTTGCCGAAGAAGACCCGGTCCAGGTGCGGGCTGTGGGAGAGCAGCTTCTCGGCCAGCAGCCCGGGCAGCGGCTGGCAGTCGAAGCGGGTGAGGTCGGCGAGCTGGGCGTCCAGGACGTCGTGCAGGGCGCGGCGGACCACCGGGTGGTGCCGTCCCAGGCCCATCACTCCGAAACCGGCGAGCATGTCGAGGTAGTCGTTGCCCTCGGCGTCCCAGAAGTGGGCTCCCTCGGCTCGTTCGTAGACCTTGTCGAAGCCGATGGTGTGCAGCATCCGGGGCAGCTGGTGGTTGAGGTGGCGGCCGTGCAGCTCGTACCGTTCCCCGCCCCGCTCGTCCAGCAGGGCGCGCAGGTCGAAGCCGGTCACTGCTTCTCCCGGTTCCCCGAGACCGTCTCCCGGGCCGCGCGCAGGGATTCCTTCAGGGAACCCATGGTGGCGAGGACGGCGGTGGGTTCGTAGCCGCAGTGCGCCATGCAGTTCGCGCAGCGCGGGTCCTTGCCCCGGCCGTACTTGCTCCAGTCGGTGTCGTTGATCAGTTCCCGGTAGGTGGGGACGTAGCCGTCGCTCATCAGATAGCAGGGCCGCTGCCAGCCGAAGAGGGAGTAATTCGGAATGGCCCACGCGGTGCAGGGGAAATCTGCCTTTCCTTCCAGGAAGTCGAGGAAGAGCGGCGAGTGGTTGAGCCGCCAGCGCCGCCGGTTGCCGCCCGCGAAGGCCTTCTTGAAGAGTTCCCGGGTCTGTTCGACGCCGAGGAAGTGTTCCTGGTCGGGGGCCTTTTCGTAGGCGTAGGCGGGCGAGATCATCATCTCGTCCACCTTGAGGTCGTCATTGAGGTAGTTGAGCACCTCGATGATGGTCTGCGGGGTGTCGGTGTTGAAGAAGGTGGAGTTGGTCGTCACCCGGAAACCGCGCCGCTTCGCCTCCTTGATGGCCGCGACCGCCTCGTCGAAGACGCCTTCCTTGGCGACCGACTCGTCGTGGCGTTCGCGCAGGCCGTCGATGTGCACGGCGAAGGCGAAATACGGGGACGGGGTGAACTTCTCGATCTTCTTGCGCAGGAGCATCGCGTTGGTGCAGAGGAAGACATACTTCCGCCTGGCCACCAACTGGCGCACGATCTCGTGGATCTGCGGGTGCATCAAGGGCTCGCCGCCCGCGATGGACACCATGGGCGCGCCGGACTCCAGCACGGCGCCGACCGCCTGGGCGACCGGCATGCGCTGCTTGAGCACGCCGGCCGGATGCTGGATCTTCCCGCACCCCTCACAGGCCAGGTTGCAGGCGTAGAGCGGCTCCAGCTCGACGATCAGCGGGAACTTCTCACGCTTGCGGAGCTTCTGTTCGAGCAGATAGGTCCCGACCCTGATGGTCTGGCGCAGCGGCATGGCCATCTGGCTCACCTCCTGGGGAGCAGCAAAGAACGGTGCCAGTCATAGAACGCGGGCAGTACGGCACGCAGGACACGGAAGGCCGATATTCCTCCGCGGACGGTGCCGATACGGACGAGCTCATGCTCCGGAGCGTCCACGATCACCCGGACGGCCGCAACCGGACGTCCCCCTCCCGACGGGGGGCGGTCGCCGCGGGTGGCGGTCCACAGGGTGGCCGCGGACTCCATGTCGACCGCGATGGCGCCGGTGGCGCGCAGCTGCGCGCGCTCCTGGCCGCGGACGACGTGGTCGGATCCGGTCAGTGCGCCGAGGTGCACGGTGCGGCCGGGGGCGGCCCGGGCCAGTGCCTCGGCGAGCAGGGGGGTGCCGGTGCACGGGACGGTCCCGTGCGGGTCCCGGGTCTCCTCGGCAACGACCAGGTCGCCGGGGTGCATGCCGGGGACCAGCCCGGCGCAGAACCCGGTCGCGAGGACGGCGGCCCGGTCCATGCCGGGCCGCTCCAGGGCCCGGCCGACGGCCCGCTCCGCCGCGCGCGGGCCCATGCCGGTGCGCAGGAGCCCGTACGCCTGCGGAGCGCCGCGGGCCGAGCTGCGCAGGGCGGCCTGCTCGATGCGCAGGGCGCAGGCGACCAGCAGCGGGTCCGGGTTGCCCGGTCTGCCGCCCCGGGCGGCGGACATCAGGATCCCCCGGCGGGGACGAACGGTTCCCCGTGCAGGTAGCGGCCGAGGGCGGTGAGCGGGAAGACCTGGCGGTACAGGTGGTAGTTGATGGAGAAGTCCCAGGGGAAGCCGGTGCCGGTGAAGTAGGGCTCGTCCCAGGTTCCGTCCTGGGCTTGCGTCCGAACGAGGTAGTCGATGCCCCGTTCGACGGCCTTGCCGTCCCGCTCTCCGGCCGACAGCAGGGCCATCAGCGCCCACGCGGTCTGCGAGGCGGTGGAGGCGCCCTTCCCGGCCCACGACCGGTCCCGGTAGGAGCGCTGGTCCTCGCCCCACCCGCCGTCCTCGTTCTGTACGGTTTCCAGCCAGTGCACGGCCCGCCGGATCGCGGGATGCGCCGGGGCGATGCCGGCGGCGGTCAGGGCCGGTACCACCGAGCCGGTGCCGTAGACGTAGTTGGTGCCCCAGCGGCCGAACCAGGCGCCGTCGGGCTCCTGTTCGGCGAGCAGCCAGGCGATGCCGCGGCGGGTGCGGGTGTCCGCGGTCCGGCCTTCAAAGGCGAGCATCTCGACCACGTGGGCGGTGACGTCGGCCGAGGGCGGGTCGATGACCTCCCCGAAGTCGCAGAAGGGCAGCCGGTTCGGGAAGGGGCTGGTGTTGTCGGCGTCGAAGGCGGCCCACGCGCCGTTCTTCGACTGCATGCCGAGGTTCCAGGAGACGCCGCGGGCGATGGCGGCCTCGACGCGGGCGGGGTCGGGGTGCCTGATGCGGCGCAGTGCGAGGACGACCTCGGCGGTGTCGTCGATGTCGGGGTAGGTGTCGTTGTGGAACTCGAACGCCCAGCCGCCGGGGGCGAGCCCGGGCCGCCGGACCGCCCAGTCCCCGCTGCGGCCGATCTCCTCGCCGAGCATCCAGTCGGCGGCCTTGACCAGCGCCGGGTGGTCGGGGGGCAGGCCCGCGTCGGCGAGCGCGATCGCGGCGAGGCAGGTGTCCCAGACGGGTGACTGGCAGGCCTCGATCATGCGGGCGCCGTCCTCGCGCCACACCGCGAACCGGTCCAGGGAGTCCAGGCCGGCCCGCATCACCGGGTGCCCGAGGTCGTAGCCGAGCAGGTGCAGGGCGATCACGGAGTACACCGCGGGCGGCTGGATCCCGCCCCAGCAGCCGTCGTTCTCCTGGCGTTCGATGATCCAGCGGGCGGCGGTGGCCATGGCCGCCTTGCGGAGCCGGCGCGGGGCGAACCGGCGGTAGACGTGCAGGACCTTGTCCATCCGCTGGAAGGCGCCGTCCCAACTGGCCATCGGCGCGAGCGGTTTGACGGGGTACGGCGTCCGCGCGTCGGTGTGCAGCTCGTCCAGGGCGAAGGGCGCCGGGCGGACGGGCCGCAGCGCGGAGACCACGGTGAGCGGCACGATGGTCTGGCGGGCCCAGCAGCCGAAATCGTAGATGTTCAGCGGCACCCAGGGCGGCAGGAAGACCAGCTCGGGCGGGAGTTCGGGCAGGTGGTCCCAGCTCCACCAGCCGAAGAGGGCCAGCCAGATCCGGGTGAAGACCCGGGCGGCGGCGATCCCGCCGTGGGCCCGGATCCAGGCGGAGGCCCGGGCCATGTGCGGGGCGTCCGGGGCGTCCCCGGCGAGGCGCAGGGCGACGTACGCCTCGATGGTGGCGGAGAGTTCGGGCGGTCCGCCGTGGAAGGTGGCCCAGGTGCCGTCGTCGCGCTGCTCGCCGCGGATGAACAGGGCGGCGGCCCGGGTGGTGGCCTCGTCCCGGATGCCCAGGAACTGCCGCAGCAGCAGGTCCTCGGCGTCCATGGTGACGTTGGTCTCCAGGTCGCCCTTCCACCAGCCCTCGGGGTCCTGCCGTTCCAGCAGGTGCCGGGTCGCTCGCGCGGCGGCCTCGTGGACCCCCCGC
Organism: Streptomyces sp. NPDC057010; assembly: GCF_042673805.1. Classification (NCBI taxonomy): domain Bacteria; kingdom Bacillati; phylum Actinomycetota; class Actinomycetes; order Kitasatosporales; family Streptomycetaceae; genus Streptomyces; species Streptomyces sp. NPDC057010. The sequence continues at coordinate 17,303 of NZ_JBHUSC010000008.1, read as the reverse complement.
GGGTCGCCGTCGGGCGGCCCGTCGGGCACCGCGGCCGCCCGCCCGGCGCCGGGCCGGGCCGGCCGTGGGCCGGAGGGCGGGTCCGCGGGCGGGCTCACGCGCGCCCGGCCGGGCCGCGGGGCGCCCGGGGCGGTTTCGCTGCCAGCGTCAGCGCTGTCCGCGCTGCCGTCGGTCGTCGCTGTCATGGCTTCCCCTTCGTGCAGTCTGTCCTCTGCTGTGCTGGGGTCTGCCGTCGGCCGGCGCCGCGCCCTTCAGTGCGAAGAGGTGGCTCCGGCCGGCGACTCGCGAGTCATATCCGCTTGCGGGCGGCGTTCACCTCTTGCGCACGACGACGAAGTCGGCGAGTTCGACGAGCTGTTCGCGCACCCGCTGCGGCATGTCGACGTCGTCGAGGGCCTTGATGGCGACGGCGTGCTGCCGGCGCGCCTCGTCGGCGGTCCACTGGCGGCCGCCGGCCGCCTCGATGAGCGCCGCGCGCGCCGCGAACTCCGCCTCGGAGAAGTTCTCGAAGTCGCTGCTCTTCGCGTCGGCGGCGAGCAGCTCGGCCAGTTCCGACGAGGCCGGGCCGCCGGCCGCGAGGGCGGCGACGACGGGCAGGGACTTCTTGCGCTGGCGCAGGTCGCTCCAGGTCTGCTTGCCGGTGGACTCCGGGTCGCCCCAGATGCCGAGGAGGTCGTCGATGGCCTGGAAGGCGAGGCCCAGGTGGTAGCCGTACTCCTCCAGCTTGTCGGCCGTACGGTCGTCCGCACCGCCGAGCACCGCGCCGATGGAGACCGCGCAGGCGAGCAGGGCGCCGGTCTTGTTGCCCTCCATCTCCAGGCACTCCTCGACGCTGACGCGCTCGCGGTGCTCGTAGGAGATGTCCTGGGCCTGGCCGTCGATGAGCTTGCGCGTGGCCGTGGTCAGCCGGCGCGCGGCGCGTCCCGCCTCCACGGTGCCGAGCTCCAGCAGCAGCTCGTTGGCGAGGGCGAACAGGGCGTCGCCGACCAGGATCGCCTGGGCGGGGCCGTGCACCTTCCACACCGTGTCACGGTGGCGGCGCTGCTCGTCCCCGTCCATCAGGTCGTCGTGCAGCAGCGAGAAGTTGTGCACGAGCTCCACGGCCACGGCGCCCGGGATGCCGACCTCGGCGGAGGCGCCGGCGGCTTCGGCGGAGAGCAGCGCGAGGGCGGGCCGGACGGCCTTGCCCTGGTCGCCGTCCGCCGGGTTGCCCTGGGCGTCGATCCAGCCGAAGTGGTAGGCGGCGACGGTGTCCATGGGCGCCGCGAGCCGGTCGACGGCGGCGCGGAGCACGGGCGTCGACAGCGTGCGGCCGCGCTCCAGGAGGGCGAGCGTGTCCGCCTTCTCCGCTCCCCCGCCGGCTGTGCCCGCACTGGCATCCGTGTTCTCGACAGCCGGATTCCCCGGGTTCACTGGCTCTCCTCTTTTTCCTGTACGTGCTGTGCCGGTCGTGCTGGTGATCGTCGTCATGCCGCCTCCTGCAGAGGGTGTTCGCGGGGGCGGCCGAGCGCGGCGAGTGCGGCGTGCGCCGCGCTCAGTCCGCTTCGGACGGCGCTCTCCATGGTCGCGGGCCAACCGGTGGCAGTCCACGCACCGGCCAGGTAGAGCCCCGGCGTGTCGGTCCGCGCACCGGGGCGCAGCCGGCCGACTCCGGGGGTGGGGGCGAACGTTGCCGTCCGCTCCCGGGTGACGAAGAAGTCCCGTACCTTGGCGCCGCGCGCGGCCGGCAGCAGCCGTTCCAGCTCGGGCAGGTACTTGGCGCGCAGGACGGAGACGGGTTCGTCGATGTCGTCCTGGGCGACGGACTGCGAGAGTGCGAGGTACTGGCCGCCGTCGGGGAGCCCGGAGGAGTCGGTGCGGTCGAAGACCCACTGCACCGGGGAGCCGAGCGCCGCGAAGAAGGGCGCCTTGAGCACCTTGCGGTCGTAGACGACGTGGACGTTGAGGATCGGCGCGGTGCCGATGTCGAGGAGCTTGTCCGGGTCGGCCAGCGCCCCGGCCGGGAGCAGGCCGTGCGCCTCGCGCTGCGGGACGGCGAGGACGACGGTGCCGGCGTCGAGGGACTCGGACTCGGTGTCGACCCGCCAGTTCCCTTCGGGCGTACGGGAGATGTCGGTGACCCGGGTGCGCAGTTCGGTCCGTACGCCGGCGGCGTCCAGAGCCTTGCGGGCGAGGGTGTCGTGGAGGTCGCCGAGCGGTACGCGGGCCCAGCCGATGTCGGCGGCGCCGTTCTCGGAGAGCAGGCCGGTCTTGAAGACCATGGCGGCCAGGCCCAGCGAGGACTGCTCGGCGGTGGCGTTGAGCGTGGCGATGCCGACGAGGTCCCACAGGGCCTCGATGGTGCGCGGGGACTGGCCGTAGCGGCCGAGCCAGGTGGCGAAGTCCAGGCCGTCGAGCGCCGGGTCGGCGGGGTCGAGGCGGCGCAGCGCGAGGGCGGCCCGGCCGACGCTCACGCGCTCGGCGAGGGACAGGTGCGGGTAGCGGGCGAGGGAGCCGGCCAGGTGCAGCGGCACGGGCAGGGCGCTGCGGCGCAGCCGGCCGAGGCGGGGGCCCGCGGGGTGCGCGACGTCGAGGACGGGCACGTCGAGCCGGTCCTGGAGGGGGGCGAGTCCGGCGCCCTCGACGCGGTCGAGGAACCAGCGGTAGGCGGTGCAGCAGCGCAGGTAGACGTGCTGGCCGTTGTCGACGGTGAGGTCGCCGCGCTTGAAGGAGAAGGCGAGCCCGCCGAGCCGCGGGCGGCCTTCGAGCAGGGTGACCCGCAGTCCGGCGTCGGCGAGTTCGAGCGCCGCGGTGACCCCGGCGAGCCCGCCGCCCACGACGACGGCGCGGTTGTCGCTCATGCGGCCTCCCCCGTGGTGCGGTGGCCCTCCGGGCCGGTCGGGCGGTGGTGCGCGGGCGCGGCCTCGCCGCGTGCCGCGGCCCGCCCGGCGCGGCCGGAGCCCGCCGGAAGAGACGCGCCCGCCGCGGCGGTGGTTGCCCGGGCACGCCCGGGACCCGGACGCCCCGCGGGCCGCGGGTGCGGCGCGGTGGACGGGCCGGTCCGGACCAGGGTCCGGGTGGCGCGGCCGGCCGCCGGGCGCCGGCACGGCGCGGTGGACGGGCCGGTCGGGGACGGGGGGCGGGTGGTCGGGGGCATCAGATCCGCCTCCGGGTGCTCTGGCGGGAGATGGTGCGGGCGTCGAGGCCGGACAGGCCGCGCACGGCGACGTACGCCTTCTCGTGCGGCGGCAGGGAGACGCGGCCCCGCAGCACCGCCTCCGGTTCCCGCTCGATGCGGTCGAGGAGGCGGCGGTAGATGCCGGCCATGGCGGCCACGCAGGCGCCGCTGCGCCGGTCGAGCATCGGCAGCAGCCGGTAGCCCTCGGCGAACAGGGCCCGGGCGCGCCGGACTTCGTGGTGGACCAGCCCCGCGAAGTCGGAGCCCTCGGGGGCCCGGTCGCCGTGGAAACCTTCCGAGCAGCCGAACTTGGCGAGGTCCTCGGCGGGCAGGTAGGTGCGCCCGTTGCCCGCGTCCTCGCGAACGTCCCGGAGGATGTTGGTGAGTTGCAGGGCGAGGCCGAGGGTGTCGGCATACTCGGCGGCCTTGGCGGCGTGCTCGGAGCCGGCCGCGCCCGCGGTGGTGCCGAACACGCCGAGCGAGAGCCGTCCGATGGCGCCGGCCACGCAGCGGCAGTAGACCTTGAGGTCGTCCCAGGTCTCGTAGGTCTCGCCGCGCACGTCCATCAGGACGCCGTCGATGAGCTCGTCGAGTCCGCCGAGCGGGATGGGGAACCGGCGCGCCGCGTACGCGAGGGCGACGGCGACCGGGTCGGTGTCGTCCTCGTCGATCTCCTCGGCCCGGATCCGCCCGAGCAGGGCGCGGGTCTCCTCCAGCCGGGCGAGCTTGGCCTCGGGCGCCAGGGTGCCGTCGCCGATGTCGTCGACGCGCCGGGAGAAGGCGTAGAGCGCGGACATCGCCTGCCGCTTGTCGGTCGGCAGCAGCCGGATGCCGTACGCGAAGTTGCGCGCCTGCGATCCGGTGACGGCCTCGCAGTAGCTGTACGCCGCCGAAACCGGTGCCGACGGTGCGGTCGGTGCGGACACGTGTGTGGGGCCCTCCACCGGGCTCACCCCTTTCTCGGCGCTGTGCGCAGGACGGCGGCCACCTCGCGGAGCAGGCCGCTCCGGGTGGGCTTGGGCGGGCCGGGGAGTACGTCGAAGCCGGCGGCGGTGACGGCTCGCAGGGCTGCACGCCCCCCTCCCACGAAGCCCGCGAGGAGCAACCGGAGTCTGCCGTGCACGCTACCCACGAGCGGGGTGCCTTCATTCAGAAGCTCGCGTGCGCGCTCGGTTTCGAATGCGACCAGGGCGCGTACGGACGCGCCGGCGCTCGGGGCCTTGAGGTCCGCCTCGGCGACGCGGAAGCGCCGCATGTCCTCGGCGGGCAGGTAGATCCGGTCGCGGCCGAGGTCCTCGGCGACGTCCTGGAGGTGTTCGGCGATCTGCAGGGCCGTGCAGATCGCGTCGGAGCGGCGGATCCGCTCGGGGGTGGCGGTGCCGGTGAGCGAGAGCACGAGGCGGCCCACGGGGTTGGCGGAGAGCTCGCAGTAGGCGAGGAGGTCCCCGTACGTCTCGTAGCGCGTGACCCGCTGGTCCTGACGGTTGGCCTCGATCAGCGCGAGGAACGGCTCGGGGGTGAGGCCGTGGTCGCGGACGACGGGCTGGAGGGCGAGGAGCAGGGGGTGGCGCGGCGGCCCGTCGGTGCCGCCGAACACGCGCAGCAGGTCGGCCTCGAAGGCGTCGAGCATGGCGAGCCGGTCGTCGACCGCGGCCGGGTCGAGGCCGAGGAGGACGGCGTCGCGGCCGCCGGGGGCGAGGTCGCCGTCGCCGATGTCGTCGACGAGGCGGGCGTACCCGTAGACCGCCGTCAGGCCGTCCCGCCAGGCGCGGGGCAGGAAGGCGGGGGCGACGGGGAAGTTCTCCGTCGCGGCCTTGTCGAGGGTGGCGCGCGCGTGGGCCGTGTCGGACTGGGGACGGATGCCGTGCCCCGGGGTCACCGCCCGCCGCCCGGGGCGGGGACGGCCGTAATGCCTGGGGGCCGGAGAATTCCCGTAGCCATTGCCGTCACATCTCCCGTTCTACACTGCTGACCCAATACATCCTATTTCGGACACGCCGCCGGGGTTTTGCCGGGGTGGCTCCAGGGCCTTCCACCTGCGGGGAATCGTCCCCTCTTGCCGCGATTCAGGACTGCTTCAGCTTACGCTGTACAACGCCGCGGAAGCCTCTGGGGTATTCGCTCCGGCCCCTCATGTCGCCGGGCATGTCGCCGGCGGCTGCGCGGGGGGCACCGCGGGGACGCGCCGGGCGCGCGCCGTGGACGCGCCGCCGACACGCCGAGGCCCCCGCCGCGCTGAGCGGCGGGGGCCTCTGGCGCTCCTCCCGGGGCGGCCCGGGGGGTGGCGCGGCGGCGGTCAGCCGTTGGTCGCCTTCTCGTACGCCGAGACGACTTCCTCCGTGGGCCCGTCCATCAGGAGCTCGCCCCTCTCCAGCCACAGCACCCGGTCACAGGTGTCGCGAATGGACTTGTTGTTGTGGCTCACCAGGAAGACCGTGCCCGCCTTCTCCCGCAGTTCGCGGATGCGGTTCTCCGAGCGCACCTGGAAGCTGCGGTCACCGGTGGCCAGGGCCTCGTCGATCATGAGGACGTCGTGGTCCTTGGCCGCGGCGATGGAGAAGCGCAGGCGCGCCGCCATGCCGGAGGAGTAGGTGCGCATGGGCAGGGAGATGAAATCGCCCTTCTCGTTGATGCCGGAGAAGTCGACGATGTCCTGGTAGCGCTCCTTGATCTGCTCGCGGCTCATGCCCATCGCGAGACCGCCGAGGACGATGTTGCGCTCGCCGGTGAGGTCGTTCATCAGCGCCGCGTTCACACCGAGCAGCGAGGGCTGGCCGTCGGTGTAGACCTTGCCCTCCTCGCAGGGCAGCAGGCCGGCGATGGCGCGCAGCAGGGTGGACTTGCCGGAGCCGTTGGATCCGATCAGCCCGATGGCCTCGCCGCGGTACGCGGTGAAGGAGACCCCGCGCACGGCGTGGACCCGGCGCACGCCCGGCGCGTCGCCCTTGCCCCGGCGCATTATCTTGCTCAGGGCCGCGGTGGCGCTGCCCTTGCCGGAGCTGCCGGTGTTGACGCGGTAGACGATGTGCACCTCGTCGGCGATGACGGTGGGGATGCGCCCCTTGTTGTTCTCAGCCACGGCCGTAACGCTCCTCAGCCTTCCAGAAGTACACGAAACCGCCGAGGCCGAACAGGACGGCCCAGCCGACGGCGAAGGCCCACACGTGCGGCGGCAGGTTGCTCGCGCCGTAGTTGTCGATGAGGGCGAACCGGATGAGGTCCATGTAGATCGAGGCGGGGTTCCACTGGAGCACGTCGGCGATCCACGAGGGCTTGCCCTTGAGCATCTCGCTGATGGAGAACATGACGCCCGAGGAGTACATCCACGTACGCGTGACGAACGGCATCAGCTGCGCGAGGTCGGGGGTCTTGGAGCCCATCCGCGCGAAGATCAGCGCGATACCGGTGTTGAAGAGGAACTGCAGCGCCAGGCAGGGGAGGACCAGCAGCCACGACAGTCGCGGGTAGTTCCCGAAGGACACCACGACGATGACCACGACGATCATCGAGTAGAGCAGCTGCTGGAGCTGCTGCATCGCGAAGGAGATCGGGAGGGAGGCGCGCGGGAAGTGCAGGGCGCGCACCAGCCCGAGGTTGCCCGGAATGGCCCGGACGCCCGCCATCAGCGAGCTCTGGGTGAAGGTGAAGACGAAGATGCCCACCACCAGGAAGGGGATGTAGACCCCCTTGTCCATGCCCCGGCCCGCGTTCATGATCAGGCCGAAGATCAGGTAGTAGACCAGGGCGTTCAGCAGCGGCGTCGCCACCTGCCAGACCTGCCCGAGCTTGGCCTGGCTGTACTGCGCGACCAGCTTGGCCCGGGAGAAGGCCATGATGAAGTGGCGCCGACCCCAGAGCTGCCGCACGTACTCGACCAGACCGGGCCGGGCGCCGCTTACGGAGAGGCCGTACTTCCTGGCGAGCTCCGCAGGGCTCAGCCCCGCGTCTGCGGACGGCGGCTTGCTCGTGGCGAGGGCGCCGTCGTGGGTTGTGTCACTCACAAGTTGAAACTTTCGTCTTCAAGATGCGGCAGGAAGGGCATCAGGCTGGTGGCGCGAGGCCCGTGATCGCGCCATGTTGCCAGACGCGGGCTCGTCAGATGACAGGTGGTCGTCCCAGTCGGGTCAACCGCCAGACCGTACGCCACCGCATCGGGCGGCGGGGTCCGCAGGGAGTGGTCCACCCCTCCCTGAATCCGCCGAACCAAGCCTTGAGCGCCGGCACGGAAGGCCTGCGCAGGAGCGTCAGGAGGAGCCAGACGCCCAGGTAGACCGGGACCAGCGGAGCGGGAAGGTTGCGGCGCGCGAGCCACACCCGGTTACGGGCCACCATACGGTGGTAGACCGCGTGCCGGGAGGGGGCGGTCGTCGGGTGCAGCAGCACCATGTCCGCCCGGTAGTCGATCGACCACCCTGCGTCGAGCGCCCGCCAGGCCAGGTCGGTCTCCTCGTGGGCGTAGAAGAACTCTCCCGGAAGCACTCCGGCCTGCTCGAACACCGTCGTGCGGACGGCGTTCGCGCCGCCCAGGAAGGTGGTCACGCGGGAGGAGCGCATCGGGTCCGAGGCGCGCAGCCGCGGCACGTGCCGGCGCTGGGTCTCGCCGGTCTGCGGATCGGCGATCCGGAAGCTGATGATCCCGAGCCCCGGGTCCTCGGCGAAGGCCTGGCGGCACAGCTCGGCGGTGTCGGTGCGCTCCAGCAGGCCGTCGTCGTCCAGGAAGAGCAGGGCGTCGACCTCGCGGCCGGCGGGGCCGAAGGCCTCGATGCCGACGTTGCGGCCGCCCGGGATGCCCAGGTTCTCGGGCAGCGACACCGTGCGCACACCCTCGGGGAGCCCGGTGACCTCGACGCCCTGGCCCACGACGACCACCTCGACGGGGTCGCCCTCCTGGCGGGCGACCGAGTCGAGGAGCGCCTTGAGGTCGTCGGGCCGGTTGCCCATGGTGATGATCACGGCGCCCAGCCGCATCGGGGCGGTCACTTGAGCCTGCTGGAGGCCAGGACCGACACCAGGTGCAGCACCGTCTGGAGCAGCGCGATGCCGGCCAGCACGGCGACGCCGAGCCGGGAGAAGTACAGGTCGCCGCGGAGCTGGTCCAGGACGGCCAGCACCAGGATGAGCAGGGAGGCCTCGATGCCGAGGATCAGGCGGTGGAACTTCAGCGCGGCGGCGGCCCGGCGGGCGAGCGCCATGCCGGACGAGCGCGGCTCGGACGCCGCTTCCTTGACGGGCTCCTTGCCGACCTGGTGGCGGGCCACGCCGACCAGGTCGGTCTCGGCCTTGATCAGGATCGCGCCGAGCGCCGCGAGGGTGCCCAGGAAGGCCCACAGCCAGTCGATGCGGCCGCCGCCCCACAGGTCGGCCGCGCGCAGGCCGAAGCCGACCAGGACCGCCGCGTCGCACAGGTACGCGCCGACGCGGTCCAGGTACACGCCGGACAGCGAGAACTGCTTCTTCCAGCGGGCGACCTCCCCGTCGACGCAGTCGAGCAGCAGGTACATCTGCACCGCGACCACGCCGAGGACGGCGCCCCAGACGCCCGGCACCAGCAGGGCCGGGGCGGCGAGCACGCCGGCGAGGGTCATCACGTAGGTCAGCTGGTTCGGCGTGACCTTGGTGGTGACCAGGAAGCGGGTGATGCGCAGGGAGATCTCGCGCATGTAGAGGCGCCCGCCCCAGTGCTCGCCGCTGCGCCGGTCCTTGACGCCCGGCGGGTGGACGACGGGCCGGAGTTCAGCTACGGATGGTCTGGGCATAGTCGGCGTACGCGTCCCTGATCTCGGCGGCGGACAGGTTGAGGTGCTCCAGGATCGTGAAGCGTCCCGGGCGGGTCTGCGGGGCGTACTCGACGGCCTTGACGAACTCGTCGACACTGAACCCGATCTCCTCGGGCAGCACAGGCAGGCCGTGCCGGCGCAGCACCTCGGCGAAGAGCCCGGACTGCTGCTCGGCCCCGCGCAGGTGCATCGCGAAGGCGGCGCCGATGCCGACCTGCTCGCCGTGGAGCGCGGAGCGCCCGGGGTAGAGCAGGTCGAAGGCGTGGCTGATCTCGTGGCAGGCGCCGGACGAGGGCCGGGTGTCGCCGCTGATCGACATGGCGATGCCGGAGAGCACCAGGCCCTCGGAGAGCACGGTGAGGAACTCGTCGTCGCCGCAGCCGCCGGGGTGGCGCAGCACGGACTCGCCGGCCGTACGGGCCATGGCGGCGGCCAGGCCGTCGACGGGCTCGCCGTTGATCTGGTGGGAGAGCTCCCAGTCGGCGATGGCCGAGATGTTGGAGATCGCGTCGCCGATGCCGGCGCGGACGAACCGCACCGGGGCTTCCTTGATCACGTCGAGGTCGATGACCATGGCGATCGGCGTCGGGACGCCGTAGGAGCCGCGTCCGTTGTCGTTGTCCAGGATGGACACCGGCGAGCAGATGCCGTCGTGCGAGAGGTTGGTGGCGACGGCCACTATGGGCAGCCCGACCCGCGCCGCGGCGTACTTCGCCACGTCGATGATCTTGCCGCCGCCCAGGCCCACGACGGCGTCGTAGCGGCGGCCCTTTATGTCGTCGGCCAGCTTGACCGCGGAGTCGATGGTGCCGTCGACGACCGGGTACCAGTCGGCGTTCGGCAGTACGGGCTCCAGCTTGGCGCGCAGCGCGACGCCGGAGCCCCCGCTGATCGCGATCGCGAGCGTGCCGGACGCGGAGATCCGCTGGTCGGCGAGGACGCCGTCCAGCTTGTCCATCGCCCCGCAGCTGATGTCGACGACGACCGGCGAGGGGATGAGCCTCGTCAGTACTGGCATGCGATCGTCCGGCCCTTGGCGAGGTCGTCGTGGTTGTCGATCTCGACCCACTTGACGTCGCCGATGGGGGCCACGTCGATGGTGAAGCCGTCGTTGACGAGCTGCTGGTAGCCGTCCTCGTAGTAGAGGTCGGGGTCGCGCTCGAAGGTGGTCTTCAGGGCCTCGGCGAGCTGCTCGGCGGCCTCGGGCTCGATGAGGGTGACACCGATGTACTCGCCGGTGGCGTCGGCGGGGTCCATCAGCTTCGTGATCTTCTGCACGCCCTGACCGTCGGTCGTGACGACCTTCATCTCCTCGTCGGCCAGGTTCTTGACCGTGTCGAGGGCGAGGATGATCTTCTGGCCGTTGCCGCGGGCGGCGAGCAGGGTCTTCTCGACGGAGACCGGGTGGACCGTGTCGCCGTTGGCGAGGATCACACCCTGCTTCAGGACGTCACGCGCGCACCACAGGGAGTAGGCGTTGTTCCACTCCTCGGCCTTGTCGTTGTCGATCAGGGTGATCTTGACGCCGTACTTGGCCTCCAGCGCCTCGCGGCGCTCGTAGACGGCCTCCTTGCGGTAGCCGACGACGATGGCGACCTCGGTGAGGCCGACCTCGGCGAAGTTGCCCAGGGTCAGGTCGAGGACCGTGAGGCTGTCCTCCTGGCCCTCGGGACCGACGGGCACGAGGGCCTTGGGCAGGGTGTCGGTGTAGGGACGCAGGCGGCGTCCGGCACCGGCCGCGAGTACAAGGCCGATCATGCTGGTTCTCCTTCGTCATGTACGGCGGGTGCTCCGGAGGAGACCCAGAAGCGGATGCTCTCCACGAGCACCACGAGTGCCACGAACACGGCCATGGCCGTGAGCGCGACGGGGAAAGCGTCCCGGGGGAGGACGGCGGCCAGGGCCACGGTCAGCAGGACCCGGCCCTCGTGGCCGCCGATCGTCCGCACCAGCCAGTGCGGGGGCGCGCCCGAGCCACCGCGGATGCGGTAGACCGTGTCGTAGTGATGGTAGGCGACGGCCGCGACGAGGCCGAATGCCGCGGGAAGGGCCCGTGCGGTGTCCGCCTGGGCAGCCAGGATCAGTATGGTGCCGTACTCGGCGGCCCGGAACAGCGGCGGCAGCAGCCAGTCCAGGGGAGCCGTCAGCGGCTGCGCCACGGCGGCTCCGGCGGCCAGCGCGTACAGACCGGCGAAGGCGATCAGCCAGGGGCTGGCGAACGGCATCGTGTACGCGGCGGCCAGCAGCACGACCGTGGCACCCATCCCGCTCGCCATGAACGCGGGCGCGGTATAGGTGGGCAGCCTGCGCAGGGCCCCGGCGATCAGCTCGCCCACCGGGCCGGTGTCGGCCAGGTCCGCGAGGGCGCGGGCGGCGCGGTCGGTCCGCTTGGCCTTGCGGGTCAGCGAACGCAGGACGCGGCCGGCGGTGGTGTAGAGGGCGCCGAAGGCGCAGCCGATGAGCAGGGCGTAGAAGACGATGCGGGGGGTCGTCGCGGCGGTCAGCACCGCGATCATGGCCCAGCGTTCGCCGATCGGCAGGATGATCATGCGTCGGACCCAGACCGTCCAGCCGACGCTGTCCAGCCGGTCGGAGAGGGCCGCCGTGGGGCTCGTGTTCGCCGTGGCGTCGTGGTTGGCCTCGTTGAACGAGAAGTCGACGACGTGCCGGCAGGTCATGAGGACCATCGCGCCGAGCGCGAGGGCCCACACGTCGTCGCCGCTGCGTGCGGCGCCGAGCGCGAGGCCCGCGTAGAAGGAGTACTCCTTCGCGCGGTCGAAGGTCGCGTCGAGCCAGGCGCCCATCGTCGAGTACTGGAGCGAGTAGCGGGCCAGCTGCCCGTCGGTGCAGTCCAGGACGAAGGAGACGAGGAGCAGCACGCCGGCGGCGACGTAGCCCCAGCGCTCGCCCGTGGCGGCGCAGCCGGCCGCGATCAGCGCGGTGATCAGCGAGGCGGTGGTGACCTGGTTCGGGGTCAGGCCGCGGCGCGCGCACCAGCGGGCGATGTAGCGCGAGTACGGGCTGATGAAGAAGGTGGTGAAGAAGCCGTCGCGGGACTTCACGGCGGTCCGCAGGCGTACGGCCTCGTCGTCGACGGCGGCGACGGCGGCGCTCGCCGCGCGGTGCTCGGCGTCGGTGGCGGGGACGGCGGCGACGAGCGTGCCGAGCTCCGGCCGCTGGAGGGCGGTCCCGGCGGCCTCCACCTCGGCGGCGAGCAGGTCGGGGTACGGCAGCGGGCCGCCGCCCACGGTCGCGGCGGCCTCGTCCAGGGCGGCCCGGGCGGCCGGCTGCACGGCGAGGGCGCCGGTGACGGCGCAGGCGTCGAAGCGGGGGTCGGTCAGCGCGAGGCGCAGGGCGTGCCGGTGTCCGACGAAGGCGCTGTCCACGACGGCCACCCGCTGGTCGGCGGGTACGGCGCCCAGCACGGCGGCGACGTCCTCGGGGCCCGCGGCGGGGCGGACCTCGAAGCCGAGAGAGCGCAGCTCGTCCGCGAGCGGTGATCCGGGGACCGGCAGGCCGGTGAGGATGACGGTCGGCAGACGAACTCACTCCTTGTAACGGGCGCCTCGGGGGGCGGCGGCACGTCGGCAGAGGCTATCGGATGAATGGAAGCGGGGGTTCACCGCCCGTTTGCACCCCGATAAGCCGTACGTCCCGGGGCTCCGGGCTCTGCCGGGCCATCATTGACGATCACCGCGCCGTACCACAAACGGCGTCGGTGTTACGGTGGACACGCCCCTGATCGAGACGAGTGGGAAGAGGTGGGTTGATGACCGTCGCAGTGGTCGCGGCCATGCGCAGCGAACTCCGGTGCATCCCCCCTTTCCTCCGGGCATCCGGCCGGGCCTGATCATCCGCTGATCCGCCTCGTCGGCCGGGGCCCCCGTTCTTCAAGGGTTCACGTTGACCGACACCATCGACAACATCGACAACACCGACGACGCCGCCTTCCGGGAGGCGTTCTTCGCGCTGCACCACGGCCTGCCCCGGCAGGCTCCCGGTTCCGACGCGAGCACCCGCCATCTGCTGTCCCTGTGCGGACCGCTGCCCGAGCGGCCGCGCGTCCTGGACCTGGGGTGCGGTCCGGGCCGCAGCGCCCTGCTGCTCGCCGCCGAGGCGGGCGGGGCCGGCGGCGCCGAGGTGACCGCCCTCGACCGGCACCGTCCCTTCCTCGACGAGCTCCGCGCGGCCGCCGGGGCCCGCGGGCTCGCCGGCCGCGTCCACCCGGTCGAAGGGGACATGGGCGCGCTCCCCTACGGGGACGGCTCCTTCGACCTCGTGTGGGCGGAGGGCTCGGCGTACATCATCGGCTTCGACACCGCGCTCGCGGGGTGGAAGCGGCTGCTCGCCCCGGGCGGCACCCTCGTCGTGACCGAATGCGAGTGGACCGTCGCGGAGCCCTCCGCCGGGGCGCGCGCCTTCTGGGACCCGCAGTGCCCGCTGCGCTCCACCGCGCAGAACCTCGCGGCGGCCCGGGCCGCCGGGTACCGGGTGCTCGGCGTCCACCACCTGCCCGACTCCGACTGGGCCGAGTACTACGGCCCGCTCGCCGAGCGGGTCCGCAGCGCCGAGCCCTCGACCTCCGCGATGGCGGCCGCGCTGGCCGCCGTCCGCGAGGAGCTCGACGTACGGGACCGTCACGGTCACGAGTACGGGTACACGGGCTACGTCCTGCGTGCCCCTTACCACGAGGCGGGGGGCGGACATGCGCGGAACCCGTAAGTGCGGGCAAGCCCGTTTTGTACGGCAGACTGAAGGCCGAAGTCCGAAGCGAAGGATGGGTATGCCGACCTCACCAGCCACCGCCGCGAACAGCGCGTCCACCGGCACCGGGACCCAAGAACCGATCATGCTCGAACTGGTCGACGAGTCCGGGAACACCATCGGCACGGCGGAGAAGCTCTCCGCCCATCAGGCGCCCGGGCAGCTGCACCGGGCGTTCTCCGTGTTCCTCTTCGACGAGCAGGGCCGCCTGCTGCTCCAGCAGCGGGCGCTCGGGAAGTACCACTCCCCCGGCGTCTGGTCGAACACGTGCTGCGGTCACCCGTATCCGGGGGAGTCGCCGTTCGCGGCGGCGGCCCGGCGGACCTACGAGGAGCTGGGGCTGTCGCCCTCGCTCCTGGCGGAGGCCGGGACCGTGCGCTACAACCACCCGGACCCCGCGTCGGGTCTGGTGGAGCAGGAGTTCAACCACCTTTTCGTGGGACTCGCGCAGGCGGCTCTGCGGCCGGATCCGGAGGAGATCGCGGACACCGCTTTCGTCACCGCCGAGGAGCTGGCGAAGCGGCACGCCGAAGCGCCGTTCTCCGCCTGGTTCATGACCGTGCTGGACGCGGCCCGGCCGGCGATCCGCGAGCTGACGGGTGAAGCGGCCGGCTGGTAGCCGTCGTCACCGCCGTCCGCCCCCGGACCCTCGACCCCCGCGTCGTTCAGAGCGCGGGGGTGGCGGGGGCCGGTGCGGTGAGCGGCAGCGCCGCCCAGATGACCTTGCCGCCGGTCGAGGTGTGCTCGACGTCGCAGACCCCGCCGGCCTCCAGCGTGACCTCCCGTACGAGGAGCAGCCCCCGGCCGCCGGTCTGGCCGAAATCGGCCTCCAGCGCCTTGGGGCGGTACGGGTGGTTGTCCTCGACGGCCACCCGTACCCATTCGCGGCCGATCGCCACCTCGACGGCGACCTCCGGCGAGAGCAGGGCGGCGTGCCGGACCGAGTTCGTCACCAGTTCGGAGACGATCAGCAGCAGCGAGTACACGAGGTCCTGGTGGGCCGGCACCCCCTGCCGGCCGAGCAGGTCCCGGACCGCGCGGCGCGCCTGCGGAACGGATTCTTCTACGGCGGGAGCGGTGAACCGCCACACTCCCTCGTACGCGAGGGGGTCGGCCGGAGCCTGTTGCTCCCCCTCCCTGGCTGGCGGGACGCTCCCGCTGACATCCATCTTCCGTCCCCCGTCTTCGCGCTCGATCGTCTCCACGCCTCCAGAGTGGTGAACGGGCCGGTCCGGACCGGAGCGCTGACCAGAAGTCAGCATCAATCGGACACTTTCTGACCACTGGCGTATGACAGAGTCAGTTGTTCGACTGTTCCTGATCTTCTGTGGGGTGCTTCCCGGCCGCCTGGCGGACATCGTCCGCCGCCGTCCCCGCGCCGGGTTCCGTACCGTCGTCCCTGACCAACCCCAGGATGCGCCGGGCTCCCATGCCCAGGGCGATCAGGCTCAGCCCGTCGAACAGGAGGGCGAGGGAGAAGAAGGTTCCGATCACGTACAGGCTGCTGCCGGGCCAGCTCGACAGGATCAGGATGCCCAGCAGGACGCCGAAGGCACCCTGGACGAGCGAGAGCCCGAAGTTCGGACCGCGCACCACCAGGGAACCGGCCAGCCGGAACACCCCGCCGGTCAGGAAGAGCAGCGCGGCGAACATGGTCAGGGCCTCGGCGCTCGCCTCCGGGCGGCGCAGGATCACGAAACCGGCCGCCAGGTTGATCGCGGCGACGATGACGGCGAGCCAGAAGTAGTTGCCCTTGCGCGACTGCACGGCGTGGAGCAGGCCCACCACACCGCCGACCAGCAGCAGCCAGCCGAAGAGGAACATCGAGGTCAGGGTGGCCACGCCGGCGTAGACCAGGCCGACCAGGCCCGCCAGCACGAGGATCACGCCGAGCAGGGCCAGCAGCCCGAAGCTGCGGCTGAGCTTCTTCCTGTCCTGCTGCGGTTCCGGGCCCTTGGCGTCCTTCCGGCCGGTACGGTCCGCGCCCATGAGCGTGCCACCTCCTCGCACCCCCCGGACGAACTCGCCTTGATCCCTCTTGATCATAGGATCGGCGGGCCGGGATAGCATCCGGCGCATGGACGCAGCCCGGGACGCAGCCCTCTTGCACACGGTTTCCGACGGGGTCGCCACCGTCGTCATCTCGCACCCCGCCAAGCGCAACGCCATGACGGCCGCCATGTGGCGCTCGCTCCCCGGGCTGCTGGCGGGCCTCGCGGACGATCCGGCCGTACGGGTGCTCGTGCTGACCGGGGCGGGACCCACCTTCTGCGCGGGGGCCGACATCTCCTCCATCGGCGGCGACGACGACCCGCAGGCGCTGGCCGTGGTGGCGGAGGAGGCGCTGGCCGCCTTCCCGAAGCCGACGCTGGCGGCGATCCGGGGCTTCTGCGTGGGCGGCGGCAGCCAGCTGGCGGCCGCGTGCGACCTGCGCTTCGCGGAGGAGGGCGCGTCGTTCGGGGTGACCCCGGCGAAGCTGGGCATCGTCTACCCGGCGTCCTCCACGCGGCGGCTGGCGGGTCTGGTGGGGCCGGCGTGGGCCAAGTACCTGCTGTTCTCGGCCGAGTTGATCGCTGCGGAGCAGGCGCTGCGGGCCGGATTCCTGAACGAGCTGGTACCGGCCGGCCAACTCTCCAAGCGGGTCTCGGACTTCGCCCGCACCCTGGTCGGGCGCTCGCAGCTCACCCAGGCGGCGGCGAAGGAGTTCGCGGACGGCCGCACGGACCGGGATGCGTACTGGACGGCCCAGGCGGCCGGAAGCGGCGACACCGCGGAGGGTGTCGCCGCCTTCCTGGAGCGCCGCGAGCCCCGCTTCACGTGGACGTGGACTACTTCAGGATGAAGCGGCTCTTGCCGCGCCACTCCTCGACGATGTCGGCCGGAGCCTTGTCGGGCGAGCCCGCGTCGTAGGGCGGCTGGGGGTCGTACTCGGTCAGCAGCTGCACGGACTGCGCCAGCCGGTCCCCGCCGATGCGGCCGAGCAGGGTCAGCCCCATGTCGATGCCGGAGGACACGCCGGCGGCGGTCACGTACTTGCCGTCGGTGACGACCCGCTCCCCGGTGGGGTGGGCGCCGTAGGCCGTGAGCTGGTCGAGCGCGAGCCAGTGGGAGGTGGCGCGGCGCCCGCGGAGCAGCCCGGCGGCGGCCAGCAGCAGCGAGCCGGTGCACACGGAGGTGGTCCAGGTGCTGGTGGCGTCCGCGGTCCGCAGCCAGTCGAGGAGGACCTCGTTCTCCATCTGGTCACTCTGCCCGGGCCCGCCGGGGACCAGGATGATGTCCGGATGCGGCACGTCCCCGAGCGCCTTGTCCGCGACGAGCGCGAGCGAGCCGGAGTCGTTGCGCACGGGCCCGGGGCGCTCGGCGACGAAGACGGTCTCGGCCCCGGGCATGCGGCCGAGGGTGTCGTAGGGCCCGACGGCGTCGAGCGAGGTGAATCGGTCGAAGAGCAGTACGGCGATCTGCATGGCTCCTCCGGAGCGTCGATTGTCGGTTGCGCACCGCCCCGGGCGGGGCGGCGTCCTGTGCGGTGTTCCGGGCGCGGCGCCGTTTCCGGGGCGCTGCCGCTGGATGTGCCGGGTGCGGCGCCGTTGCCGGGGGCGCTGCCC
>NZ_JBHUSC010000007.1:73484-213471 GCF_042673805.1 Streptomyces sp. NPDC057010 | reverse complement strand
ACCCCGGACTCCGGGGTGGCGGGCCCTCGCCCGTTCATCGCCGCGGTTCAGCCGAAGACGACGCAGGTGGCGGCCGGTACGGCCACCGAGCCGGCCGCCCGCGGGTGCCCGGTCGACGGGTCCACCTCGAACCAGGCGACGTTCCCCGAATGCTCGTTGGCCGCGTACAGCCGGCGCCCCGAGGGGTCCACGGCGAGATCGCGCGGCCAGCTGCCACCGCAGCCCGTGGAACCGGTGAGCCTTGGCTTCCCGGCGCCCGCGGCGAGGGAGAGGGTGTCGATGGTGTCCGCCCCGCGGACCGCGGCCCAGACGAAGCGCCCGTCGGGCGAGGCGACGACCGCCGAGGGGTAGGCCCGTACGGCCCCTGAAGGGCCCTCCGGGGCGATCGGAACCTCCCCGACCGGTTCCAGTCGCCCGGTGGCCGCGTTCCAGTCGCAGACGGTCAGCTGGGGCACCAGCTCGTGCAGGACGTAGACGAGCGTGCCGTCGGGGTGGAAGGCGAGGTGGCGGGGCCCGGTCCCGGCCCGCAGGGCGGTCTCGGTGTGCACCCGCGGCTCCCCTGTGGCCGGGTCGAGCGCGCAGACCCGTACGGAGTCGGTGCCGAGGTCCACGCTGAGCACCCAGCGGCCGGTCGGGTCGGGCAGCACCTGGTGGGCGTGGGGCCGCTCCTGCCGGTCCGCGTCCGTGCCGGAGCCCCGGTGGGCGAGGACGGCGGCGGGGCCGGCCGGGCTGCCGTCGGCGGCGAGGGGGAGGCTACTGACGCTGCCGGAGGTGTAGTTGGCGGTGAGCAGCCGGTGGCCGGCCAGGCTGAGGTGGGTGGGGCCGGAGCCGCCGACGCGCACGGGAGCGCCGAGCGGGGCGAGGCCCTCGGCGGTGGGCGCGAAGGCGGCCACCGCCCCCTGGTCGGTCTCGCTCACCGCGTAGAGCAGGCCGGTGTCGCGGGCGACGGCGAGGTACGAGGGGTCCGGCAGGAGGGCGCCGGTCGTGGTGAGCGGGGTCAGCTCCCCGGTCGCCGGATCCACGGCCGCGGTGGTGATGCCGCGGCCGCCCCCCGAGGTGAACGAGCCGATGTAGGCCCGGTGTCCGCCGCTCCGGTCAGTCCTGTCCGCGCCGCCCACGGGATGCCCTCTCCGCCGTTCCGGATCCGTTCGCAGCCGACGGTAACAGAAGGTCTAGACCAAGTCCCGTCCCTGGGCCCGCTCCTGTGCGCCGGAGTGGTGGACGTAGGCCGTGCTGCTCGGCCGGTCCTCGTACGTGCGGTGGAAGACCGGGGTCGCGGAGCCGGAGATCGGCGGGACGATCCAGGACCAGTCGGCGCCCACCTCGCGGCCCTTGCGCTCCTCGCGCGCCATGTGGGAGAGGAACCGCCGGGATTCGGTGTGGTGGTCGGCGATGGTGACTCCGGCGCGGTCGAAGGAGTGCAGGACCGCCCGGTTGAGCTCGACGAGCGCACGGTCCTTCCAGAGCGAGCGGTCGCTGGTGGTGTCCAGGCCGAGCCGGCGGGCGACGGCGGGCAGGAGGTTGTAGCGGTCGGTGTCGGCGAGGTTGCGGGCGCCTATCTCGGTGCCCATGTACCAGCCGTTGAAGGGCGCGGCCGGGTAGTGGACGCCGCCGATCTCCAGGCACATGTTGGCGATGGCGGGGACCGCGTGCCAGCGCAGGCCCCAGTCCGCCCAGCCGTCGCCGCCCCCGTCGCCGTCGGGGTGCTCGATCGGCACCTCCATCACGGCGTCCGCGGGGGTGTCGAACCAGCGGGGTTTGTCGTCGACCCCCTGGACCACCAGCGGGAGGAGGTCGAAGGGGGTGCCGGCGCCGCCGGACCAGCCGAGCCGCAGCAGGGCCTCGGTCAGCGGGGCGTTGCGGGCGTCGCCGACGGTGACGGAGGGGTGGTCCCCGTAGCCCGCGTAGCGGACGAGCTGCTCGCTCCAGATCAACGGGCCCGGGCGGTCCGGGGCGTCGGGCGCGAAGACCGTGATGGTCGGCCGGACCCGGCCGCCGTTGGTCGCCTCGCGCAGGTGCTCGAAGCACTCGGCGGCGATGTCGTCGGCGTCCGTGAGGCCGCGGCGGTCACGGACGCGCAGGGAGTTCCAATACAGCCTGCCTATGCAGCGGTTGCTGTTGCGCCAGGCCACACGGGCCCCGTGGACCAGTTCCTCGGGGGTGTGCCGGTAGGTGCCGGTCTCCGCGAGCTCGGCCCGTACGGCGGCGAGCCGGGCACGCGGATCACCGGCGTCGGCGTGCTCCCTGTGGAAGAGTCGGATGAACTCCTCGGCCGCTTCCCACACCTGAGCGGTGGTGGAGCGCTGTTGAAGTATTTCCATTCCGGGCGGTTACCCCCTGTCCGACCAGATCCACCCTGTACATGCCGGATGAATGTGCAATGAACAATCACCCGTTGTACATGCCGCAGGTCAGCGGCGCGGGCCAGGCGCGCCCGGAACACTCCTCCGAGTGATCTTCACGGATCGCACTGCGGGCCGGCGCCGAGGGGGCGTACGATCCGCCGCAGTCCTGGAGTTGGCCGCTCCGGTCGACGCTGGACCGGGGTCAGCGGCAGGGCCGGCTCATGAACAGCGCCTGCTCTCCGGCAGCGGGCGTGCCGCCGTACAAGGTCGTGTCGAGGCCACAGAGGGTGAATCCCATGCGCCGATAGGCGTGCACCGCAGGAGCGTTCACCGAGCTGACCTCCAACCACAGGTGGTCGGCGCCCCGTTCGCGGGCGAATCCGTCCGCGCAGTCCATCAGCGCACGGCCGATGCCGCGCCCGCGGTGTTGCGGGGAGACCTCGATGTCCTCGATCGTGAGGCGGCGGTTCCAGGCGGCGTAGCCGGTGGCGACGAAACCGCACAGCCGCCCGTCGTCGAGGGCCACGTAGGTGCGCGCTTCCCCGTTCTCGCCGGAGCCGCGGCCAAGCCCCTGTTCGTCGTGCTCCTCGGGCGGGAATTCCTTGTACACCGGCGGTTCCACGGGGACCTCGCGGAGCGTGAAGCCGGCCTCGGAGGCGGCCACCTCGAAGACCGTGGCGGTGGTGAAGGAACTGTCCAGGGCCTCGATGGCACCCGCGTCCTCGGGACGGGCGAGGCGGTAGACGATGCCGTCGGCAGAGCCGTGTGCGGTGGTCATGAGGACCACGGTACGCAAAAAATCCCCCGGCCGAATTCGCTGCCGAGGGAGGAGGGAGCGTATATTGGTTCATTCATGACTTCGCCACAAGCGAATGCATGAACCAACTTACGAGGACACTGTATCGCGGCAGGAGTGCAATTGTCAACCGAGGAATTCCGGAAAGAGCAGCAATTCGTCACGGACCTCTATCGGCACCTCGACCACCTTCGTGACCAGGCGGAACACGCCCTCAAGGGGGCCCTGCGCCAGGTCGGCAACGGATTTCAGGAGCGCCTGGAGCGCGAAGTCCTGGTCGCCGAGCAGTCCGGCCTGCTCTCCGCGCTGAATGCGGGTGAGAACGGCCTGTGTTTCGGCCGTCTGGAGTTCTCCGACGGGCGTGACCACCACATCGGCCGGCTCGGAATCCGCGCGGACGACGCGGAGCGCACCCCCCTCGTCCTGGACTGGCGCGCGGAGGTGGCCCGCCCGTTCTACCTGGCCACCGGCCACACCCCCATGGGCCTGCGCCGCCGCCGGCACATCAGCAGCCGGGGGCGGGTGGTCACCGCCCTGCACGACGAGATCCTGGACCTGACGGACGCGGAGCGCACCGGGTACGAGGGCCCCGACGCGGACGCCGTGCTGCTCGCCGCGCTCGACGCCGCCCGGACCGGCCGGATGCACGACATCGTGCGGACCATCCAGGCCGAGCAGGACCGGGTCATCCGCTCCCCGCACCGCGGCGTGCTGGTCGTCGAGGGCGGTCCCGGCACCGGAAAGACCGCGGTCGCGCTGCACCGCGCCGCCTACCTGCTGTACGCCCACCGCGAGCAGCTCGCCAGGCGCGGCGTGCTGATCGTCGGCCCGGGCCCGGCCTTCCTGGGCTACATCGGCGGGGTGCTGCCGGCGCTCGGCGAGACGGGCGTTCTGCTCGCGACCCCCGGCGAGCTGTTCCCCGGCGTGCACGCGACCGGGACCGACCGCCCCGGCGCCGCCGCGGTGAAGGGCCGGGCGGCGATGGCGCAGGTGCTGGCCCTGGTGGTGGCCGACCGGCAGTGCCTGCCGGAGGCCCTGCCCGCGGACAGCGGCGAGGAGTACGACACGGTCCCCGAGCCCGTGCTGGAGATCATCCACGACGACTACGGCACCCTGCTGCTGGACCGCACGATGGCCTACGAGGCCCGCGACCGGGCCCGCGCGACGGGGCTGCCGCACAACCAGGCCCGGCCCGCCTTCGCCTTCCGGATCATCGACGCGCTCACCGAGCAGCTCGCGGACCGGCTGGGCGCCGATCCGTACGGCGGCCCGAACCTGCTCGGCTCGGACGACGTGGTCCAGCTGGGCAAGGAGATCGCGATGAGCCCGGCCGTGCACGCCGCGATCGACTCGCTGTGGCCCACCCTGACCCCGCAGCAGCTGGTCGCGGACTTCCTGGCGGAGCCCACGCACCTGCCCGCCGACGAGGCGGAGCTGATCCGGCGCGAGCCGTCGGCGCGCCCGGACTGGACCCCGGCCGACGTACCGCTGCTGGACGAGGCGGCCGAGCTGCTCGGGGAGGACGACAGGGCCCGGCGCGCCGCCGAGGAACGGGAGCGGCAGCAGCGCATCGCCTACGCCCAGGGGGTGCTGGACCTGTCGCAGGGCTCGGAGTCGTACGAGTTCGAGGACGAGGAGAACGAGTACCTCGCGGCGCACGACATCATCGACGCCGAGCGGATGGCCGAACGGCACGAGGAGGCCGACCACCGCAGCGCCGCCGAGCGGGCCGCGGCCGACCGCACCTGGGCCTTCGGGCACGTCATCGTGGACGAGGCGCAGGAGCTGTCGGAGATGGCGTGGCGGCTGCTGATGCGGCGCTGCCCGACCCGGTCGATGACGCTGGTCGGCGATCCCGCGCAGACCGCCGACGAGGCCGGGTGCGGATCGTGGGAGCGGATCCTCGGCCGGTACGTGGGCGAGCGCTGGGAGCTGGTCCGGCTCGGGGTCAACTACCGCACGCCCGCCGAGGTCATGGAGGTGGCGGCGTCCGTGCTGCGGTCCCGCGATCCCGGCTTCGAACCGCCGCGCTCGGTGCGGTCCACCGGGGTGCGGCCGTGGGCGCGGGCGACCGGTGACCTGGCGGGGACGGTCGCGGAGGCGGTGGAGCGGGAGCGGCCGGCCGAGGGGCGGCTCGCGGTGATCGCGCCGCGCGCGCTGCACGGGGCCCTGGCCGGCGTACTGCCGGGAGTGCGTGCGGGCGCCGAGCCGGACCTGACCCGCGAGGTCGTCCTGCTGGACCCGCGCCAGGCCAAGGGGCTGGAGTTCGACACGGTGATCGTGGTGGAGCCGGCCGACCTCCAGCCGAGCGACCTGTACGTGGCGCTGACCCGGGCCACCCAGGCCCTCGGCGTGGTGCACACCGAGGGCCGGCTGCCGGCCGGTCTGGACCCGGAGGGGCTGCTCAGGCGCTGATGACCAGCGGGGCCCGCGGGTCGGTCCGCAGCGGGGCGGCGAGCGCGACGAGGGCGTGCTCAAGGCCGTGCAGGTGGGCGAGGGCCGGCTCCGCGGGAGCCTGGCGGGGCAGCACCGGAGGGCTCACTTCCGGTGTGCTCCGCGGGGCGGTCAGGGCTTCCACGGCCGCTTCGACGCGCCAGCAGGCGGCGGCCAGGCGGGCGTCGTGCGAGGCCTGGGGGTCGGCGGCGACGGCCACCAGCCCGCGCACCTCCCGGGCGCAGTCGTCGAGCAGGGCCAGGACCTGCCGGGCCCGTGCCTTGCGGGCGCGCAGCGGGCTCAGCGGGTGGACGAGGGGTGCGAGGGCCATCCGTACGCGGCCCAGCAGCAGTTCGAGTTCGGCGGCGTGCGGGGCGGGGTCGGCGTCGGGGTTCCCGGCGAGCCGGTCGAGTGAGGCCGCGGTGGAGGCCCGTACGCAGTGCAGGGCGCGCTGGATCCAGGCGTCGTTGGCGGCGTGCGTGGTCACCGGGAGGATGATCACGACGGCGAGGGCGGCGCCGAGGGCGCCGATCGCGGTCTCCTGGAAGCGCAGGAGCAGCAGGCCGGGGTGGAGCACTCCGAGGAGCCCGTAGAGCAGCCCGGCCATGACGGTGACGAAGAACATCATCCAGGAGTAGGAGGGGGCGGCGGTGTAGAAGATCCCGAAGACGCACACCGCGACGAGCAGGGCGGTGGGCAGCGGCGCGCCGTGCAGGGGTACGGCGATCAGCAGTCCGGCGGCGATGCCGAGGACGGTGCCGAGGACCCGGCGGAAGCCGCGGACCAGGGTCTCGCCGCGGGAGGCGGTGTTGACGAAGATCCACCAGGCGGTGCCTACGGCCCAGTACCAGCGGTCCTCGGAGAGCGCCTGGCCGATGCCGAGCGCGAAGGCGCAGGCGGCGGTGGCCTGGAAGGCCTGGCGGGTGGTGGGCCGGGCGAGGCCGGTGCCAGGGAGTCCGGGCGGTGCGGCGGGGGGCGGGGTGCGCCGCTCGATGGGCCACAGGCCGAAGCGCACGGCCCCGGAGGCGAGGAGCGCCAGTCCCACGGCGGCGTACAGCTCGGGCAGCTGGCCGGGCACGGCGTGCAGGAACTGGGTGACGAAGAACATCATGAAGCCGAAGATCCCCAGGGCGTGCCCGCGCGGGCCGAAGCGGCGGGCGTAGACCCCGGCGAACACGACGGCGAGGAAGGCGGCGTCACGGGCGAGGGGCACCCCGTGCAGGGTGGTGGCCAGCGCGAGGACGGGGAACCCGGCGAGCGGCAGCAGGGCGGTGGTGGTCCGCTGGGCGCGGACGCTCGGGTCGAGCACGGTGAAGAGGGCGAGCAGGGCCGCCAGTCCCCCGGTGATGGAGGCGGTCAGGGAGAGGCCGCACAGCTCGGCGAGGGCCACGGCGGCCGCGACGCCGATGACGGCGCGGGCCGAGTTCCTGAGTCTCATACGCCCCGGATCCGGAGCCACGAACATCCTCTTCACGGCGGTGTGCCGCCCCCCTTGCAGTGGTGCGCGCCGGGCCGGCGGCCGCCCGGGAGTGGTGGGCGGCGTACGGGCACGGCGAAGGCGCCGCGCTCCGGACCGGCCTCGTTGCCGTCCGGCGCTGCGCGGCGCCGAAAGTACATGGATACGACACAGATAATCAGCTGTGGGCCCACTGGTTCAACACGGACCCGGATGACTGGGCCATTGGCCCAGTGGAAGGCCGCGATCTTCGGCCACCGGGGTGCCAACGGAGCGGTCACGCGAGGGTCTGCCGGGCGGAGCCGTTCAGCCCGCCGCACCGGCGCGGTGGACGCGGGCTAGGACGAGGACCGTGTCGTCGGCCGGCGGACCGGGGAGCAGACGGTCGAGGATCCGGTCCGCCATGGCCTCCAGCGGGCCGGCGGATCCGGCGAGTTCGGCGCGCAGGGACTCCAGGCCCGTCTCGATGTCCTGGCCGCGGGATTCGATCAGGCCGTCGGTGTAGAGGACGAGGGTGGCGTGGTCGGGGAGTTCGATGCCGGTCGTCCGGAACGGGACGCCGCCGACGCCGAGCGGAACCCCGAGTACCTCGTCGAGGGTGTCGACCGCGCCGTCGGGGCGGAGCACGAGGGGCGGGAGGTGGCCGGCGTTCGCGATGCGGGCGCGGCCGGTCCTCGGGTCGTACACGATGTACAGGCACGTCGCCAGCTCGATGCCGGCCTCCTGGGCGCACGCGTCGAGTTCGGCGAGCAGGGCGTCGGGTTCGCGGGTGTGCCTGGCCAGGGCCTTGGTGGTGATGCGGAGGCGGCCCATGGCGGCCGCGGCCGGCACCCCGTGGCCCATCACGTCGCCCACCACGAGCACGACCCGGTCGTCGGGCAGGCCGATCACGTCGTACCAGTCGCCGCCGACCTCGGTGATGCGGCCGCCCGGCACGTAGCGGTGGGCCACGTCCACGTACGGGCTGCTCGCGGCCGCGGTGGGCAGCAGGGCCCGCTGGAGGGTGAGCGAGATGTCCTGGACCCGGCTGTACAGCCGGGCGTTGTCCAGGCAGATCGCGGCGCGCGAGGCGAGCTCGCCGGCGAGGCTGAGGTCGTCCCGGTTGAAGGCGGGCCGGTTCGCGGACCGGCCGAACATGGCGATGCCCTGGACGGTGCCCCGGGCGATGAGCGGGGCGACGAGGACGCAGGCGACCCCGCTCTCGGTCAGGACCCGGCCGCGGGACTCGATGAGGACGGTCCGGGCCAGGAACTCCTCGTCCACGACGGCCGAGATCGGGCGGCCGGTCCCCAGCATGTCGTGGATGACGGAGCCGGGCGGATAGCGCACGGTCTCGACCCCGCTGACGAGCTCGGTGGCGGCGGGAGCCGGGAGGATCGTCCCGGAGGCGATCCTGCGGGTGATCAGCGGCCGCGCCGGGTCGAAGTCCTCGGTGGCGTCCATCCACTCCACGATCTCGACGACCGCGCCGTCGCAGAAGTCCGGCATCGACACGTCGACCAGTTCCTGGGCCGTGCGGTTCACGTCCAGGGTGGTCCCGATGCGCGCGGAGGCCCGGTCCAGCAGGTCCAGGCGCCGGCGGCCGGCCGTCGCTTCCAGGATGGCCTGTTCCCGGTCGGTCACGTCCACCATCAGCCCGCCCACGCCGGGGCGCGAGCCGACCGCCTGGCTGAGGGGGAAGAAGCTCACCGAGCGCACCTGGTCGTGGTCCGGACGGCCCCGCGGGCGCATGCCCACCAGTGCCCCCACGACGGGCGCTCCGCCCGCCGCGACCGCGCGCAGCATGCGCCGGTACTCGCCGTCGTCGGAGAGGATCACGACGTCGTCCGTGTCCATCCCCAGGTGCGCCTCGATGGGGAGGCCGTCCATGTCGGCGAGGGCCTGGTTCAGGTGGACGTAGCGGAGGTCCTGGTCGAACATGACCAGTCCGATGGGGCAGGTCTCGAACAGGGCGTCGAGGAAGGCGAGATTGGTCTTGACCCGGTCGAGTTCGTCGCTCCTGCTCGCCAGGCCCATGACCACCGGCCGGCCGTCGGCGCCCGTCAGGGGGAAGACGCGGACCCCGCAGTCGAAGAGCTCGCCGTCGCGGTGCCGCGCGGTCAGCCGGGTCCGCCAGTACCCGTCGTTCCGGGCCCGCTCCACCAGCTCGGCGCACGCGTCGGAGGCGGTCCGGGTAGCGGTGCCGGCGAAGAGCAGGGCGCCGGGGCGGGAGAGGACGGCGGCGGAGTCGTGGCCGAAGAGTTCCTGCGCGCCGGGCCCCCAGTAGCGGACGAGCCCCTCGTGATCGATGCCGAAGACGGCCACCGGTACGTGCTCGAGCAGCGTCCCCGGCTCGGAGGGGAACGGGCCGTGCGCCTTCTCGCCCCCCGGTCGGACCGATGGCACGAGACGCCCCCTTCCACCTGCGGAGCCGTGTGCATCCAGTATGCGGACATCGCGGTGGTTCCCGCCTGGGGCGTCTAGGGCATGTGGTCGTCCGTCGGTACGCAGAGCACGGGGATCGGCGAGAGGTGCAGCAGCTTGTGCGGGGTGGAGCCCAGCAGCGCTCCGCGGATCGGGCTGTCGCCCCAGGTGCCGACGATGATGACCCGGGCGTGGTGGCGCGCGGCGGCGTCGAGCAGGGCCTGGGCCGGTTTCTCGTCGACCACCTCGACCGTCGAGGGCACTCCCGCCTCGTCGGCGGCCTCGACGGCGCGGGCCAGCGCGCTGCGGCCCGCCTGGCGGACGGCTTCGCGGTGCGCCAGGTACTCCTCGCCGGTGGCGCCCGGTGCGGCCGCGCCGTACACCAGGACGAGGGGCTCGCCGAAGGCGGTGGCGACCTCCAGCGCCACCCGCAGGGCGCGTTCCGCGCCGGGTGACTCGTCGTATCCCAGGACCACGGCCATCGGGCTTCCTCCTCAGGTCTTCCTGCCGTGGACGACGTCCGGGTCGACCACCCCGCGCCGCTCGCGCCAGAACCGACCGTCCCGCACCCGCCAGAAGCACATGACGGCCAGGCCGACGACGGCGATCGCGATCCCGATGACCAGCGGCGGGCCGAGCCCGAACCAGGAGACGCCGCTGGCCGAGTTCTCCGGGTTCGACATGTCGTGGACGGACTCCACCAGCAGCCAGGCCAGCAGCCCGGCTCCGATGACCGGACCGGCGCCGATGAGCAGGAAGTTGTGCGCGCTCTCCAGCAGGTGGCGCCGGTAGTAGATGGCGCAGGCCAGGCCGGTGAGCGCGTAGTAGAAGGCGATGAGCAGGGAGAGCGCGGTGAGGGAGTCCAGGAGGGCGTTCTCGCTGATCTGGTTGACGATGAGGTACCAGCCGATGGCGATGGCGGCGACCCACCAGGTGCTCACGTCCGGGGTGCGGAACCGCGGGTGGATGTGCGCGAGCCCCGGTGGCAGCGCGTGGCGGCGGGCCATGGACAGGGCGGTGCGGGAGGCGGGGATGATCGTGGTCTGGGTGGAGGCGAGCGCGGAGGTGCAGACGGCGAGGAGCACCATCCAGTCCCAGCCGCCCATGACCTCGTGGGCGAGGACGGCGAAGATCGCCTCCTCCTCGCCCGCGTTCTCGGCGAGGAAGGCGGTGCCGGCGTAGCCGACGACGGCGAAGCCCACGGACAGGTAGGTGACCAGCAGGACCACGGTCGACCAGATGCCGGCCTTGCCGGGGGCGGTCGCGGAGTTCTCGACCTCTTCGGTGAGGTTGACCGCGGATTCCCAGCCCCAGTAGATGAACACGCCGAGCAGCAGTCCGCCGGTGAGGGCGGCCCCGCCGGCGCCGAAGGGGTTGAGCCAGGTGACGGACGGTTCGATGGCGTCGAGGGTGCTGGTGCCGGCGTAGATGCGGTAGATGGCGACCACGGCGAAGGCCAGGAGGAAGAAGACCTGGGCGAGGATGAGGATGTCCTGGAGGTGGGCGGACAGTTCGGTGCCGATGACGCAGATGGCGGTCATGGCCAGGATCACGGCGACGGTGAGGGACTGCCGGATCACCGTGTTCGCGGCCCAACTGTCGAGGCCGGCGGCGAGCAGCCCGAAGTGGACGGCCACGTCCGCGAGCGAGCCGATGACCAGCACGCCGGTCATGGTGATGGCCCAGCCGCCGAGCCAGCCCGCCCAGGGGCCCATGGCGCGGGTGACCCAGGAGAAGGTCGTCCCGCAGTCCTGGTCCACCTTGTTGAGGTAGTAGAAGGCGGCGGCGATCAGCAGCATCGGAACGAACGAGGCCAGCATGACGCCCGGCGCGTAGATCCCGGCCAGGGCCACGATCGGCCCGAGTACGGCGGCGAGGGAGTAGGCCGGCGAGGTGGAGTTCAGGCCGATGACGAGCGCGTCGAGGAAGCCGATCGCGTTGGCCTTGAGCCCCTGTTCCGGGATTCCGGTCCCGGGACCGCCGCCACCGCTCGCACCGTCGTGGGCCATGTACGAATCGTCACGCACCCGGCGCCGCCCCGCGAGGCGGAAGGGGCCGGGTGCGGGACGCCGGGGACCCCGCCGTCAGGGCCGGGTGTTCCAGCCCGCGATCACCGGGAGCCCGTGCTCGGTGGAGAGCACGCTGACGGTGCCGGTGCGCAGCAGGAAGAGGCGGCCCTCGGCGGGGTCCAGGCCCAGGTAGCGGGCGGTGAGGACGCGCAGGAAGTGGCCGTGGGCGACGAGCACCACGTCTCCCCGGCCGGCGCGGAGCTCGGGGGCGACCCGGGCCAGGGCCCGGTCCGCGCGGGCTCCCACCTGGGCGGCGCTCTCCCCGGGGTGCTCGGCGTCGCCGGGCGGGACGCCGTGGGTCCACAGCGACCAGTCGGGCGTGGTCCGCTGGATCTCCTTGGTGGTGACGCCCTCGTAGCCGCCGTAGTCCCATTCGTAGAGGTCGGGATCGGTGGTTCCGCCGGTGAGGCCCGCGAGTTCGGCCGTGGCGACGGCCCGGCGCAGCGGGCTGGTCAGCACCAGCGCGGGGTGCCGGTCGCGGAAGTAGGGGGCCAGGGAGAGGGCCTCCTCGACACCGCGCGGGGTCAGCGGCACGTCGGTGCGCCCGGTGTGCCGCCCGTCGGCGCTCCACGCCGTCTCGCCGTGCCTCACCAGCAACAGGTCGCTCATCCCAGCGACCCTAATCCCCTCGGCATGTCGGCGCCGGAGGGGCGGGCGGGCGTGTCACTGTCGGGCCTCATGAAGCTGGGTGCGCTCCCGGTGCGTCCTACGCTGGTGGGACTGATGATCGTCCTGACCTTGGTCACCGGGCTGATCGAGGCGGTGAGCCTGCTGGCCCTCGGACCGGTGTTCACGGCGATGCAGACCGGCAACGTGCTCTTCCTGGCGTTCGGGCTCGCGCGGCAGGGGAACCTGCCCGCGCTGTCGGCCGCGCTGTCGCTGGCCGCGTTCGCCGCCGGCGCCGTGTTCGGTGCGCGGCTGGAGTCGGCGGCGGAGGCCCGGGGGTGGCG
This sequence comes from Streptomyces sp. NPDC057010, assembly GCF_042673805.1. NCBI lineage: Bacteria > Bacillati > Actinomycetota > Actinomycetes > Kitasatosporales > Streptomycetaceae > Streptomyces > Streptomyces sp. NPDC057010. Next base: position 201,019 of record NZ_JBHUSC010000007.1, on the reverse strand, counting down.
CTGGGTCGGGCTCGGCCTGTATGTGGAGGCGGCGCTGATCCTGACGGGTGCGGCGACCGGATGGGGCGTGACGCCCCGGTTCGGAAATCCGGGCGGCCCACATCTGGTGGTGACCGGGCTGCTCGCGGCGGCGATGGGCATCCGCACGGTGACGAGCATGCGGATCAACGTGCCGGGCGTGCCGACGACCCTGGTCACCCGCTCCATGACCGCGCTGATCGGCAGCTCGGCCCTGGGGCGGGACAGCGCCTTCGGATACGGAACGGGGGCCTGGGAGCGCCGGGCGATGGCGGTCCTGGCGATGTTCGTGGGCGGGCTGACCGGGGCCCTGCTGATCCGGGCCGGGTGGACGGTGGGCGAGCTGCTCCTGCCGGCCGCCGCCGTGGTGCTGGCGGTGGCCCTCGCGCACCGGACCATGCCGCGCCTGCACACGGCCTAGCCCGAGCCGTCAGCCGATGCCCCTCCCCCGCCGGAAGCGGTCGAGTCCGTCGGCGAGTTCCACCAGCGGGTCCGGGTAGTCGTACCGCGCGCGGTCCGGGCCCGGCAGCCGCCACGGTTCGTGCACGTACGGGACGGGCAGCCCGGCGAGCTCCGGCACCCAGCGGTGGACGTAACGGCCCTGCGGGTCGTACCTCAGGGCCTGCCGGACGGGATTGAGCACCCGGTTGGGGCGGGTGTCGGTCCCCGTGCCCGCGACCCACTGCCAGTTGAGCTGGTTGTTGGCGAGGTCCCCGTCGACCAGGAGGTCCAGGAAGTGGCGCGCCCCGGTCCGCCAGTCGACGTACAGGGTCTTGGTCAGGAAGCTCGCGGCGAGCAGCCGGCCGCGGTTGTGCATCCAGCCCTCGTGGCGCAGCTGGCGCATCGCGGCGTCGACCACCGGGTAGCCGGTGCGGCCCTCCTTCCAGGCTTCGGTCTCCTCCTCGGCGGCGCCGCCCGTACGCCAACGGTCCTGCCGGGCGCGGTAGTCCTCGGCGGCCGCCCGGGGGCGGGCGGCGAGGAGCTGGTGGTGGAAGTCGCGCCAGCACAGCTGCCGGACGAAGGCCTCTGCGCCGGGGCCGCCGGCGGTCCGGGCCCGGTGGACCGCCTCGGCGGCCGAGAGGGTGCCGAAGTGCAGGTGCGGCGAGAGCCGGGAGGTGGCGTCGCCGGCCAGGTCGTCGTGGGTGTCCGCGTAGTGGGTGATGCCGGAGCGCAGCCAGTTCGTCAGGAGGCGGCGGGCCTCTGTCTCGCCGCCCCGGGCCAGGGCCGGGGAGAGTCCGGTGAGGTCGCCGCGCGCGGGCACCGGCTCGGAACCGATGCCGTCGGGGAGCCGGACGGCGCGGGGTGCCGCGGCGACGGTGCGCGGCGGCCGGTCGGCCCAGCGGCGGAAGTAGGCCGTGAAGACGGCGAAGTGGTCGGATCCGGCGGGCAGGACGGCGCCGGGGGCGACTGCGGTGACCACGGCGTCGTGCACGTGGAGCCGCCGGCCGTCCGCTTCGAGGGCGGTGCGCAGCCGCTCCTCACGGGCCTGGGCGTAGCCGCTGACCCCGGCGGCCATGTGGACCTCGGCGGCGTCGGCTTCCCGTACGAGGGTGCAGACCTCCCGGACGGGGTCCCCGGAGCGGATCACGAGGCGGCCGCCGCGCTCGCGCAGTCCGGCGTCCAGGTCGGCGAGGCAGTCCGCGAGGAAGGCCTGCCGGTTGGGCGCGGCGAAGCCGGTGTCCGCGAGGGCGCGGTCGCGGACGAAGAGCGGGACCACGCGGTCGCAGGAGGAGAGGGCCGCGCGCAGCGGCGGATGGTCGTGCAGGCGCAGGTCGGAGGTGTACAGGACGACGGCTGTGTTCATGGTTCTCGCTGTTCGTCAGGCCGTGGTGGACGGTTCGTCGTGCGGCGCACCGGTCACGGAGGGCGGGGCGTCGGCCCCGTCCGCGCGTTCGGCGGCGCGGGCGATGTTGCGGGCCATCCCGCCGAAGACAACGGCGTGGAAGGGCGACACGCTCCACCAGTACATGTGTCCCAGCAGTCCGTGGGGGTGGAACAGGGCCCGCTGCCGGTAGTGCGAGCGCCCGGGCTCCGGGCCGGGGTCCGCGTGCATCTCCAGCCAGGCGAGGCCCGGCAGCCGCATCTCGGCGCGCAGGCGCAGCAGCCGACCGGGTTGGATCTCCTCGACCCGCCAGAAGTCGAGGGAGTCGCCCACCCGCAGCCGGGTCGCGTCGCGGCGGCCGCGGCGGATGCCGACTCCCCCGACGAGCCGGTCCAGCCAGCCCCGTACGGACCAGGCCAGGGGGAAGGAGTACCAGCCGTTCTCCCCGCCGACGCCCTCCACCACCCGCCACAGCGCGCCGGGTGAGGCTTCGACGGCCGTCTCCCTGCGGTCGGTGTAGAGGCTGCCGCCCGCCCAGTCGGGGTCGGTGGGCAGCGGGTCGCTCGGGGCTCCGGGCACGGAGGCGGAGGACCAGCGGGTGGCCACGTCGGCCTCGCGCACCCGCCGGAGGGCGAGCGACAGTGCCCGGTCGAATCCGATCGGCGCGCCGGGCGGGTCGGCGACGTGGCGTGCGATGTCGTGCTCCGCGCACACCACCTCGTGGCGCAGCGATTCGGCGAGCGGCCGGGCCAGCGCCCGGGGCACGGGGGTGACCAGGCCGATCCACTGGCTGGACAGGCCGGGGGTGAGCATCGGGACGCGCAGGATGAACCGGTGGGGCAGCTCGGCGACGGCGGCGTAGCGGCGCATCATCTCCTCGTACGTGAGGACGTCGGGGCCGCCGATGTCGAACGCCCGGTTCACGTCGGGCGGCATGTCGGCGCTGCCGACGAGGTAGCGCAGGACGTCGCGGACGGCGATGGGCTGGCAGCGGGTGCCGACCCAGCTGGGGGTCACCATGACGGGCAGCCGCTCGGTGAGGTAGCGCAGCATCTCGAAGGAGGCCGACCCGGAGCCGATGATGACGGCGGCGCGCAGGACGGTGGCCGGCACGGGGCCGGCGAGGAGGATCCGGCCGACCTCCGCGCGGGACCGCAGGTGCGGGGAGAGCTCGCTGAGGGGGAGGCCCGCGGGGGTGAGCCCCCCGAGGTAGACGACGCGGCGGACTGCGGCGCGGTGGGCCTGTTCGGCGAAGATGCGGGCGGCGGCGCGGTCGCGCTCCTCGAATCCGGAGCCGCCGCCGAGCGCGTGCACGAGGTAGTAGGCCACGTCGATGCCGTCCATGGCCGCGGCCACGGACTGCGGGTCGGTGGCGTCTGCGCGGACGATCTCGACCTGGCCGGCCCAGGGGTGGTCGCGGAGTTTCTCCGGGGACCGGGCCATGCAGCGGACGCGGTGTCCGGCGTCGAGGAGCTCGGGCACCAGCCTGCCCCCGATGTAGCCGGTGGCACCGGTGACCAGGCAGTTCAGACCCGTCATGGTTCTCTCCGCTTCGTGGGACCCGTACGCGTGCCGACCAGAACACCGTCGCCCCTCGGCGCCGGTGGTGCCATGCGGGCGTCCCCGGGGGATCACTCGCCCGGGCAAGATCCGCGTGAACCGGGCCATTGGTACAGTCGCGGCATGGCGGTGGACGAACTCGACACCCGGATCCTGCGTCTGCTGATCGAGCAGCCGCGTACCAGCGTCCGTGAGTACGCCCGGATCCTCGGTGTCGCGCGGGGCACCCTCCAGGCCCGGCTGGACCGGCTGGAGCGCACCGGGGTGATCACCGGGACGGGTCCGGTGCTCTCGCCCGCCGCGCTGGGGCATCCGGTGCTGGCCTTCGTGCACATCGAGGTGACCCAGGGGCACCTCGACGACGTGGGCGACGCGCTGGCCGCCGTACCGGAGATCATCGAGGCGTTCTCGATCACGGGCGGCGGGGACCTGCTGACCCGGGTCGCGGCCCGGGACAACGCGCACCTGGAGGACGTGATCCAGCGGCTGATCCAGCTCCCGGGGGTGGTCCGCACCCGCACGGAGGTGGCGCTGCGCGAGCGGGTCCCGCACCGGGTCCTGCCGTTGGTCGAGTCCGTGGGACGGGCCGCCCGCAAAACCTGACAGGATGGCTGAGGACAGGACACGACCGGCAGGACGGGCACAACGGATGATTTCCGTCATATTCGATCTCGACGGCACTCTCGTGGACAGCGAGCCGAACTACTACGAATCGGGCCGGCGCACCCTCGCCCGGCACGGGGTCCCCGATTTCACCTGGGAGCAGCACTCCCGCTTCATCGGGATCGGCACCCTGGAGACGCTGGAGATCCTCAAGGAACGCTACGGGATCCAGGCGCCGGTGGAGCAGTTGCTCGCCGAACAGAACGCCTCCTACCTGGAATTGGCCCGCACCGAGACCGAAGCCTTTCCCGAGATGCGCAAGTTCGTGGAACGGCTGCACGCCGAGGGCGTGCCGATGGCGGTGGCCTCCGGCTCCTCGCGCGAGGCGATCGACGCGGTGCTCGCCGGCACCGGCCTCGACTCGCTGCTGACGACGGTGGTCTCCGCCGAGGAGGTCGCGCACGGCAAGCCCGCCCCCGACGTGTTCCTGGAGGCGGCCCGCCGGCTGGGCGCCGAGCCCGCCGACTGCGTGGTCGTCGAGGACGCCGCGCCGGGCGCGCTGGCCGCCCGCGCGGCGGGCATGGGGTGCGTGGCCGTCCCGTACGTCGCGCAGACCGCGCACGACGCCGCCTTCGCGGACGCCGGGCTCCTCTTCCCGGGCGGGCAGCGGGAGTTCAGCGCGGAGGCCGCCCACGACTGGCTGACGGCGCGCCGCACGGCAACGGCCACGGCCTGACGCTCCCGCCCCCTGGTGCCCTGCGGGGGTCGCTGTCACCATGCCGACGTGACCTCGACCCAGCCCCCGGGCACCCGGAGCGGCGGGCCCCGCCCCTGGCCCCTGCTCGGCAATCTGCCCGCCTTCGCCCGCGACCCGCTGGCCTTCTTCGAGTCGCTGCGCGACGACTACGGGGACTGGGTCCCCTGGGCCCTCGGGCCGCAGCGCAACGTGCTGGTCTCCCGGCCCGAGCACGCGGGCGAACTGCTCGGCGCCGTGGAGGACACCTTCAAGCCGACGGAACTGGGCTGGGCCTTCCGGCAGTTGCTGGGCGACGGGGTGGTGGTCGCCACCGGGGACGACTGGCGGCGCAAGCGGGCGCTGGTCCAGCCGGCCGTGCGGCCCCGCCAGGTGCGCTCGTACGCCGCCACGATGGTGGAGTGCGCGGACGCGCTGGCGGGCACCTGGCGCGAGGGCGATCGCATCGACGTGCACCGGGAGATGGCGGGGCTCACCCAGCGGATCGCGGTCCGCACGCTGTTCGGGAGCGACGCCGCCGGCCGGGAGGCGCCCATCAGCGCGGCCATGGCCACCGCGCAGCGGGAGCTGGGCGCCGAGTTCCGGGGGCTGACGCTGTTCCTGCCGCCGTGGGTGCGCACGCCCGGGCGGCGCCGGATGCGGCAGGCGGTGGCGGTCCTCGACCAGGAGATCGAGCACGTCATACGGGAGCACGAGGCGGCCTCGAACGCCGGCGCGGAGCGGGACGACCTGCTGAGCCGGCTGCTCGCCGCCCGCGACGAGCACGGCGGTCCGCTGTCCCGCAAGGAGCTGCGGGACGAGTCGATCACCCTCTACATCGGCGGCCACGAGACCACCTCGACCACTCTGACCTGGGCCTGGCAGCTGCTCTCGGGGGCGCCCGGGGCGCGGGCCCGGCTCACGGAGGAGCTGGACCGGGTGCTCGGCGGGCGCCTGCCCACCTACGACGACTACGCGCGGCTGCCCTGGACCCGGCAGGTGGTGAAGGAGGCCCTGCGCATCTACCCGCCGATCTGGCTGATCTCGGCGGTGGCCGGGCCGGGCGCGAGCCTGGGCGGCCGGCCGGTCCCCGCGGGGACCGCGGTGTGGACCAGCCCCTGGTCGGTGCACCGCGACCCGCGCTGGTTCCCGGACCCGCTGGACTTCCGCCCCGAGCGGTGGGACGAGGACGCCCCGCAGGCCGTCCCTGAGCACGCCTGGTTCCCCTTCGGGGGCGGTCCCCGGGCCTGCCTGGGCGCCAGGTTCGCGCTGGTGGAGGCCGCGCTCGTACTGGCCGTACTGGCGCAGCGATTCCACCTGGACAGCGGTACCCGGCGGGCCGGGGTGTTCCCCGGGCTCACCCTCCAGCCGAAGACGCGGGTGCCGGCGACCCTGGTGGCGCCCTGACGGGGGCGGGAAGATCCCGCACACCCCGGAAGTTAGTAGAACCGTGAACGAAATCTTGCGGGACGTGGACGTGGTCGTCGTCGGCGCCGGGCAGGCGGGCCTGTCCAGCGCCTACCACCTCGCCCGGACGGGTATCGAGCACGTGGTCCTGGACCACGCGCCCCGCCCGGGCGGGGCCTGGCAGTACCGCTGGCCCTCGCTCACCTACGGCAGGGTCCACGGGATGCACGCCCTGCCCGGCATGGAGCTGACGGGCGCGGACGGCCTGCGGCCCTCCTCCGAGGTGATCGGCGAGTACTTCGCCGCCTACGAGGACCGCTTCGACCTGCGCGTACGGCGTCCCGTGGACGTCTCGGCCGTACGGGAGGGGATCGACGGGCGGCTGCGGGTCGAGACTTCGGCCGGTGCATGGTCGGCCCGGGCCCTGATCAACGCGACGGGCACCTGGGACCGGCCGTTCTGGCCGCGCTACCCGGGCCAGGAGACCTTCCGCGGGCGCCAGCTGCACACCGCGGACTACCCGGGGCCCCAGGAGTTCGCCGGGGCGCGGGTCATCGTCGTGGGCGGCGGCACTTCCGCGGTGCAGCACCTGCTGGAGATCGCCGAGGTGGCCGCGGAGACCACCTGGGTGACGCGGCGGCCCCCGGTCTTCCGCGACGGGAGCTTCGGCGAGGCCGAGGGCCGGGCGGCGGTGGCCCTGGTCGACGAGCGCGTGCGCCGGGGACTGCCGCCGCAGAGCGTGGTCAGTGTGACGGGACTCCCGCTGAACGAGGCCGTCCGGGCCGGACTGGACTCGGGGGTGCTCGACCGCAGGGCCATGTTCGACCGCATCACCCCGACCGGCGCCGCCTGGGCGGACGGGAGCCGTGTGGACGCGGACGTCATCCTGTGGGCCACCGGATTCCGCGCGGCCGTCGACCACCTGGCCCCACTGCGCCTGCGCGAGCCGGGCGGCGGCATCCGGGTGGAGGGGACCAGGGCCGTCCGCGACGAGCGGATCCACCTGGTCGGCTACGGCCCGTCGGCATCGACCATCGGCGCCAACCGGGCGGGCGGAGCGGCGGTCCGTGAGATCCGCCGGCTGCTGACCCGCGAACGGGTGGGCGCGCCGGCGCTCTGACGCCGCTCCGGGCCTCAGCCCGTCCCGGGCGGCTGGAGGGCGAACTCCCGGGCCGTGACGCCCGCGTCGCGGGCGGCCTTGTCCGCGTACACGTAGCCCGTTCCGTCGCGGACGTCGACGACGGGTTCCTTCCAGGGCTCGTCGTCCGCCGGGACGAAAACGTGAGCCCGGCGCAGCTCCGCGTCGTAGACGAGCAGCGAGACGATGTCGTACAGGTACTGGCCGATCTCGCTGTGCCCCTGGCTCGGGTGGTCGAAGGGGCCGCCGAGCCGGAGGACGAAGTACCGCCCGTCCTGCCAGTGGCCGCCGTCGTCCAGCCATTCGCCCCGCGCCACCGGGACTCCGTCCACCCACAGGAGCGCGTCACCCGGCCCGCCCCGCAGCAGGAGCGTCGCGTTGTGGCGGTCGTCCGGGGTGAATTCCACCCGGATCTCGTGCGGGGTCCAGAGGTCGATGAAGGAGGTGCACGCGCCGGGCTCCCAGCCGCGGTGACGCGGGGTTTCCCCGTCCGGGACCGGGAGGGGATCCAGCGAGCACACCTCGGGGGTGGCGCAGGCCCGGTCGACGCGGCGGTTGCAGCCCAGCCGGAGCGCCGCGACATCGCGCGGCGCGGCCAGGGACAGCAGCTCGCCCAGGCGCTCCGTGTAGCGCTCCGGGCCGACCAGGTGGGTGAGGTCGGCCTCGTCGAACCACCACACCAGAAGGTCGACCCCGATCGGTGAACGGGCCAGCCACTCCCGCCAGGCCGGCGCGTCACCGCCCCATCGTGCGATCAGGCGCCCGCGTGCTTCCAGCTCGGCTCTCGCGGCGGCCCGCTCGGCCTCCGTGGCCGGCGTCGTCGTGTCCGTGCCCTGGCTGTCCGGCTCCTGACCGCCCGCCCCCTGGCCGTCCGGCGGCTGCGCCTGCGGCGGTCCCGCGTCCGGTGTGCCGTTCTTCGCCTTCGCCTTGGCCTTCGTCTTCCACAACCACTTCACGGCTCGGCCCCCCGTTCCACGCATCGGCAGGCCGCCGATCGTAGAGGCCGGTCCGGGGCCGCCGCCCCTCATTTCCCGGCTGGGCGTCGGCGCGACCGCGGCCGCCATGGCCTCCAGCCCCGGGCTGTCGATCGGGGTGGGCGGCAGCCCCTGGCGTTCGTAGGTGTTGAAGGGGCTGTCGATCCGCGTGTCGCTCAGCTTGGTGTCCACCGTGCGGCGGTTCAGGGCGTAGTTGAGGGTGGAGTCCATCTGGAGCGGCATCGACCGCGCCAGCCGGTTGTGCACCACGCGCGCGACCTTGCCCATGTCGGCCCGGCTCTCGGCCTCCGCCTGGACGATGCCGGCCAGGGTGGCCGTCTGGTACGGGGTCATGCCGTGGGTCTTGCCGCCCTCCGCGACGGCCCGGGTGGCGAGGTTCCGCCGCGCCGTCCGCACCATGTACGACAGGACCGTGCCCGGGGTGCTCCGCGAGGTCACCGGGTAGGTCGCCGGGAAGAGGTAGCCCTCCGGATTGCCCTTCGCCTCCGCGGGCAGATCCAGATCCGCCGTCGCCGCGGCGGCCTTGGCGGAGCCGGCGTTCCGAGGAAGAGCAGCGTCAGCCGGCCCCGGCGGGTGAGCCGGGAACGACGCCGTGGCGGCCGGTGCTCATGACGCATGCGGGAACGCCAACCCGCTGATCGCCCCATTCCAGGCATCCCGCCTGCGCGTCGGTCGTACGATCACACATTCACCGGAGCGAGTTCGGCGTCGGCTTCGCGACTGGGCGGCTCCGGCGGCGCCTGCGCGGCGTCCCGGTCCCGGCGCACCAGGGCCGCATACCGGCCGTCCGCCTTCAACAGCTCCTCGTGCGTACCGCGCTCGGCTATCCGTCCCGCGTCCAGGACCACGATCTGGTCGGCGTCGCGGACGGTGGAGAGGCGGTGCGCGATGGTGATGGTGGTGCGGCCCTGCGACAGGTTGTCGATGGCCCGCTGGACGGCGTGCTCGGTGCGGGTGTCGAGGGCGCTGGTGGCCTCGTCGAGGATCAGCACCGGCGGATCGCGCAGGATGGTGCGGGCGATGGCGAGGCGCTGTTTCTCGCCGCCGGAGAAGCGGTAGCCGCGTTCGCCCACAAGGGTGTCGTACCCGTCGGGCAGGGAGGCGATGTGGTCGTGGATCTGGGCGGCGCGGGCGGCCTCGGTGATCTCCTCGTCGGTGGCGTCCGGCTTGGCGAAGCGGAGGTTGTCCGCGACCGAGGCGTGGAAGAGGTAGGTCTCCTGGGAGACCACGCCTATCGAGCGGGCCAGCGAGTCGAAGTCGAGGTCGCGCACGTCCACCCCGTCGAGAGCCACCCGGCCGCCGGTGACGTCGTAGAGCCGGGGCACGAGGTAGCTGAGCGTGCTCTTGCCGGATCCCGTCGGGCCGACCACGGCGAGGGAGCCGCCCGCCGGGACGGTGATGTCGATCCCCGACAGGGTCGGGCCGTTCTTCGCGTCGTAGGCGAAGTGGACGTCCTCCAGCCGGATCTCCCCCTTGGCCCGGTCCAGACTCACCGCGTCCTCGCGCTCGGTGATGTCCACCGGCAGGTCGAGGTACTCGAAGATGCGGGCGAACAGTGCGAGCGAGGTCTGGATCTGCACACCGGTCGACAGCAGGCTGACGGCCGGCCGGAACAGGCCCTGCTGGAGGGTGACGAAGGCGACGAGGGTGCCCACGGACAGCGAGGGGGCGCCCGTCTGCAGGGCTATGCCGGCGGCCCAGTAGATGAGCGCGGGCATGGCGGCCATGACGATGCCGATGGTGGACATCCGCCAGCGCCCGGCCATGCTGGAGCGCACCTCCAGGCCGACGAGCTTCTCGGACTCCTCGGAGAAGGCGTCGGTGAGGGACCCGGAGCGGCCCATCGTGCGGCCCAGCAGGATGCCGCTGACCGACAGGGACTCGGTGACGGTCGCGGCCATGGTGGCCATCTGCCGTTGCCGCTGGGCGGTGATCTTCTTGCGCTCGCGGCCGACGCGGCGGCTGATCCACACGAAGACGGGGAGCAGCAGCAGGGAGACGAGGGTGAGCCGCCAGTCGAGGGCGAGCATCGCGACCACGGAGGCGATGACGGCGGTCAGGTTCGAGACGAGCGAGGTGGCGGTGGAGGTGACGGTGGCCTGCATGCCGCCGATGTCGTTGGCTATGCGGGACTGCACCTCGCCGGTGCGGGTCCGGGTGAAGAAGGCCAGCGGCATCCGCTGGAGCTGCGCGTATACGGCGGTGCGCAGGTCGTGCATGACGCGCTGGCCGACCGTGGTGGAGATCAGGGTCTGGAGCACGCCGAAGACGCTGGTGACGACGGCGGTGAGGATCATCCCGAGGGCGAGCAGGCTGAGCAGCCCGGTACGGCCCTGCGGGATCGCCACGTCGAGGATCTCCTTGAGCAGGAACGGCGAGGCGACGCCGACCAGCGAGGAGGCACAGACGAGCAGGCCCACGACGGCGAGGCGGCCGCGGTAGGGCCGGAAGAGGCCGACGATGCGGCGGAGCTCGCGCGGCTGTTCCGCGGGCCCGGGGCGGGTCGGGTCGAGGGGATCTTTCGATGGGGTCCACTTCGGTTCGTCGTGCGGCATGGGCACCCTCTCGGGGGTCGGGAGGCCGGGTCCTCGTGGGCCCGGCGCCATTGGAGCATAGGTGATTGTTACCTATACTCACAATGAACGGCATCCTGATATTGTTCCCGGCATGAGCTCCGCCTCCGACACCGATCGCCTCCTCGCCGAGCAGCTCCTCCGCCTGACGCGCAGGCTCCACCGAATCCAGAAGCGCCACATGGAGCCGCTCGGAATCACTCCCGCCCAGAGTCGGCTGCTGCGCCTCGTCTCGCACTACGAGGGCGAGCAGCCTCCCCGGATGGCGGACCTCGCCACCCGCCTGGAGGTGGTCCCCCGGGCGGTGACCACCCTGGTGGACGGCCTGGAGGCCGCCGAGTGCGTGCGGCGCGCCCCCGACCCGGCGAACCGCCGCGTCATAAGGATCGAGCTCACCGACACCGGCCGCGCCACGCTGCGCCGTCTGCGCAACGCGCGAACCGACGCCGCAGAGGAGATCCTGGCTCCATTGACCGCCGGACAGCGCGAGGTGCTCGGCGGCCTGCTGAACGCCCTGTCGGACGCCCCGGCGGAGCGCCGCTGCTGAGAGGACGCCCGCGCGCGTGCGGGCCGCGAGTGAGGCGAGGGGTCGCGCATGCCGCTGCTGGAACCGAAGCCGGGAACCCTGCGCCCCCGCAGCATCAGCGGCCCCGCCCCCGACCGGATGCCCGCGCACCGGGCCGCCGGCACCCCGGAGCCGCTGCGCACCGAACTGGCCGAGCTGCTGGGCCCCGAGAAGGTGCTGTGGAAGGTCTCCGACCTGGTCCGCTACGCCACCGACGCCTCCCCGTACCGCTTCGTACCCCAGGTCGTGGTGGTCGCCGAGGACATCGACGACGTCTCGGCCGTCCTCTCGTACGCCCACGGCCGGCAGCGCGAGGTCGTCTTCCGCGCCGCCGGGACCTCGCTCAACGGGCAGGCCCAGGGCGAGGACATCCTGGTCGACGTACGCCGCCACTGGGCCGGTATCGAGGTGCTCGACGGGGGCCGGCGCGCCCGGATCCGGCCGGGCACCACCGTGCTGCGGGCCAATGCCGCCCTCGCCCGCCACGGGCGCGTCCTCGGACCCGACCCTGCCAGCGCCATCGCCTGCACCCTCGGCGGGGTCGTCGCCAACAACGCCTCCGGCATGACCGCCGGCACCACCAGGAACTCCTACCGCACCCTCTCCTCCCTCACCTTCGTGCTGCCCGGCGGCACCGTGGTGGACACCGCGGACCCGCTGGCCGACGAGGAACTGGCGCGCGCCGAACCGGCCCTGTGCCACGGGCTGATGGAGATCAAGAAGGAGATCGAGGCCGACCCCGGGCTCGTGCGGCGGATCCGCGCCAAGTACGAGATCAAGAACACCACCGGATACCGGCTCGACGCCTACCTGGACGGCAACACCCCCGTGGAGATCCTGCGCGGCCTGATGGTCGGCTCGGAGGGCACCCTCGGCTTCATCTCCGAAGTCGTCTTCGACACCCTCCCGCTGGACCGCGAGCTCTGCTCCGCCCTGCTGTTCTTCCCCTCGCTGCCCGCCGCGGCCGCGGCCGTCCCCCTCTTCAACGAGGCGGGCGCCATCGCCGTCGAGCTGATGGACGGCAACACCCTGCGCGCCTCGGTCAACGTCGCCGGGGTCCCCGCCGACTGGGCGGGCCTGCCCAAGGACACCACCGCCCTGCTGGTGGAGTTCCGCGCTCCGGACGAGGCCGCCCGCGACGCGTACGAACGCCGCGCGGCCGCGGTCCTCGCCGGGCTCGACCTGGTCGCGCCCGTGCCCTCGGTCACCAATGCCTTCACCCGCGACGCGCACACCATCAGCGGCTACTGGAAGGCCCGCAAGGCCTTCGTCACCGCCGTCGGCGGGGCCCGCGCCCCCGGCACCACGCTGATCACCGAGGACTTCGCCGTGCCGCCGTCCCGGCTGGCCGAGGCCTGCGAAGCCCTCCTCGAACTCCAGGCGGAGCACGGCTTCGACGCGGCCGTCGCCGGTCACGCGGCCCACGGGAACCTGCACTTCCTGCTCGCCTTCGACGCCTCCCGGCCCGCCGACGTCGAGCGGTACGCGGCCTTCATGGACGCCTTCTGCCGGCTCACCGTGGAGCGGTTCGACGGCTCGCTGAAGGCCGAGCACTCCACCGGCCGCAACATGGCCCCCTTCCTGGAACTGGAGTGGGGGCCCAAGGCCACCGAACTGATGTGGCGCACCAAGCGGACCGTGGACCCGGACGGGGTGCTCGCCCCGCGGATCCTCCTCGACCGCGACCCGCAGGCCCACCTGCGCGGCCTGAAGACGATCCCCCGGGTGGAGGCGGTGGCCGACCCGTGCATCGAGTGCGGCTTCTGCGAACCGACCTGCCCCAGCGAGGACCTGACGACCACTCCGCGCCAGCGGATCGTGCTGCGCCGCGAGATGATGCGCCAGCCGCCCGGCTCTCCGGTGCTGGACGGGCTGCTCGAGGCCTACGGCTACGACGCCGTCGACACCTGCGCGGGCGACTCCACCTGCAGGCTCGCCTGCCCGGTGGGCATCGACACGGGCGCCCTGATGAAGGACTTCCGCCACCGCCGGCACAGCCCGCGCGAGGAGCGGACCGCCGCACTGGCCGCGCGCCGGTTCCGGAGCGTCGAAGCCGCCGCCCGGCTGGCCGTGGCAGCCGTCGGCAAGGTCGGCGACACGGTCGGCGACGGGCTCCTCGCGGCCGTGACGGGGGCGGCGCGCAAGGCCGTACGACCGGACCTGGTGCCGCAGTGGCTGCCGCAGATCCCCGGTGCGGCGCCGCGGAAACTGCCCGGCACGCGGCGGGTGGGGGCCGCAGCCGTGTACTACCCGGCCTGTGTCAACCGGATCTTCGGCGGTCCCGAAGGCCGTCCCGGTCCCTCCCTGCCGCAGGCCGTGGTGGCCGTGTCGGAGCGGGCCGGGAAGCCCGTGTGGATCCCCCGGGACGTGGCGGGCACCTGCTGCGCGACGATCTGGCACTCCAAGGGATACGAGGCCGGGAACCGGGTGATGGCCAACCGGATCGTCGAGGCGGCCTGGGGCTGGACCGCCGGCGGGCGGCTGCCGCTGGTCGTCGACGCTTCCTCCTGCACCCTGGGCATCGCGCACGAGGTGGTCCCGTACCTGACGGACGACAACCGGGCGCTGCACGCGGAGTTGCGGATCGTCGACTCCGTCGTGTGGGCGGCCGAGGAACTGCTGCCGCACCTGGAGATCCGCCGCACGGTCGGCTCGGCGGTGCTCCACCCCACCTGCTCGATGCGGCACTTGGACGACGAGGCACAGCTGCGGGCGGTCGCCGAGGCGTGCGCCGAGGAGGTGGTGGTCCCGGACGACGCGGGCTGCTGCGCCTTCGCGGGCGACCGCGGCATGCTGCACCCGGAGCTGACGGCCTCCGCGACGGCACGCGAGGCGGCGGAGGTGACGGCACGGACCTTCGACGCGCACCTGTCGGCGAACCGGATGTGCGAAGTGGGAATGGACCGGGCGACCGGACGCGGCTATTACTCGGTTCTGCTCGAACTGGAGCACGCCACACGCCCCTGACCGGCGTCCCTGACCTGGCGCTACGTCGGCCGGCGGACCCGCAAACCTCCCCGCGAGAGGGCTCGGCCGCTGGAAAATCGATTGCCCGGACCCCGTCCGGAAGGCGAACCTTGCACGGTTTGAACCACTCGACCAGTCATGGGGCGTCATGCAGATCAGCGATCTTCCGTATCCGGATCCCGGCGTACCCGACGCTCGTTCCGGCCCCCGGTTCCTGGTCTGGCTGGGCCGGGGTCAGCTCGGCGGACAGTTCAAGAGCCTGGGCTGGGGGCTGCTGCACTTCTCCGGCATCGCCGGACTCCCGTACACGGTCGGGCTGGGCGTCGACGCGGTCGTCGACCACGACGCCGGCCGGCTGCTGCTCGTCGGCGGGCTGCTCGCCCTGCTCGGCGTCGCCATCTCCCTCGGTGACGCCATGCTGCACCGGACCGCCGTCACCAACTGGATCACCGCCGCGGCGCGCGTGCAGCAGCTGCTGGCGCGCAAGACCGCCGAACTGGGCTCCGCCCTGACCCGGCGGGTCGCCGCGGGCGAGGTGGTCGCCGTGTCCACGGGGGACGTCGAGAAGATCGGCTGGTTCGTCGAGGCGGTCTCCCGTTTCCTCGCGGCCGCCTTCGCCGTCGTCCTCGTCTGCGTCGGCCTGCTGTTCTACGCTCCCGCGCTGGGCGTGGTCGTGGCGATCGGCGTGCCGCTGGTCGCCCTGGCCGCACTGCCGCTGCTGCCCCGCGCCACCCAACGGGCCGACTTCCAGCGGGAGAAGGCGGGCAAGGCCACCGAGCTGGCCTCCGACACCGTCGCGGGCCTGCGGGTGCTGCGCGGCATCGGCGGCGAGGAACTCTTCCTCGGCCGCTACCGCGAGGCCTCGCAGGAGGTCCGCAAGGCGGCCGTGCGCAGCGCCCGGATGTGGGCGCTGATCTCCGCGATCCAGGTGCTGCTGCCGGGAGCGCTGCTGATCACGGTGGTCTGGTACGGCGCCGCGCTCGTCGTGGACGACCGGATCGCGGTGGGTGAACTCGTCGCCGCGTTCAGCGCGGTGGCCACGCTGCTCTACCCGCTGCGGCACTTCGAGGAGATCGCGATGGCGTACTCCTTCTCCCGTCCCTCCGCCCAGCGGGCGGCCCGGGTGCTGTCGCTGACCCGTACGGAGGCGGGCGGACGCCCCGCCTCCGAGGCCCCGCGGGCTCCGGCGCCGGGCGGGGACCTGTACGACCCGCAGACCGGACTGCTGGCCCCCGCGGGCCGGTTCACGGCCGTCGTGTGTGGGGACCCGGACCTGGCGGGCCGCCTCGCGGAACGCCTCGGCGGGCACCCCATGGACGGGGAGGAGGGCACGGCCACCGGGCCCTCGGTGCTCCTCGGCGGGGTCGCGCTGGACGAGCTGGCACTGGACACCGCGCGCACGCTGGTCCTCGTACAGGACAAGGACCCGGTGCTGCTGTCCGGGACCCTGCGCGAGCTGTTCGACGTACCGGCCTCCGGGGCGGTGGAATCGGGCGCGGCCCTGGAGGCGGCCCAGTGCGCGGACGTACTGGACGCGCTGCTCCAGTCGGCCCCGGAGGGGGTCGAGGATCCGATGGACGCCCGGATCACCGAGCGCGGCCGGTCGCTGTCGGGCGGGCAGCGCCAGCGGCTGGCGCTGGCGCGGTCCCTGGTCACCGACCCGGAGGTGCTGGTGCTGGACGAGCCGACCTCGGCGGTCGACTCGCACACCGAGGCGCGGATCGCGGACGGGGTCGCGGCGCTGCGCGCCGGGCGCACGACGGTGGTCCTGGCCTCCTCGCCGCTGCTGCTGGACCGCGCGGACCGGGTCGTGCTGATCGACGGCGGGAAGGTGGCGGCGATCGGTACGCACCGGGAGCTGCTGCACGGCGAGCCGCTCTACCGGGCGGTCGTCACCCGCGAGACGGAGGAGGAGCAGCGCCTCGCCGTGGCCGAAATGGGCCGGTTGGAAGAAGCACTCACAGAGATCGAGGAATCCGCATGATCGGCGTGGCGCCGCCGGAATACGATCCGGCGGCCCCCGAGTCGGCCGCGACCCTGCCCGTGGGCACGTCGGCGACCGTACGGGGCTATGTGCGCGGCCTGTTCCGGCGCCACCGGCGGGCCTTCGTGGTGCTGGTGACGGTCAACGCGGTCGCGGTGATCGCCTCCATGGTCGGCCCCTACCTGCTGGGCCGGGTCGTGGACGAGCTCACGGCGGGGGCGCGCGAGCTCCACCTGGGACGTGTGGCGCTGCTGTTCGCGCTGGCGCTCGCGGTCCAGACGTTCTTCGTCCGGCTGGTCCGGCTGCGCGGGGCGATGCTCGGCGAGCAGATGCTGGCTGACCTGCGCGAGGACTTCCTCGTACGGTCGGTCGGGCTGCCGCCGGGCGTGCTGGAGCGGGCCGGCACCGGCGACCTGCTGTCGCGGATCACCACCGACATCGACCGGCTGGCCAACGCGATGCGCGAGGCCGTGCCGCAGCTGGCCATCGGTGTGGTGTGGGCGGGCCTGCTCTTCGGGGCGCTCGCGGTGACGGCCCCGCCGCTGGCGCTGGCCGCGCTGGTGGCGCTGCCGGTGCTGGTCATCGGCTGCCGCTGGTACTTCCGGCGGGCTCCGTCGGCGTACCGCTCGGAGGCGGCCGGATACGCGGCGGTCGCGGCGGCACTCACCGAGACGGTGGACGCGGGCCGCACGATCGAGGCGCACCGGCTCGGCCGGGACCGGATCGCGCTGTCGGAGCGGCGGATCAAGCAGTGGACGGCGTGGGAGCGGTACACCCTCTTCCTGCGGACGGTCCTCTTCCCCGTCGTCAACGTCACGTACGTGACCATCCTCGGTTCCGTGCTGATGATCGGCGGCTTCTGCGTGATGCAGGGCTGGATGTCGGTGGGGCAGCTGACCACGGGCGCGCTGCTGGCCCAGATGATGGTCGATCCGATCGGCCTGATCCTGCGCTGGTACGACGAACTGCAGATCGCCCAGGTCTCCCTCGCCCGCCTGGTGGGCGTGCGGGAGATCGAGCCGGACGCGGGGGACGCGAAGGTCGGGCCCGAGGGCCGGGACGTCCGCGCGGAGCAGGTCCACTTCGGCTACCGGGAGGGCGTGGACGTCCTGCACGAGGTGTCGATGTCCGTGCCGCCGGGCACCCGGATGGCGCTCGTCGGCCCCTCGGGTGCGGGCAAGTCCACGCTGGGGCGGCTGCTCGCGGGCATCTACGCGCCGCGGACCGGCGAGATCACCCTCGGCGGGGCACGGCTGTCGCGGATGCCGGCCGAGCGGGTGCGCGAGCACGTGGCGCTGGTCAACCAGGAGCACCACGTGTTCGTGGGCTCGCTGCGGGACAACCTGCGCCTGGCCAGGACGGACGCAGGGGACGCGGAGCTGTGGTCGGCGCTGGGCGCGGTGGACGCGGACGGCTGGGCGCGGGCTCTGGCGGCCGGCCTGGACACGGAGGTCGGCTCCGGCGGTACGGCGCTGACCCCGGCGCAGGCCCAGCAGATCGCGCTGGCCCGGCTGGTGCTGGCCGACCCGCACACGCTGGTGCTGGACGAGGCGACCTCGCTGCTGGACCCGCGCGCGGCCCGGCAACTGGAGCGCTCCCTGGCGCGGGTGCTGGACGGCCGTACGGTCATCGCCATCGCCCACCGGCTGCACACCGCGCACGACGCGGACGTGATCGCGGTGGTGGAGGGCGGCCGGATCAGCGAACTCGGCTCGCACGACGAGCTGGTCGCGGCCGACGGCGCGTACGCGGCCCTGTGGCGGTCCTGGCACGGGTGACCCGGTGGCGGGTCCGCCGCCCGGGCGGCGGGGCTCCTCCGGTCTAGATGAAGCCGAGGGCCGAAGCCCCGCCGAAGCCGCCCAGCAGGAGGAACACCGGCATGAGCACCTTGAGCTCCACCCAGCTGCCGGCCCGGAAGCGCATCATCTTCGGCGGCCCGACCGGGTACCAGCGCTTGCCCGCGATCGGGATGGGCCACAGGACGGGGCAGCCGGAGACGGTCAGCGCGTCGCCGATGTCGTGGACGAGCGCGCCGAGCAGGATCGGCAACCCCAGCCAGAGGTACTCCTGACCGGGCCCGGTGAACAGCCAGCCCGCGCCGTTGCCCGGCTGGTCCAGTACACCGGCCAGGATCCACGCGCTGGTCGCACCGAGCAGCCAGACCAGGACGTCGCTGGACATCCGGGCGGCCCGCCACAGCAGGCCTTCGACGGCGAGCACCATGTGGACGAACAGCAGCGCGAGCACGCCCCAGCGGTCGGCGGTCGCGGCGAGCGCGGAGGCGCCACCGCCGATCAGGACCGCCCACAGCCAGGTGTGCGTCAGGGTGCGGTGGCCCCCGGTGCGCCGGGCGTCCCTCGGCGAACGGGTCGCCTTGTAGACGGCGTAGGAGATCTTGTCGACCACCTCGCACAGGCCGCGGGAGAGCGGGCCGAAGGCGCGCGAGATCGTCGCCGACTTGTGGTCGAGGTCGGGGGCCAGGGCGGCTCCCGCGCAGATCAGCGCGCCGACGACGAGGACCGGCCACGGCATGGCGTGTCCGGCGGCCGCGGTCGCCGCTCCCACCCCCAGCCAGGCCGCTGCCCCTGACAGTGAGTGCGCCGGACCCATCATGCTCGTTTCCCGCCCCGGTTCTGTGGTGGTCGGGCCCGGTTGACCGTTTCGTTCGGGCCTCGTCGACGGCACAGCGTACCGTTGATGATCTTCCTTCCGGCCGCCGGTTCCCTGATCCGGGGGGAAGCCAGGCAAGATGGGGGGCGTGACCCTCATTGATCAGCTCCCGCCGACCGCCGACCCCGACGCCCTCTTCGAGGCTTTCTCCTCGTGGGCGGAGGACCAGGGCATCACCCTGTACCCGGCTCAGGAGGAGGCGCTGATCGAGGTCGTCTCGGGGGCGAACGTGATCCTTTCCACCCCGACCGGCTCCGGCAAGAGCCTGGTCGCGGCGGGCGCGCACTTCACGGCGCTGGCCCAGGACAAGGTCACCTTCTACACCGCCCCGATCAAGGCGCTGGTGTCGGAGAAGTTCTTCGACCTGTGCAAGCTCTTCGGCACCGAGAACGTCGGCATGCTGACCGGCGACGCCTCCGTGAACGCGGACGCGCCGGTGATCTGCTGCACCGCCGAGGTCCTGGCCTCCATCGCCCTGCGCGACGGCAAGCACGCCGACATCGGCCAGGTCGTGATGGACGAGTTCCACTTCTATGCCGAGCCGGACCGCGGCTGGGCCTGGCAGATCCCGCTGCTGGAGCTGCCGCAGGCGCAGTTCATCCTGATGTCGGCGACCCTCGGCGACGTGAAGCGGTTCGAGGAGGACCTGACCCGGCGCACGGGCCGCCCCACCTCGGTGGTCCGCTCCGCGACGCGGCCCGTCCCGCTGTCCTACGAGTACGTGACCACGCCGATCACCGACACGATCACCGAGCTGCTGGAGACCCGGCAGGCTCCCGTCTACATCGTGCACTTCACGCAGGCGCAGGCGGTCGAGCGGGCCCAGTCGCTCATGAGCATCAACATGTGCACCCGCGAGGAGAAGGACAAGATCCAGGAGCTGATCGGCAACTTCCGCTTCACCACGAAGTTCGGTCAGAACCTCTCCCGCTACGTCCGGCACGGCATCGGCGTGCACCACGCCGGCATGCTGCCCAAGTACCGCCGCCTCGTCGAGAAGCTCGCCCAGGCCGGCCTCCTGAAGGTCATCTGCGGAACGGACACCCTCGGCGTCGGGGTCAACGTCCCGATCCGCACCGTGCTGTTCACCGCGCTGACCAAGTACGACGGCAACCGGGTCCGCACCCTGCGCGCCCGCGAGTTCCACCAGATCGCCGGCCGCGCCGGCCGGGCCGGATTCGACACCGCGGGCTATGTCGTCGCCCAGGCGCCCGAGCACGTCATCGAGAACGAGAAGGCGCTCGCCAAGGCGGGCGACGATCCGAAGAAGCGCCGCAAGGTGGTCCGCAAGAAGGCTCCCGAGGGCTTCGTCGCCTGGTCGGACACCACCTTCGAGAAGCTCATCGCCGCCGACCCGGAGCCGCTGACCTCGCGCTTCAAGGTCACCAACATCATGCTGCTGTCGGTCATCGCCCGGCCGGGCGACGCCTTCCAGGCCATGCGCCACCTCCTGGAGGACAACCACGAGCCGCGCAAGGCCCAGCTGCGGCACATCCGCCGGGCCATCGCGATCTACCGCTCGCTGCTGGACGGCGGCGTGGTCGAGAAGCTCGACACCCCGGACGCGGAGGGCCGCACGATCCGGCTCACCGTCGACCTCCAGCAGGACTTCGCGCTCAACCAGCCGCTGTCCACCTTCGCGCTGGCCTCCTTCGACCTGCTGGACCCGGAGTCCCCCTCCTACGCGCTGGACATGGTGTCCGTCGTGGAGTCCACGCTGGACGACCCGCGCCAGATCCTGGCCGCCCAGCAGAACAAGGAGCGCGGCATCGCGGTCGGCCAGATGAAGGCCGACGGGATGGAGTACGAGGAGCGGATGGAGCGGCTCCAGGAGGTCACCTATCCCAAGCCGCTCGAAGAGCTGCTCACCCACGCCTACGACGTCTACGCCAAGAGCCACCCGTGGGTGCGCGACCACCCCGTCTCCCCGAAGTCGATCATCCGCGACATGTACGAGCGCGCGATGACCTTCACCGAGTTCACCTCCTTCTACGAACTGGCGCGCACCGAGGGCATCGTGCTGCGCTACCTGGCGAGCGCGTTCAAGGCGCTGGACCACACCATCCCCGACGACCTCAAGTCCGAGGACCTCCAGGACCTGATCGAGTGGCTCGGCGAGCTCGTCCGCCAGGTCGACTCCAGCCTGCTGGACGAGTGGGAGCAGCTGGCGAACCCGGAGGTGGAGACGGCGGAGCAGGCCCAGGAGAAGGCCGACCAGGTCAAGCCGGTCACCGCGAACGCGCGCGCCTTCCGCGTCCTGGTCCGCAACGCCATGTTCCGCCGGGTGGAGCTGGCCGCCCTCGACCACGTGAACGTGCTGGGCGAGCTGGACGCCGAGTCCGGCTGGGACGCCGACGCCTGGGGCGAGGCGATGGACGGGTACTGGGACGAGTACGACGACCTGGGCACCGGCCCCGACGCGCGCGGCCCGAAGCTGCTCCAGATCGAGGAGGACCCGGCGCACGGCCTGTGGCGCGTCCGGCAGACCTTCGCCGACCCCAACGGGGACCATGGCTGGGGCATCAGCGCCGAGGTCGACCTCGCGGCTTCCGACGAGGAGGGCCGGGCGGTCATCCGGGTCACCTCCGTCGGCGAACTGGGCTCGCTCTGACCGAACCCCGCATCCCACCGGACCCGCCGGCGCCCGCACCCCGCCGGCTCCGCCCGGACCTGGCACCGGACCTGACAGTGGAGATCCTCTGATGACGAACCCCGCCGAGAGACTGGTCGATCTGCTCGATCTGGAGCAGATCGAGGTCAACATCTTCCGCGGCGCCAGCCCCCAGGAGTCCCTCCAGCGCGTCTTCGGCGGCCAGGTCGCCGGCCAGGCGCTGGTGGCCGCGGGCCGCACCACGGAGAGCGACCGCCCGGTCCACTCGCTGCACGCGTACTTCCTGCGCCCCGGCATCCCCGGGGTGCCGATCGTGTACCAGGTGGAGCGGGTGCGCGACGGGCGGTCCTTCACCACGCGCCGGGTCACCGCGGTCCAGCAGGGCAAGACGATCTTCAATCTCACCGCCTCCTTCCATCATCCGGAGGAGGGCGGCATCGAGCACCAGCTCCCTCCTCACCACGTTCCCCATCCGGACACGCTCCCGAAGGTCGCGGACGAGATCCGCGAGCACCTGGGCGCGCTGCCCGAGGCGCTGGAGCGGATGGCCCGCCGCCAGGCCTTCGACATCCGGTACGTGAACCGGCTCCGCTGGACCCCGGAGGAGCTCAAGGGCGCCGATCCGCGCAGCGCGGTGTGGATGCGGGCGGTCGGCCCGCTGGGCGACGACCCGCTCGTGCACACCTGCGCCCTCACCTACGCCAGTGACATGACCCTCCTCGATGCCGTGCGCATCCCGGTGGAACCCCTGTGGGGGATGCGCGGGTTCGACATGGCGAGCCTGGACCACGCCATGTGGTTCCACCGGCCGTTCCGCGCGGACGAGTGGTTCCTCTACGACCAGGAGTCCCCCATCGCGCACGGCGGCCGGGGCCTGGCCCGCGGCCGCATCTACGACCTGGAGGGCAGGCTGCTGGTCTCCGTGGTCCAGGAAGGCCTCTTCCGCCCGTACCCCGCCAAGCCGTCCCGGCCGGCCCGACCGGTCACGCCCTCCCCCGAGAACTGAGCACGCCCATGCCCACCCCGGCCCTCCCCTGTCCCTGCGGGCTGCCCGCCGCCTACGCCGAGTGCTGCGGCCGCTTCCACTCCGGCGCCCAGCAGGCGCCCACCGCCGAACGGCTGATGCGGTCGCGCTTCAGCGCCTTCGCCGTCGGCGACACGGCCTACCTGCTGCGCTCCTGGCACCCCTCCACCCGCCCGGCCCGGCTCGACCTGGACCCCGGCCAGCGCTGGGAGCGGCTGGAGATCCTGGCCACCGAGCGCGGCGGAATGTTCGAGACGGAGGGCGCGGTGGAGTTCCGGGCGCACTACCGCGAGGGTCGGCACACCGGCTCACTGCACGAGCACAGCAGCTTCTCCCGCGAGGACGGGGCCTGGGTCTACGTCGGCCCCCTCTCCCCCGTCGACTTCGACTGACCGCGCGCCCCGGTCAGCGCGAAGTCCAGGCTGGTGCGGTACCAGTGGACCTCCTCGGGCGGTTCGGCCTTCAGCAGCCGAAGCGCCACGGCCGCGGCGGCGGGAGCCTGCGGGTGCCCGTAGGGCGGGGGCGGAGCGAGCGCGGCCAGGACGACGCGCTCCGCCGGGTCGGGCACGGCCTCGCACAGCTCTTCCTCCGGCAGTACGGAGGCCAGTACCGCCGCGCGCTCCCAGGGGTCGGCGGTCCGTCTCAGCAACAGCCCGACGTGCCGCCCGCGCCACTTCGGCGGGCGCAGATCCGCCCCGGCCGCCATCAGCTCCCGGTCCGCAGGCGGCGCCGTACCGCGCAGCACAGCCGGCTCCCGGGCCGCGAACTCCCGTAGCTCCGCTGCCAGATAGAGCCACACCACGGCCCGGTACCGGTTGATCCGATAGGCCACCGGGGCGAGGTGCCCGCACCGGGCGAGCCGGGTGAAGCGGCTGGGGCCGACCCCCATCACCTCGGCCGCGGCCTGAGCGCCGGCCACGGTCTCGACCCGTTCGCGCAGGGCGCCCGGCGCCCCCTCCTCGGACCTGACCCGCTCCAGCTCGGCCCGCGCGTAGCGCGCGGCCCCGCCGGACGCCGACGGCCCGGCGCGCACGATCCCCAGCTGGACGGCCCGGGCGAACTCGCCCCGGTTCAACCCCAGTTCCCCGGCGGCCAGCACACCGCCCACCAGCGCATCCCCGCGGCCCTCGAAATCGGCATCGGCCGGCACACGCGTCGTCAGTTGTGTCGTCATGACGGTCCTCCCCCACGAGCAGTGATTACTCTGTGTGAAGACCGTAACTCAGCGCGACGACACTCTGCGAGGCCTGTGGAAAACTCCGCGGCGTCAGCGGCGTCAGCCGCCGGTGACGCGCCGCTCCGCAACCCCCAGGTGCTCACCCACCCGATTGACCAGCAGCGTCATCTCGTACGCGACCTGGCCTATGTCCGCCTCGGAGGCGCTCAGCACGCACAGGCAGCTCCCCGCGCCCGCCGCCATGACGAAGAGGACCCCTTCGTCGTACTCGACCATCGTCTGCCGGACCTCTCCGGCCCTGAAGTGCCGCCCCGACCCCTTGGCCAGGCTCTGCAGTCCGGCGGCGACCGCCGCCAGGTGCTCCGAGTCCTCCCGCGCAAGCCCGGCACTCGCGCCCGTCACCAGGCCGTCGTTGGACAGCACCACCGCATGCCGCACCTGCTGGACCCTGCGCGTCAGGTCGTCCAGCAGCCAGTCGAGCTGCTTGTCCAGTGCCATTCCCAGCCCCTCCCCGTTGACCCGGCCGACATGGCCGCGCCTCACCCCGCGTGTTGTGGCGCAAGCCTTCCCCACCAGCGCCTTTCCGGCAAGGAGGATGTCCCCATGGCGAAGAAGATGACTCAAGAGGAATGGCGGGCGTCGACACCACCGCCCCTCCCCGCCCCGGACCGGTTCACACCGAGTCGGCCTGCGGTTCCACCGAGTCCAGCAGCCGGGCGGTGTGCACCCGCCCGGCGTGCTCGACGAGCCTGATCAGGACTTCCTTCCCCGAGTCCTTATCCCGCGCGTCACACAGCACCACCGGTGTCCCCTGGTCCAGGTCCAACGCCCGCGACACCTCGTGCGCCCCGTACCGCCGCGCGTCCGTGAAACAGTTGACGGCCACCACGAACGGGATCCGCCGGTGCTCGAAGTAGTCCACGGCGGGGAAGCAGTCCTCCAGCCGCCGCGTGTCGGCGAGGACGACCGCACCCAGCGCCCCCTGTGACAGCTCGTCCCACAGGAACCAGAACCGGTCCTGTCCCGGCGTGCCGAAGAGGTACAGCGACAGCCCCGAGCGGATGGTGATCCGCCCGAAGTCCATGGCCACCGTCGTGGTCGTCTTCTGGTCCACCCCGCCGGTGTCGTCGACCAGTTCGCCCGCCTCGCTCAGCAGTTCCTCCGTCCGCAGCGGCCGGATCTCGCTCACCGCGCCCACCAGCGTGGTCTTGCCGACCCCGAAGCCGCCCGCCACCAGGATCTTCAGGGCTAGCGCGGCCAGTTCGCCGTCGTCCCCGGGATCGCCGCCCGCCGCTGCGGGGGCCGGCCCGAGGGGCCCGTTGTCGTGTTGTCCCATCACAGCGCTCGCAATCCCTCGATGACTTCCCGCAGAATCCGCTCGTCCGGCAGCTGCGCGGGCGGTACCGGCCGGCTGACCTTGACGTGTCCGCCCTCCAGCAGGTCGCCGAGGAGCACCCGCACCACCCCCACGGGCAGGTCCGCGTCGGCCGCGAGTTCCGCCACCGACTGGGTCTCGGAGCGGCAGAGCCCGAGCAGCGCCCGGTGTTCGGGGCCGAGCAGGGACTCGGCCGCCTCGTCGGTCCCCTCCGGATCCACCACGACCAGCGCGATCAGGTCGAAGCGCACCCCGTGGGGGCCCGGCTTCGTACGCCCGCCGGTCATCGCGTACGGACGGACGAGCGGGCCCGCGTCGGCGTCGTACCACTGGCCGTTCATGTGCCGGACCGCCGCCCCTCAGCCGGCGGCCGGCGGGCGCGCCGCGAACCGTGGCGGGGTGTACAGGTGCTCGCCCACCCGCTTCACCAGCCGGGCCATCTCGTACGCGATCAGCCCGATGTCCGCGCTGGCGGCGCTGAGCACGGCCAGGCAGGAGCCGTCCCCGGCGGCCGCGACGAAGAGGAAGCCCTCGTCCATCTCGACCATCGTCTGGCGCACGCCCCCGGCGTGGAAGTGCCGGCCCGCGCCCTTGGCCAGGCTGTGGAAGCCGGAGGCCACGGCCGCCAGGTGTTCGGCGTCCTCCCGGCTCAGCGCGCTGGAGGCGCCGACCGCCAGCCCGTCGTTGGACAGGACCACGGCGTGCCGGACCTCGCGGACCCGCACGACGAGGTCGTCGAGCAGCCAGTCCAGTTCGCCGGACCTGCGGGCCCCGTTGAGGTCGATCCTCTGGTGTTCGATCATCACACTTCTCCTTCGCTGCCTGCGTGAGGGGAGTTCTCCTGGGCGCCCCGGACCCAGCCGGCCCGGTAGGCCGCCATCCGGTCCCGCGCCTGCTCCGGGCTGCATCCCGGCGGCTCCTCGGGGAGGCGTGCGCCGGCCGGGGCCTTGGGGGCGGGAGCCTCCCGCAGCTGGGGGACGAGGCTGGCCTGGCGCACCCGGCGCGGCAGTTCCGTCACCGACGCGGGGGCGGGAACGGGGGCCGCCGCGAACGGCGTACGGGGGACCGCGCCGCCGGGGGCACGCGGCCGCAGCGAGGCCACCGGGGCGGGGCGGGGATCCTGCGGTGCGGGAGCCGGCTCCGGGAGCGGCAGGCCGCGCGGTTCCTGGTAGGCGGGCTCCGAGCCGCGCGGGTCCTCCCGTACGACCGTCATGGCGGGCGCCGGCTCCTCCGCCGCCACCACCGGACCCGCGGCCGCTTCCGCCACCGGTTCCGCGGCGGGGCCGGAGGCCGTGATCGCGCCCTGGAGCATGGAGTTCGGCATCAGCACCACGGCGGTGGTGCCCCCGTACGGTGACGTGCGCAGGTGCACCTTCACACCGTGCCGGGCGGACAGCCGGCTGACGACGAAGAGGCCGAGCCGGTCGCTGTCGAAGAGGTCGAGGGCCTCGGACTGCTCGATGCGCCGGTTGGCGTCGCCCAGGGATTCGCGGCCCATCCCGAGCCCGCGGTCCTCGATCTCCAGGACGTACCCGGCGCCCACCGGCTCACCGCTGACGCGCACCTTGGTGTGCGGCGGGGAGAACTGGGTGGCGTTCTCGATGAGTTCGGCGAGCAGATGGGTGAGGTCGGCGACGGCACCGCCGACGACGGCGGCCTCGGCGAGCTGACGGACCTCCACGCGCGGGTAGTCCTCGATCTCCGAGACGGCGGCCCGGACGACGTTCGTGAGCGGCACCGGCATCCGCCAGGCCCGGCCGGGGGCGGCGCCGGAGAGGATGATCAGGCTCTCCGCGTGCCGACGCATCCGGGTGGTCAGGTGGTCGAGGCGGAAGAGGTCGCCGAGCTCGTTCGGGTCGTCGGCCCGCCGCTCCATCGAGTCGAGCAGGGTGAGCTGCTTGTGGACCAGGACCTGGCTGCGACGGGCGAGGTTGACGAAGACCCCCGAGACCCCGCTGGCCAGCTCGGCGCGCTCGACGGCCGCGCTGAGCGCCGCCCGGTGGACGGTGGCGAGAGCCTCGCCGACCTGGGTGATCTCGTCGTCGGCCGGCGGCCCGGGCGGGGCCTCGGCGGCGACGTCGATCTCGTCGGCCCGGCCGGCCCGGAGCCGCTCCATGGCGTACGGGAGCTTGCGGTGGGCGATCTCCAGGGCGGTGTTGCGCAGCGAGACGAGTTCCACGACGAGGCCGCGGCCGATGCGGACGGAGATGACGAGCGAGGCGGCGACGGCGGCCAGGCCCAGCAGCACGGCGGCTCCGGCGGGCCCGAGCGCCCCCTCGGCGAAGGGGTCGGCCCGGTCGGCGGCCGCGGCGTGGGCGGCGTCCTCGATCTCCCGCATCGAGGCGCCGACGGCGGCGTGGGCGCCCTCCCAGCCGGTGGGCGCCCCGCGGGCCTCCTTGGCGGTGCCGAGGGCCAGCGCCCGGTCCTCGGCGCCGGTGAGTTCGGCGTAGGCGGCGCTCTTGGTGACGGACTCCCACGCGGCCTGCTGGGCGGTGGGGAGGTCCCGGGCCGCGGTGGCGGTGAGGGCGCGGCGGGACTCGACGGTGCCGGTCAGCTGCCGGAGCGTTTCGGCGGTGCGCTGGCCCGGTGCGGCGAGCAGCGCGTCCTCCCGGGAGAGGAGTTCCGCGGCGCGGGCGAACTCCTGCAGGACCCGGGAGCCGGGGCCGAGTTCGGCGTCGTCGCCGCCGGTCAGGGCGCCCCCGACGGCGAGGGCCGAGTCGACGACGCGGGTGTAGATCTCGTAGGCCGCCTCCGGGGTGGCGCGGCGCCCGGCGATGTCCTTGCGGGCGGCGCCGAGCGCCTCGGCGCCGGCGACGAACGCGCCCAGGCGGACCGCGATGTCGGAGCGGTAGTCCCCCGAGTCTGCGACGGTGTTGCGGTCTCCGAGGCGGAGCCGCCGGACGGCGGCGTCGGTGCGGCGGGCCTGCTGGTCCAGGGTGGAGGCCGGGTCGGCGGCGGGGTCGGCGAGGAGGCGGACGGCGGCGCGCCGTTCGGCCTGGAGCTCGCTGATCGCGGCGGCGACGGGGGTGCGTATCTCGGTGTCGACGCGCTGGGCGCGGCTGAGCCGGGCGATGTCCTGGGCGGTGCTCACGGTGGCGAAGGCCCAGAGGGCGAGGAGCGAGACGACCGGGACCATCAGCAGCGAGACGATCTTCGCGCGGACGGTCGCGGGGCGCAGCCTCAGCCCCAGGCGGGGGACCTCCGCGGCGGGCCGGGGGCGCTGGAGGGCCTCGTGCTCCGCCGGTTCCTCGGCCGGGGGCCCGGCGTGGGCACGACGGCCGGCTCCCCTGCCGCGGCCGTCCGCCGGCGCGGGCGGCCGCGGCGCCGCTGCGTCCGGTGTTCTGCGGGGTGTGCGCATGGGCTCCTCGTTCCGGGGCGGGGCGGGCCGGTCGGGTCGGGTCGGGGCGGGTCGGGGGTTCGGCTTCGCGGGGCGGGCAGCGGGCGGGCCTTGCGGACGGGCCGCCGGCTCCGCGATCCCGCGGGGTCAGCCGGTCACCGCGGCGTGGTCTCCCCGGTACTGGGCGGAGGCCGAGGCGGCGCGCTCGTCCGCGGTCGGGGAGAGGGCCACGAAGGCGGCGGTGATGAACAGGTAGGAGCCGAGCCCGACGGCGAGCGGGAAGATGAACTGCATGGCGGTGGCACCGGGCAGGGCCGCGTCCGAGGGGGCGACGCCGACGGCGACGGCCATCATCCCGGTGTAGTGCATGCTGCTGACCGCGGCGCCCATGACCAGCGAGGCGACGGCCACGGCCACCGGCGACTTGATGTTGAGCGCGGCCCACAGGGCGGCCGTGGCCGCGACCACGGCGATGGCGACGGAGAGCCCGACGGTGAGCGGGTCGTAGGAGATGTCGCCGTGCAGGCGCAGGGCCGCCATGCCCAGGTAGTGCATGCTCGCGACGCCGAGGCCGGTGGTGAGGCCGCCGAGGACGAGCGCCCGCCCCCGGTTCCTGCCGTAGCCGACGGCGAAGACCCCGGCGCCGACGACCAGCATGGCGACGAGCAGGCTGAGGATGGTGAGCGGCACGTTGTAGTGGATCTCGGTGCCGGTGACGTCGAAGCCGAGCATCGCGACGAAGTGCATCGTCCAGATGCCGGTGCCGATGGCGGAAGCCGCGGTGAGGAGCCAGTTGCGGCGGGAGGATCCGGTCGCGGCGAGCGCGCGGACGGTGCAGCGCAGCCCGAGGGCGGCGCCGATCGAGGCCATCACGTATGACAGCGCGGGTGTCAGCCAGCCATAGGCGGCGTGGTCCAGGTGTCCCATGGCCACGGGACGCTAGTCCGGGTGAGGGGGCGAACAAGGGGCGCATTTCGAAAGCCGCTGCAACTGCTGGAATATGACAGAGATACGTTCATCTTCGATCACACCACGTACCACCTTGCACACGGTACGCAGGCATGCACAGCCCGCCCGGCGGTGGGGGATCATGGGCGTATGAGCGAAGACCACACGCACGTGCAGGAGTTCTTCGGGGTGCGCGCCGCCGGCTGGGACCGCAAGTTCCCGGAGGACGGGCCCGCCTTCGCGACCGCCGTGGCCGAGTTCGGGCTGCGGCCCGGGGACCGCGTGCTCGACGCGGGCTGTGGTACCGGACGCGCCCTGGCCCCGCTGCGGGCGGCGGTCGGACCCACCGGAACCGTGCTCGGCGCCGACCTCACCCCTCGGATGCTGACCGCCGCGCAGGAGGCGGGGCGGGACGCGCAGGGCACGCTGCTGCTCGCGGACGTGGCCCGACTGCCGCTGCGCGACGGCGCGCTGGACGCGGTGTTCGCCGCCGGGCTCATCGCCCACCTGCCGGACCCGGAAGCGAACCTGCGTGAGCTGGCCCGGGTGGTGCGGCCCGACGGCCGGCTCGCGCTGTTTCACCCGATCGGGCGAGCCGCCCTCGCCGCGCGCCACGGTCGCGAGCTCACCGCGGACGACATGCGGGCCGAGCACAACCTCGGCCCGCTGCTGGCCGGTTCGGGCTGGGAGATGACCTCGTACGCCGATGAGGACGCCCGCTTCCTGGTGCTCGCGGTCCGCCGTCCATGACGTTTTTTCCGTACGTCGGCCCCTTGCCCGGGATCCGCGGACGGGCCCGGGATCACGCCGGAGGCTGAGCCTCGGCTCCGGCGGGCCGGCGGGGATGGGGCACGGGGCAGCCACCCGAGCCGGGCACGGGGAACGTGCCGAGCTCGCCCACGTCGTAGCCGCCGGGGTAGCTCTTGATCTCCGGGTTCTGGCGGGCGTAGTGCGGCGCCCTGCGCGGTGGCAGCAGCCGTACCGCGCGGCCGCGCAGCCGCAGGGCGCCCCGGACCAGCCGCCGCACGCCGGGGCGCGGGTGCTCGTACCCGAAGGCGCTCAGCAGCGGCTCGTCGAGGAGGGCGAGGCTCGCCCCGCGCACGGCGGGGGCCAGCGGCGCCGGGTACCAGGAGGCCATCAGGTCGAGGGTGGAGTCGGCGACCTTCCGGGCCCCCTCGTCCCAGCCGAAGTGGGCCTCCTCGTAGGCGTCCAGGGTGGCTTCGAACTCCTCGAAGGAGCCGGGAATGTCCGTGATGCCCAGATGGCGGCCGAGGGTGGCGTAGTAGTTCGCGGACGCCCTGCGCTCGTGGTGGGTCAGCGGACGCCAGCCGTACGCGTCCAGCCAGCGCGCCGGAATCACCACGAAAGTGCACAGGACGTAGCGCATGTCGTCGTCGGAGATGTCGTAGCTGCGGTGCATCTGGTTGACGCGGCGGATCGCGGTGCGCGCAGTGTCGCTGTCGAAGCCGTGCTCCACGACCGCGTCGAGGAGCAGGGCGGTGTCGTCGTAGCGCTTCTGGGTGCGGTCGGTGAACTCGGCCGTTTCGGCCAGCAGGCCGCCGATGGCGGGGACCGCGTACGTGCGGAAGAGGGCGAGCTCCAGGGCGCGGGTGAAGTCCCAGGGGAACTCGTAGGTGGCGGTGAGCCGGTAGATGGCGAGGAAGTCCTTGTCGGGGTCGAGACGGAGGATCTCCCTCAGCCGGTCGTAACGCTGCACCGGGTGTCCCTTTCTGTGGCGGGGTCCCAACTCTACGTGCAGGTAGCGGCCTTGGAAATCGTCGGCCGCAGGCTCTCGACGGGCGGGTTACCCGCTGGTTAAGGTGCGCCGACGAGAGAGCAACCCGGGAGGCACAGGTGTCCGACGACGAGGGCGGCGGCTCGCTGTACGTGCTGACCGCCGTGCTGCTGACCCCCGCGCAGTTCCCGGGCGTCCTGGGCGACGACTTCCCCGAGGCCTGCTCCCTGCTGGGCGTGGAGCCGGGCGGGGAGGGGTACGGGCTGGTGTTGGGCCAGGACGAGGAGGGCGCGCGCTGGACGGTCGTCGTGGACGACGTCTCGCTCGTCGCCACGGCCATCGCCTCCTGGGACTGCGGTATGGAGTACGACCTGTCCCCCGACGAACGCTCGATCGTGGTGTCGCTGGCCGGCTGGCCCCTGGAGCTGTCGGTGGCCGCTTCCGGGATCCCCGAACCGCACGATCCGGAGCAGGGCGCGGACGGCACGGGGCGGGTACCGCTGGCGCCGCCGTCGGCGGAGGCGTGGGGGCCGGTGCAGCGGCGGATGGGTGCGGACCAGATCGCCCGGGAGTGGGCCGACTGGCGCGAACGCGAGGCGACGGACGGCGGGGCCGCGGCCGCCGCGCATCCGGGGCTCGCGCGGGCGCTCGAGGAGGCCCGGGGGTACACGCGGACCCCGCCGCCGCCCGGGCGGGTGCGCTCCTCCTTCGCGGGCGAGGGGGCCCGGACCCTGCGGGCGGACGGTCCCGGCTGGTCGTTGGTGGCCCGTACCGGGGAGGCGGCCTTCGTCCTGCTGGACGAGGAACCGTCCGAGGTGCTCGCGGTCCCCCGGGAGGGGGATCCGGATCTGCCGGGTCTGCTGGAGGCGCTCGACCGCGTCGCGGTGCGCCCGGCCTGAAACAGGGACGGACGGTCATGGGGGACGTGATGGTGGAATCGGAGCCGGTGGGTGTGGTCGTGGGCGGCCGGACGGAAGTGGTCGACGACGACTGGGGGCGCGAGACGGCGGTGATCCGCCTGGACGGCCGGCGGTTCGGTCCCGAGGCGCTGTACGGCCTGGAGGACTTCTCGCACGTCGAGGTGGTCTACCACTTCGACCGGGTGCCGGTGGAGAAGATCGAGACGGGCGCACGGCACCCGCGCGGCAACCAGGACTGGCCGCTGGTCGGCATCTTCGCCCAGCGGGGCAAGAACCGGCCGAACCGGCTCGGCCTGTCGCGGTGCCGGGTGGTGAAGGTGGACGGCCTGGACGTCCACGTCGAGGGCCTCGACGCGGTGGACGGTACGCCGGTGCTCGACCTCAAGCCGTACATGGCCGAGTTCGGACCGCGCGGCGACCAGCGGCAGCCCGAGTGGGCGACCGCCTTGATGCGCGACTACTACTGAGCCCGGCCGGGCGGCGCCCTCAGCGGCCGATCTGCTTCCTGGATATACCCCGCAGGCGACGGCGCTGGGAGGAGTCCAGCAGGAGATAGGCGGCCGTCGGCACGCCGATCAGGACCAGCAGCCCCGCCCAGAAGCCGACCGTCCAGAACAACACGATGGCTGCCACGACCCCGGCAACCGCGACCTTTCCGCTGGTGGACATCCGCGGACACCTCCTCCTGTCGTCGAGCACTCACTCCCTCAACGCCCCGCCGCGGCCGTACGTTCCCGGTCACGCGGCTCGCTGCGGATCGAGCTGGACCGGCCTTCGCGGCGCTGGAGGACGACCGGACGCCGGACCGCAGCGCGCCGGCCCGGGCCCGGTCGGCCCTGGCGGCGGCCTGGGCGGACGAGGAGGCGCCGGTGCTGCGCCGGGTCCGCACCCGCTGGACGGAGGCGGGCACCGGCTCCGGCGCCGGCTCCGGCTGGGCCGGGAGGGCCGCTGGTGGCCGTACCGGAGCGAGGCGGGCCGCTGGATCCCGGCGGGCCGGTCGTCCCCGGACCCGGCCTCGGCCCTGTCGGCCTCGAACCCGGAACCTCCGGACCGGGAAACCCCCGAACCCCCGGACCGGCCGCGTTTCGGCCCGCTCCGGGCGACGTAGCGCCGCCGTAGTGGCCGACGTACCGCTTGCCGGGGGCCGGTGGCGGGACGACGATGGGCCCTCCTGGTACCGCGGCACCACGGGAGGGTGACATGGACGATCCTTCGGTGGCGCTGCCCGGCGGGGCCGATCCCGCCGAGCGCACCCGCGAACTGCGGCGCGCCCACGCCGCGTTCACACGGGACGGGCGGGTCGAGGCCCCCGTCCGGGCGGTGATCGCGAAATCGTGGCGGCGGTGTGCCCGGGCCCGCGTCAGCCCGGAGTGCGCGCCCCGGGTGGAGCTGGCGGAGGCGCAGCTCCGGCCGTACCGCGAGGAGCACCCCCTCGCGCGGGTGATGCCGCTGTTCCGGGAGCTCGTGGGGGAGTTCGCCGCGCACGGGGCGCACCTGCTGGCGGTGTGCGACGCGCGCGGCAGCCTGCTCTGGGTGGAGGGCGAACCGGACACGCTGCGCCGCGCGGAGCGGCTCGGCTTCGTCCCGGGCGCCCGCTGGGCGGAGACGGCGATGGGAACCAACGCCCCCGGTACGGCGGTCGCGGTCGGCGAGCCCGTTCAGGTCTTCGGGGCCGAGCACTTCAGCCGCCGCGTGCATCCGTGGACCTGCGCGGCGGCCCCCGTGCGGGATCCCCGGACCGGCCGGCTGCTGGGCGCGGTGGACATCACCGGCGGCGACGGCCTCGCGCACCCCCACTCGCTCGCCTTCGTCCGGGCGGTGGCCCGCGCCGCGGAGGCCCAACTGGCCCTGCTCGACCCCGCACCGCCGGCCGCCGGGGACACCCTGACCGCCCTCGGCCGGGACGAGGCGCTGCTGGTCACCGGCGGGCGCACGGTACGGCTGGGCCGCCGGCACAGCGAGATCATGGTGCTTCTGGCGCACCATCAGGAGGGCCTGTCGGGCGAGGAACTGGCGATCGCCCTGTACGAGGACGAGTCGCGCGCACCGGTGACGTTACGCGCCGAGATCTCCCGCCTGCGCGCCCTGCTGGGCCCGGCCGCCCCGCTCTCCCGCCCCTACCGCACCGCCGGCCCGCTGGACGCGGACTTCACCACGCTGACCCGGCACCTGGCCGCCGGCGCGGTCTCCGCCGCCCTCCACCACTACCCGGGCCCCCTCCTCCCCTCCTCGACCGCGCCCGGCATCGTGCGGCTGCGCCGCCGCATCGAGGACCAGGCGCGGGCCGCCGTCATCGCCCGTGCGGACGCCGGGCTGTTGACCGACTGGGTGTGCAGTCCGTGGGGCGCGGACGATCCGGAGGCGTGGCGGGCCCTGGCCGCGGCGCTCCCGCCCGAGGGCCGGCCGCCCGCGCTGGCCCGCGTACACGCCCTGGACCGCGAACTCGGCGCGCGCGGGGACGGCGTACGCAACCCGCCGCGGCCCGGCCGCAGCACGCGTGCAACGTATCCGCAACCTGTCCGCTCCTAGCCTCCCCCCGAGCGCTGTCCGACGGCGGCCGGCGCCCGGCAAGTGGGAGGACACCATGGCCCGTTACGCTGCGCCCGGTACCGAGGGGGCGCTGATGTCGTACGCGTCCCGCTACGACCACTTCATCGGCGGCGAGTACGTCGGCCCCGCCCGCGGCGCGTACTTCGCGAACCCCTCCCCCGTCACCGGCCAGACCTTCACGGAGGTGGCGCGCGGTACGGCGGAGGACGTGGAGCGCGCGCTGGACGCGGCCCACGCGGCCGCGCCCGCCTGGGGGCGGACCTCCGTGGCGGAGCGTTCGGCCGTCCTGCTGCGCATCGCCGACCGGATGGAGCAGAACCTGGAGGCCCTCGCGGTCGCGGAGACCTGGGAGATCGGCAAACCGGTCCGCGAGACCCTCGCGGCGGATCTCCCGCTGGCCATAGACCAGTTCCGCTATTTCGCGGGGGCGCTGCGCGCCCAGGAGGGGGCCCTCAGCCAGCTCGACGACGACACGGTGGCCTACCACTTCCACGAGCCGCTCGGCGTGGTCGGGCAGATCATCCCGTGGAACTTCCCGATCCTGATGGCGGTGTGGAAGCTCGCTCCCGCTCTGGCGGCGGGCAACACGGTGGTCCTCAAGCCTGCCGAGCAGACCCCGGCTTCCGTCCACTACTGGCTGAGCCTGGTGGCGGACCTGCTGCCGCCGGGGGTGGTGAACATCGTCAACGGCTTCGGGGAGGAGGCGGGCAAGCCGCTCGCCTCCAGCCCGCGCGTGGCGAAGATCGCCTTCACCGGGGAGACCTCGACCGGGCGGCTGATCATGCAGTACGCGGCCGAGCACCTGAAGCCGGTGACCCTCGAACTCGGCGGCAAGAGTCCCAACCTCTTCTTTGACGACATCTGGTCGACGGACGACGACCTGCGCGACAAGGCCCTGGAGGGCTTCACCATGTTCGCCCTCAACCAGGGCGAGGTGTGTACGAGCCCGTCGCGCGCCCTGATCGAGCGCGGCCGGTACGGGGACTTCCTCGACGCGGCGGTGGCCCGCACGGAACTGATCGTGCCGGGCCACCCGTTGGACACGGAGACGATGATCGGCGCACAGGCCTCCGAGGAGCAGCTCAAGAAGGTCCTCTCCTACGTGGAGATCGGCCAGCGGGAGGGCGCGAAGGTCCTCACCGGCGGCGTGCGCCGGGAACTGGAGGGGGACCTGGCGGGCGGCTTCTACGTCGAGCCGACCATCTTCGAGGGCGACAACCGCATGCGGATCTTCCAGGAGGAGATCTTCGGCCCGGTGGTGTCGGTGACGTCCTTCCAGGACTTCGAGGACGCCGTCCGCATCGCCAACGACACCGCCTACGGCCTGGGTGCGGGCGTCTGGACCCGCGACATCAACACCGCCTACCGCGCGGGCCGCGCGATCCAGGCGGGCCGCGTCTGGACGAACTGCTACCACGCCTACCCGGCGCACGCCGCCTTCGGCGGCTACAAGCAGTCCGGCATCGGACGCGAGACCCACAAGATGATGCTGGAGCACTACCAGCAGACCAAGAACCTCCTGGTCAGCTACTCCCCGAAGAAGCTCGGCTTCTTCTAGGGGCACGATATGAGGCGCCTGACCTGGGCTTTTGCCCGCGCGTACGTCAGATCGCAGGAGGGGGCACCCGGTCAGGACGTGTCGCGCCGGAACGACGGCCACCGGCCGCCCGCTCCAGCTCACTGCATCGCGGGCGCTGCGCCTGGCCGCGGTCGGCGCCGGGTCACCACTGGGCGATCAGTGGTGTGTCCGGTCCGTGCTGTCGCCAGGCTTCGGTGAGGCGGGCGAGGCGGGTGGGGGCGGCAATGCCGCGCACGGTCGCGATCTTGCCGTCTGCGATGTCGAAGGTCACCGCTCCGATGATCTGGTCGCCCAGCGCGAAGAGGATGGCGGGGGCGCCGTTGACGAGCGCGTAGTGGACGGCGGGCGTGCCGCCGGCCAGTCGCCGCTTCGCGGGTGTGGGTTTGAAGCCGGCCCGTACGACGGCGGCGATGCGCTGCGGAGTGTCGTACCGCAGCAGCTTCTCGGCCAGGCCGCCGGCGCCGTCGGAGATCGCGGTCGCGTCGTCGGTGAGCAGCGCCACCAGCCGTTCGGTGCGGCCCGAGGAGGCGGCGGCGAGGAACTCCTCGATGATCCTGCGGGCCGCTGCCGGGTCGACTTCGCCGCCACCGCGGCGGGCGGCGGTGATGTGGCGCCGGGCCCGGTGGAGGTGCTGCTGGCTCGCGGACTCGGTGATGTCGAGGATCTCGGCGATCTCGGCGTGGGTGTAGGAGAACGCTTCGCGCAGGACGTACACGGCCCGCTCGAGGGGGGACAGGCGCTCCATGAGCGTCAGCACGGCCAGGGAGACCGATTCGCGCTGCTCGAAGGTGTCGGCCGGGCCGAGCATCGGGTCGCTGTCGAGGAGCGGCTCGGGCAGCCAGGCGCCGGCGGTGCGTTCGCGGCGGGCCTGTGCCGAGCGGAGCCGGTCCAGGCACAGGTTGGTGACGACCTTGGTCAGCCATGCCTCCGGCACCTCGATCCGCTGCCGGTCCGCGGCCTGCCAGTGCAGGAACGCATCCTGTACGGCATCTTCGGCGTCGGTGGCGGAGCCCAGCAGCCGGTACGCCAGCGAGGCCAGCCGGCTCCGGCCGGCCTCGAACCGGCTGGTGTCGAATCGATCAGTGGCGGTGCTCTCCATGCGGACCACCCTAAACGGTGCTGTAGAAGACCCTGCTCGGGCCATCTCGCTTGCATGAGTGGGGTGTTGCGGGCCGGGTCGGTGTGCGCGGGTGGTCCTGGGTGTAGCGGCACACTCTCCGTCATGACGACCTATGACGGCATCGGTGCGACCTACAGTCACACCCGACGACCGGATCCCCGGATAGCTGACAGGATTCACACCGCACTCGGCGACGTCGACACCGTGATCAACGTAGGTGCCGGCACCGGCTCCTACGAACCGCCGCAGACGGTGGTGGCGGTCGAACCCAGTTCTGTGATGATCGCCCAGCGTCCGGCCGGATCCGCGCGGGCCCTGCAGGCGTCCGCGGAGTCGATCCCGGTCGCCGACGACTCCGCCGACGCGGCGATGGCCCTCCTGACCGTGCACCACTGGACCGACCTCGAAGCCGGTATCGCGGAGTTGCGTCGTATCGCCCGGCGGCGCGTCGTCATCTTCACCTGGGACCAGACCATCCTCCGCAAGTTCTGGCTGGTGGACGAGTACCTGCCGGAGGTGGCCGCGTTCGACGACACGCGGGCCGTCGCGATCGACCGGCTGACAGCCCTGCTGGGAGGCGCCCGCGTCGAGACGGTCCCGATCCCGCACGACTGCACCGACGGGTTCGGTGCCGCCTTCTGGCGCCGGCCCGAGGCCTACCTCGATCCGGAAGTGCGTGCCGGCATCTCCATGCTCGCCCAGACGGACGAGGAGGTACTCCGTCCGGGCCTGGCCCGGCTGTCCGACGACCTGTCCTCCGGCCTGTGGCACACACGCCATGCCGACCTGCTCCACCGCGAAACACTCGACATCGGCTACCGGCTTGTCATCGCCGACCTGTAGGGACGGGGCTCGGCTGTGCGGCCGCGTGCTCGACGGTGACGGTAGGCCGACGGCGCAGGGCGCCGGCCAGGCACAGCACCGTACCGAGCGTGAGCCAGGTCGCCAGGACGGTGGCGGAGTGGGCGGCGCCGTGGCCGTCGAAGAAGGCGGTGGAGCGCAGCAGCCGGCCACCGGCCCCGGGCGGTAGCAGTTGGCCGAGGGTGCCGGACCAGCCGGGGAGCATCTCGGGTGCGGTCGCGGTGCCCGACAGGGGGTTGCCGATGAGCATCATGGCGGCGGCGCCGAGGCCGAAGCCGATGTACCCGAGCAGTGACTCGAGACCGAGGATGGTCAGGGAAGTGGCCGCGATGGTCAGGGCGATGGCGCCGCATTTGGCCCAGTAGGAGCCGTCGAGCGAGCCGAACCAGAACTGCAGGATCGCCGCCACGGCGAGTCCGCCGGTGACGGCGAAGGCGAGTGCTCCGGTGACGCGGCGGACGCCGTCGCGGACGAGCCTGGTCAGGAGCAGGGCGGCGAGCAAGCCGCCCATGACCAACGGCAGGGATCCGGCGGCCAGTCCGGTGCCGCGCGGGTCGTCGGCCGGCAGCGGGACGAGGTCACGGGCGGCGGCCGCGGTGCCGGCTCCCTGTGCCTGGCCAAGCCCGGTCGCGATGC
Organism: Streptomyces sp. NPDC057010; assembly: GCF_042673805.1. Lineage (NCBI taxonomy): Bacteria > Bacillati > Actinomycetota > Actinomycetes > Kitasatosporales > Streptomycetaceae > Streptomyces > Streptomyces sp. NPDC057010. Next base: position 162,111 of record NZ_JBHUSC010000007.1, on the reverse strand, counting down.
CGTTCAGGGTCTGCGCCACGGCGGTGCTTCCGGCGGACGCGGTGATGACCTGCGGGGTGCCGGAGCTGAGGTCGATCGCCCCGTACACCTGGCGGTCGCGTATCAGCCGCACGGCGGCGGCGGTGTCGGCGACCTCGGTGACCGTGAAGCCGTCGGGAAGCCGTTGGTCGAGTACGGACGTGATCCGCTCGACGGCGGGGGCGGGCCCGGCGACGGCGATCGGCACGTCATGCACCGATGAGCGAACCGACGGCCAGGCGAAGGCGGTGAGCAGCAGGCTGATGCTCACCGTGAGCAGGGCGACCGCCCTGGCCACGGTCAGCCAGGGTGAGGGCGACGTGTCGGCTGCGGGCGCGGCCTGAGTGGACATGCCTTCTCCTTCGGGTGGAACGGGGGTGGACGTGGCAGTTGCGGCTCAGGCGGCCTTCTCGACACGGACCGGCAGGGACGCCGTCGAGATCGCCGGTCCGGCAGGCCACGAGTCCGGCTTGCCGCGTGCCACGGTGGAATCACCGCTGGATCTTGAAACACGGACTGGGCGGCTACGCGACCGCCTTCTCGGCGGGCGCGATCTGCGTGGCCGTCAGGCGGTACTTGCGCTTGGGCAGGCCGAAGGTCGGGTGCGAGGTGCCCCACAGCGCCATCCTGACGATGCCGTTCTTGATCCGCGCGGCCTTCCGGCCGCCCATGAACTTCGGCTTCGCCCGCCCTTCTTCGTCGACCATCTGCAGGATCCCGTCCAGCCGCCCGAGGCTGATGTGGTTGCCCACGTACTCCAGCTTGGTGTTCGCGATCTCACGGCCGGTCAGACGCCCCACGACCGCGTCCACGGCCTGCCGGCCGGTGTAGCCGGCCGAAGCGCAGGACATCGGCAGCGGCCGGCCGTTGTCACCGACGGCGTAGACGCTGTCGCCGACGGCGTAGACGTCCGGGTGCGAGACCGAACGCATGGTGCGGTCGACAACGATCCGACCGTCGTCGGTGACCTCGAGACCGCTCGCGGCGGCGAGGGGGCCGACCGCGAACCCGGCCGTCCACACGGTCGCGTCGGACGCCAGGACGGTGCCGTCGGCGCACAGCACCCGCGTCGCTTCCACGGCTTCGACACCGGTGTGCTCCAGGACCGTGATGCCCAGCCGGGCGCACCCCTCGCGCAGATGGCCGCGGGCTCCGGCGGAGAGCGCGGCGCCCAGCTCACCTCGGGCGATCAGCGTCACCGACAGGCCGGGCCGGGACTCGGCGATCTCGGTGGCGGTCTCGATGCCCGTCAGCCCGTCGCCGACGACCAGCACACTGCCGCCCTCGCCGCCCCCCTCCAGGCTGTCCAGGCGCTCCCGCAGGCGCAGCGCGGAGGGCCGGGCGGCGATGTCGAAGGCGTGCTCGGCCACGCCGGGAACGCCGTGGTCGGCGCCGCGGCTGCCGAGCGCGTACAGCAGCGTGTCGTAGCCGAGCTCACCGCCGCCGTCGGCGTCGGCCACGGCGACGACCCGGCGCTCGGGGTCGACGGCGGTGACACGGGCGAGACAGAGCCGTACCGCCGTGCCCGCGAAGACGTCGGCGAGGCGCGGAGCCTCGATCTCCTGCCCGGCCGCGAGCTGGTGCAGCCGCATCCGCTGGACGAAGTCCGGCTCAGCGTTGACCACGGTGATCTCGGTTTCCGCCGGAGCCAGCCGGCGCGCCAGGGTCCCGGCCACGTAGGCCCCTGCATACCCGGCGCCGAGGACGACGATGCGGTGCTTCATGAGTTGCTCCCGTCGGTTCGCTTGCTCTCGGCGACTTGAGCGGGACAGCGCCCCGATTCCTGACAGGAACCTCACGTGACGTGAGTCACAGGATGGCGGGAGCCTCGCACCGATCGCACCATCGCTCCAATCGGTGGGGCACTGCCAACGGTGCAGCGCCGCCAGCACGTCACCTCGGCGTGAGCACGCCAACCGGCGCGTCAACCCAGCCAGGATCGGGAGTGCAGGTGATGTCGATGTCCGGCAGGACGTACTGCCGGGAGATCTGGATCGCGTTGCCGCCGACGGTCGCCTCGCGGCCCACACGCATGGCGGAGTCGCCGCGGCCGATGCCGCAGGCGGTCCGGTTGCGGTACATGTCGTTGAGGGTGGCGCATCAGGCCGACGACCTGGGGCAACCTGGTCCGGACGTCTACTGCCCGCGCCTGCAGTCCGGCTCTGTGCCCTTCGTGCTCCGGTCGTCTTGCCGGGCGAGAGCATGGGCGGCGCGGAGCAGGCGGTGGCCGAGTTTTTCCAGGTGGGGAGCGAGTTCGGGGGTGCCGCGGATGGTGTGCGTGGGGCCGAGGTCGATGGCGAGGAGTTGTTCGGCGATGTGGTGGGGGTTGTCGGCTGCGAGGTCGAGGGTGCTCGTGTGGTTGTCGAGGGGTCGAACGCGGTCGGGGAGGGAGTAGGTGCGGGCGCGGACGGTGGCGGTGTCGGCGGGGACGGTGGCGTGGAAGGTGTAGCGGGCCGGGGCGGCGGCCAGGCGGGCCGCGACGTAGGCGGCGGCGTCGGTGGCGGGCAGTGCTCGGGGGGCGGCGCGGTGGCCGGTGGGGGTGGGGTCGGTGAGGCGGTCGACGCGGAAGAGGCGCCATGCGTCGTGGTCGGTGTCGTAGGCGACGAGGTACCAGACGGGTGCGGCGGCGACCAGAGCGTGGGGTTCGGCCCGGCGCCGGCCCGTGACGCCTTTCCCGGTCCGGTAGGTGAAGGTGGTGATCTCGTGGTCGCGGCAGGCTGCGGCCAGGGTGGCAAGCACGCCGGGGTCGGCCTCGGGGCCGCTGCTCCAGGGCACGGGGAGTGGCGCGGCGGTGGCCTGGATCGCGGTCACCTGGTGGCGCAGCCGTTGCGGTAGCACCTGTTCGAGTTTGGCCAGGGCGCGCACTGCGGTCTCCTCGATGCCGGTGACGCCGCTGGTGGCGGTGCGCAGGGCCACGGCGATGGCGACGGCTTCCTCGTCGTCCAGGAGGAGCGGTGGCAGATCGGTGCCGGCGGCCAGGCGGTAGCCGCCGGCGGTGCCGGTGGTGCCGTCGACGGGGTAGCCGAGATCGCGGAGCCGGTCGATGTCGCGGCGGATGGTGCGCAGGGTGACGCCGAGCCGTGTCGCGAGTTCGGTGCCGGACCAGGTGCGGCGCGTTTGGAGCAGTGAGAGCAGGCGCAGCATGCGGGCGGGCAGGTCCTGGGTCATGTTTCCCAGGCTGCCAGGCATTGGTGACGTGAGGTGTCCTAAAGGGCTCCTATCGTCGGAAACATCCGCCTGCTGAGGAATCCCGGCCTGCCGGCCCCCAGCTCCCACGAGGTGCGCCATGTGCCGCCCAGGAACAGGAACAGGAAACAGGAACGATCATGATTACTGCAGTGAACACGGCCACCGTCTGGGTGCTGGACCAGGACGCCGCCAAGGCGTTCTTCACCGAGAAGCTCGGCCTTCAGGTGCGCACGGACCTGCCGTTCGGGGAGGACATGCGCTGGCTGACCGTAGGTGCCGAGGGCCAGCCTGAGGTTCAGATCACCCTGATGGTTCCCGGGCCGCAGGTGATGGACCCCGAGTCCGCTCAGCAGCTCGCGTCGCTGCTGGCCAGGGGTGTGCTGGTCGGCTGCACGTTCACCGTCGAGGACTGCCACGCGGCCTTCGCCGACCTGTCCGCGCGGGGCGTCGCCTTCCTCCAGGAGCCCCAGCCCAGGCCGTGGGGCATCTCCGCGACCCTGCGCGACGACTCTGGAACCGTGCACGAGATCCTCCAGCCCCACCGCCAGGGCGAGGATCCGGCCGGCCACTACTCCTGACCACAGCCGGTAGGGCGGCCAGGGTGATCTCGCGGTCCCAGCCGCCCCCCTGCCCGCCGGTGGCCGCGACGGCGACCAGCGGAAACGATGACCACAGCAGGCCCTTCCGGGCTGCCCGACACAGGGTGGAGTCATGGCCTACGACGAAGTACTCGCGGAACGCGTGATGGAACGACTCGAGCCCGAGGGAGTCGTCGCGAAGAAGATGTTCAGCGGCCTGACCTTCCTCCTCCAGGGCAATGCGCTGGCCAACCTGTACGACGAGGGCCTCATGGTGCGCGTCGGCAAGGAAAGGACTGACGAAGCCCTGGCACGCCCCGGCGCCGCGCCCCTGGTGATGCGGGGCAAGCAACAAAGAGGGTGGGTCCTGCTGGCGGAGGAAACCCTCGACGACGACGTCCTGGACGACTGGCTGACGTGGGCCATGGAGGTCACCGCCGAGCTCCCGCCCAAGTGACCCGACCCGACCGGCCTCGGAGTCACACCGGCACGTCACTTCCGCGTCAACGGCACCCGGGCGTTGACCGGACGTCGGCCCAGAGGGCCGGCGACTACGGACCGAGGACGGGGTTGGGGGTCAGGATGCGGCGCAGGACGGCTTCGATGTGGGTTCGGTCGGGCGGGCGCGTGCCGGCCAGGCCGGTGAGGGTGAGGCCGTTCATGGCGGCGGCGGCAGCGGTGGCGGTGACCGGGTCGGTGTAGTGGGCCAGGGCTTCGACGGTCCGCTCGGTGTACTGGTCTGCGATCGGCCGCAGGGCGGGGCGGCGCAGGGCGGCGAGGTAGAGCTCGAATTCCGTGACCTGCTGGTCGCGCTGGGGTCCGAAGCAGCCGAGCAGCACGTCGGTGAGCAGGACGGCGAGCTGGTCGGTGGTCAGCGCGGGCCGCTGGGCGACCCAGTCGCCCAGATATGCGGCGTAGCGGTCGACGGCCCGGCTCAGGGCGGCGGTGATGAGGTCGTCTTTGGTCGCGAAGTGGTAGGTCGTCGCTCCCAGGGGCACACCGGCGGCTTCGGCTACCGCGCGGTGGGTCAGGCCTTCGACGCCCCGTTCCGCGATGACCCGCTCGGTGGCCTCGGCGATCTCCTCGATCCGCTGCTGCGGGTCACGCCGACGCCGTGCGGGTTTCTCGGCAGCCATGAGGCCCCCTTCCTGCTCGATTCGATCCGTGCAGTACGAAAGTACCGTATCGAGGCAGACAGACAGTTCGGCTGGCAGCTCGCCCGGTCTGGGCAGGCTGCATGGGGGCGGGGCACCCCGGAGATAGACGCCCAAGAAGCCTTGAATGTCCGTATTGCCACCTCCCCATCGTCGCGCTACAGTACAAATGTACCGATCGCGGGATCGAGAGAGATCCCCGAACCTTCCCCGGCCCCTCTCGGCCGACCGGTACATCCCCTGACCGCAAGACCCGCCCTCGCGCACGCAAGGAGTGATCCCCCATGAAGGCTCCCGCCCTCTCCCCCTGTCTCGGTGTTCCCGACACGCAGGCTGCCGTCGACTTCTACGAGAAGATCGGCTTCACGGCCCTCCCGGCCGGTGACGACCCCAACGACGACCTGCGCATCCTGCTCTTCGGGGACGAGTGCGCCCTGATGCTCTACCGCGACGATCACCTGAGGGCCTGGCTGCCGAACCTCAAGGAGACCCCCGTCGGCGCGTTCGGCATGTTCTACCTGGCCGTCGACGACTTCGACTCCTACGTCGAGCGCATCCGCCCCCTGGTCACCGTCCAGAAGGACGTCATGGAGCACGGAGGGCAGAAGCTCTTCTACTTCACCGACCCCAACGGGTACGTCATCGCCGCCACCCAGAAGCAGGACTGGTGACCCGCCCCGAGACGCCGCAGGGCGCAGCGCACGTGAAGTGTGCGGCGTTCTGGGGCCACGATGGCAGGGCCCTCGCCGACTTCTACGCCGCCGCACTGGGCTGGAAGGTCACCCAGACCTTCGGCGAAACCGCAGCGATGATCAGCGACGGGACAACCTCGTACGTCTTCTACACGGCCCGGGACTTCAAGGCGCCGAACTGGCCCCAGGACGAACTCGTCTTCCACCTCGACCTCGCTTTCGACGATGTCCAGGCCGCCGAGGAGCGCCTGTTGCAGCTCGGCGCCACCCGCCCCGCCCACCAGCCCGGCGGCATCCACTGGACCGTCCTGCTCGACCCCTCCGGCCAGCCCTTCTGCATCAGCTCCACCCGCTAGGAGGCACCTCGCCGCCCCGTCAGACCGTGCGTCCGACCACCTCTCGGAGACAAGCAATGACCCCCTCCCGCCGCCGTGTCACGCCGGACGAGCGCCGCGCCCGCCTCGGTCGCAGGCACCTGCTGGCCGGATCGACGCGGGTACGGACTCCCGAGGAGGTCGCCGCAGCCCTCATCGGGCTGCACGCGACCGACCCGGCCACCGTGTTCCTGTCCGCCGCGGCCCGCATGTCCGACCCGGGCGTCCCGGCAGTGGAACGGGCGCTGTACGAGGAGCGGACGCTGGCGCGGATACGGTGCTTGCGCCGCACCATGTTCGTCCTCCCAGCCGCTCTCGCCCCGGTGGTCCAGGCCGCCGTCGGCCGGGACGCCTACATGGACCGTGCCAGGGCGATGGCCCGGCTGCGTGACGCGGCCGGCTGGGACGAGCTCCGCTGCAGCGCGGCGGAGCAGGACGTCCTGGCCCTCCTCGCCGAGCGTGTTGAGGTCACCGCAGCCGAGTTCGCCGATGCCGTACCCGATCTGCGCGAGCAGATCACCACCTCTCCCGGCAAGCCGTACGAGTCCCGCCAGCGCGTCGCCTCCACCGTGCTCGGGGTCCTCGCCGCCGAAGGCCGTATCCGGCGCGCGCGCCCAGCCGGGGGTTGGACCTCCGCCCAGTTCCGCTGGGCCGGGGCCGAACCCCTGCCCGAGCTGCCCGCGTCCGAAGCGCGGGCAGCACTCGCCAGGCTCTACCTCTCCGCCTTCGGCCCCGTCACCGAAAGCGACCTGAAGTGGTGGACCGGCTGGACCCTGACCGCCACGCGCAAGGCGATCGCCACCGTCGGTGCCGAAGCGGTCGGCCTCGACGAAGGCACCGGCTATCTGCTGGCGGAGGACGTGGAGCCGGTCTGCGACCCCGACCCCTGGGTGGCCCTGCTGCCCGGCCTCGATCCCACCTCCATGGGATGGCGCGGGCGGGACTGGTACCTCGACCCCTCGTACACCCCGGAGTTGTTCGACCGCAACGGCAACATCGGCCCCACGGTCTGGGCGGACGGCCGCGTGATCGGCGCGTGGGCCCAGCGTCCCGACGGCAGCATCAACCACCGTCTCCTCACGGACCCGGGCCACGAGGCACGGACCGCCCTCGACCGCGAGATCGCCCGCATGACCGACTTCCTCGGGGACACCCGCGTCACCCCCTGCTACCGCACACCCCTCGAACGCCGACTCTCTGCACAGCCCGTTGGTTGATACGTTCTCATGGGGTGGGCGGCGGCGGAACGGGCTTGCCGAGGGCGTTGGCGAGGGCGGCATTGATCAGGTTCGCCGGCGCATCGCACCGATGGTCGCGGCGGTTCTTCGCCAAGGTGGGTATGGGACGCGGGCATCCCCCCGAAGCGATATCGCTGTTGACCAGGACCACCACAGTGGCGTGCAGCCCCCGGTGGTAGAAGAGCGTCGCGGTGAAGCCTGGGATCTCACCGGTGTGCCCTATCCAGTCGCGCATCCCCATGAGTCCGAGGCCGTAGCTGGTTTCCGGTTTTCCCGGCTCGGGCAGCAGTGAGGCGAGCCGCTCGGCCTGCCGCTCGGGCGGCAGCAGGCCCTTCCCGGTGCCCATGGCCCGTCCGAAAGCCAACAGGTCCTCGGCCGTCGACGTCAGTCCCCCCGCGGTCCAGGCGACCGAAGGGTTCCAGTCGGTCGCGTCGACGGGATCCGCCCCCGAGGACTGGCCGAACAGCGTGTAACCCCGGGGGTGCGGCCTGGCGATGGACGGGGCCGCGCCGGAGAAGGCGGTCGCTCGCAGGCCCAGCGGTCGCAGGATGCGGTCCTGGTAGAGCTGCCCGACGGGTTTGCCGGTCACCTTCTCCAGGACCAGGCCGATGAGCACGGTGTTGGTGTTGGAGTAGCGGAAGTCGGTGCCCGGCGGGAACAACGGCGACTCCTCGATCCCGAACGCCACCAGCTCCTCCGGCGTCCAGGCCCGCTCGGGGTCCGCCTTCCACTGCGCGAGCCACCGGTCGTTGGATTCGTAATTCCCGATACCACTGCGGTGATTGGCGAGCAGGCGCAGGGTGATCCGGTCTCCGTTCGGAATGTTCGGGTGGTAGCGGCTTATCGGGTCGTCGAGCGACAGCAGGCCTTCGGCGGCGGCCTGCAGCAGCATGGTGACGGTGAATATCTTCGTGACACTGGCGATGCGGGTGTGCATGGCGGGGGCCATCGCCTCGCCTGTGGCCGTGTTCGCGACCCCGACCGAGCGCATCCAGGTGTACTGGGGTGTCTGGACCGCGACGATCGCTCCGGGCGCACCGGTCTGCGCGAACGATTCCCGCAACGCCTCATCGAGGAAAGCCGTGGACGGCGGTGTGTCCGTCTTGGCGTGGCCGCAGCCGGACAGCAGTGAAACGAGCGTGAGGACAGTGGCGCAGATCCCCGTGCGGATGTTCATGACGTCTTGAACGGCTTCGGCGATACGGTTGCCACACAGTCGGTGTCGGGCGCCGTCGGGGTGCGGAGGAACGATGCCACCACCTGGTGCCCGCACGGCGCGAAGATTCCGGCTCCGTGGCCCATTCCGGGGATGGTGATGACCTTCGACTCGGACAGTGTCCGGGCCGCGTGATCACCCCATTGGGCGCCGGTCTTGGCGTCGAAGCCACCCGATATCACCAGGGTCGGGATCGCGCTCCTGGTGGGCTCGCGGACGGACGCGGGCGCTTTGGGTACGTTCCAGATCCGGCAGTCCTCGTTCATGAACGGAATCTGCGGCCCTTGCGCCAGTACGGAATCCGGGTAGTCCGGGAACTCGGCACGTCCGCGGGCGAGCAGTTGCGACGGCGCTTCGTACGGCACCCACTCACTGCATATCACTCCGTAGTTCAATCCATAGCTGAACGTGCCGTAGAACTCCGGAGCGACCCAGAACGAGGCCCATTGTCGCGCCACGGTCTCGGGGTGGCCCTTGGCCAGTTGGTCGATCGCGTACGGAGCCTCGCTGCCGTCCTGGCCGTTGGAGATCAGCCGCACCATCCAGTTGACCAACGCCCCGCCGTCGAGCACCACCTTGACCGGGGTGTCGCTGGTAGGCAGCTTCACCGTTGTTTCGACGGGGTTGGCCTCCAGCTTGCGCACCAGCCCCGTGAAGGTGGCACGCAGGTTGGGGTAGTGGTCCCGGCAGGCCGCCTCGGCCTCACACGCACGGAAGACACCGTCGAATCCTTCTCGGGCGCTCCTCCAGAACCCACTGAGTGAGGCCGCGTCGGGCGGCACGATCCCGTCGATGACCACCGCGCGGATCCCCTGCGGGTGTTCTCGCATCAGGGTCAGCGCCAGATCCGTGCCGTAGGAAGCCCCGTAGACGTTCCACTGGACAATGCCCAGCGCCGTGCGCAGGTCCGCGACATCGGCCGCGTTCTCCGTGGTGTTGTAGGCGCTCAGGTCGGCGCCGGTTGCAGCCAGTTTGCGGTGACAGGCCGTGGCGGCTTCCAGGTGTTGCCGCTTCATCGCCGAGGAGTCATAGGCCAGGCCGACGCCACGGGCACGGAACTCGTCCAGATTGGCGCAGGTCAGCGCGGGCCGTGAGGACAACTCCCCGCGCTGGGAGAGGAGAATCAGCCGGCGGTCACGATTCAGTCCGGCCTCGATGAGCACCTTCGCCGACGGAATCGGGTCCTCGCCCGGGCCGCCGGACAGGTAGACGACGGGATCGGGTGCCGGGTGCGGCGAGGCGGCCGGCACGATCGCCACCGCGAGCCGGATGGTACGCCCGTTCGGGTGAGCGCGGTTCTCCGGCACGACGAGGTAGCCGCAGCGTGCCCTGTCATAGGCCGGATCGGGATCGTGCGTGGGCGGGCACGGGCCCGGCTCGAACGCCGCAGCCGCCGTCTTGGCGGGCAGAGCCGCGGAAGCCCCGTACGAACAGCCGGTGCCCAGGAGAAGCCCCACACCGATCAGCAGGGCCGTCGGCCGCATCACCTTCGTCACGACGGAGCCCTGCCTTTGCGATAGCAGAATGGGACTCACTGGACCCGGCCCAGGGGCTGCGGCTGCCCCGACGGGGCTCGACATGAGGCAGCTGTTCCCGCCTGTGGCCGGCCGGCTGATCCACGGAGAGGCCTGGCCGCGGCGCCGGCAGGCAAGGCAGCGCGTCGCCTGCCTCGCGGACACATCCGTTCGACGACTCCATTCCAGCAGCCAGGGCAGCAGTCCACCACTCGGCTGACGCTCCAGGAGGCCGAGGCAGGTCGGCGCGGGTGGCTGCGGCCGCCAGTCGGAGTGCGCCGTCCCCTCGGGGTGCGGGAGTGCGGACCCCTGGCCCGGGGCCCATTCTCGCCGCCCGTTGTTGCCGCAGCGTGGCGGCCGTATGGCACGTGCTGCAGCCGGCCGGCCCCGCACCGCACGGTGACCCGCTTACGATCAGCACCGGGACCCCGGCTCCCCGCGCGGTCCGTACGCGCGACCGCCCCGCCGGAACCACGTGCCCGAGTGAGGAACCACAGATGCCCGCCCCGCTGAACAGCCCCTATCAGCAACTCCGCGGCGGCGACGGCCGACGGGAGGCGAACACCTCCGCGGTACTGCGCACCGTGCTCGACCACGGTCCGGTGGCGCGCAGGCGGATCGCGGCCCTCACCGGGCTCAGCCCGGCGGCGGTCTCACGGCAGGTGGTCGACCTCGTCCGGCTGGGGCTGGTGCGGGAGCGCCCCGAACTGGTCGCCGCGGCGGGGGTCGGCCGCCCGCAGGTTCCGGTGGACATCGACTCCGGGCGGGTCGCGGTGGCGGGCGTGCACATCGGGGTGCCGGGCGCGACGCTGTCGCTGATCGACCTGCGCGGACGCATCCTGGCCCGGGAGGACGTGAGCAGTCGGGGGCTCGGCCGGACCGCGATCCTGGAACGGGTGACCCGGCGGCTGCCGGCCTTCCTCGCCGAGCACAAGGGTGCCCTCGGCATCGCGGGTGTGGGTGCGGTGCTGGGGGGAAGGGTGGATCCGGAGCGGGGGATCGCGGTGCGGCACGAGCCGCTCGGGTGGTACGACGTACCGCTGCGTGACGCACTGGAACGAGCCACCGGGCTGCCGGTGTACGTCGACAATCACGCGCGCGCCCTCGCCCAGTCGGAGATCCTCTTCGGCCACCCCGACGCGCAGCACAGCATCGTGGCGATCTTCGTGGGCCACGTGGTCGACGCGGCTCTGGGCAGTGGGGGCCGGGTGCACCTCGGCCCGCGCGCGGCCACCAGTGACCTGGCCCATCAGCCCGTCCCCGGCAGCCGGGCGAAGTGTCCCTGCGGCCGGACCGGCTGCTTCGAGGCCGTCGTCTCCGACACCGCCCTGTTCGAGGAAGCCACCGAGCTGGGCATCATCGCCGAACCCGACCGCGCACTGCTCTCCGAGGCCGTGGCGGCGGGCCATCCCGGCGCCGACCGTCTGGTGCGGCGCCGGGCACGGCTGATCGGCCGGGCGGTCGCGCTGCTGGCCGACCTGGTCAACCCGGATGTGGTGGTGGTGCACGAGACGTTCTCCGGGGCCCATCCGAGGTACCTCGACGCGATCCGCGCGGAGGCGGTCGGGCGCTCGCACCTGTGCGAGGACCCGGAGCGGATCGTCGCGCCGGGAACCGGGGAGCGGGCTCTGGACGTCGCGGCCGGTACGGCTGTTCTGGCCAACATCTACGGCGATCCACTGCGAACAGTGGCGTTTGACCAATCATCGGGTCTCTGACAACCTGCGCGCATGACCCCGACCGTGCGGCTCGTCTCCCGCAGGCATGTCGACCTTTGTCGACACGCCAGCGCGATCTGTGCCGTGCCGTCGCCGGGCTGTCCCCGCTGATTTCCGCGGTTTCAGCCTGACCCCGGGCCGGCCCGGGTGCGTTCCCGCCTCGACGGGACCCCCGGTGAGACGCGGCCGGCCGCCACACCTCGCGCACCGCGCCAAGCGCTCCTGACCGGACCGCCGCGACGCCACCACCTGCGATGGACCGCACCAGGTCCCACCTGCAGTTAATTAGTTCCGCTCAGATTGCAATTAACTTCTCCTCTCGATTTTCCCATCGCCAAGGCGGTTCCACCATGACCACGCTCCCCCACCTCTCCCGCCGGGGCCTGTTGCGCGCCCTGGGCGCCGGCTCCGTCCTCATGACGCTGGGCGCCTGCCGTTCCGCGGTCGACGACAGCGCACCCGCCGCCTCGGCGAGTCCCCGCAGGGGCGGCACCCTGACGGTCGCGCACGGTGTCGACTTCACTCCGGCCCTGCTCTTCGCGGTGAGCGCGATGACGCTCGTCCCGCGCCTGGTGTTCAACACCCTCACCCGCTACGACGACAAGCTGCGGCCGCAGCCGGAGCTGGCGAAGTCCTGGCAGGTCGCCCCGGACGGCAAGAGCATCACCTTCGTGCTCCGCGACGACGTCACCTTCCACAACGGCCGCAACTTCACGGCGGATGACGTCATCTTCGCGGTGCAGAACCTTCAGAACCCGGTGCGCGCCGCGCAGTTGAGGTCCACGGCGGCCGCGGTCACCTCGTTCGAGAAGCGGGGCGACCACGAGATCACACTCGGTCTCGCACATCCCGTCAGCAACCTGTTCGACCTCTTCGAGTTCATGTTCATCGCCGACAAGGACACGGTCGAGGACGCGGTCGCCGGCAAGCAGCTCATCGGCACCGGGCCCTACACCTTCACCGGCCGCAACCCCGGCTCTTCCATCGGCTTCGCGCGCAACGAGCGCTACTGGCAGCCCGGCCGTCCCTACCTGGACAAGGTCGAGATACGCATCATCCCGCAGCCCGATTCGCTGCTCTCCTCGCTGCGCACCACCCAGTCACAGCTCTCGTTCGACGTCCGCGGCCAGGACGTGGGGCAGCTGAAGGACGACAGGCAGTTCCGCATCAAGGGCTACGACACCGGCGCGGGCGCCCTCTACCTCGGCGCGAACGTCAAGGAGCAGTACACCGACGACAAGCGCGTACGCCAGGCGCTCGCCTGGGCCGTCGACCGCGAACGCATCGTCAAGCAGGTCCTCGGCGGCTACGGCCAGGCGAGCGCCGCCCCTTGGCCCAAGTCGTCCCCGGCGTACAGCGACGCCAACGCCGCCCGCTACACGCACGATCCGGACAAGGCGCGGGCCCTGCTGAAGGAGGCAGGCCACGACACCCTCTCCCTGCCGCTGGCCCACGCCTCGGTGCCGAGGGTCACGGCCATCGCCCAGATCATCCAGTACGACCTGAAGCAGATCGGCATCACCACCGAGCTCCAGCCCTACGACTCGGCGACCATGCAGAAGAAACTGATCGCCCAGCAGATGCCGGCCCTCTGGACGATGGGGCACGGGTTCGCCCAGGTCCATCCGTCCACCCTGGCCGTCAGCGCCTACCCCTTCAACGAGGCGAAGAACACCTCCCAATTCAGCTCGCCCGCCTACACGGAAGCGGTACGGGACGCATGGGTGCGGAGCGACGCCGAGAGCCCCGAAGCGCTGGGGGCCTACCAGCGGATCAGCGACCAGCTCCTCGACGAGGCCTTCATCATCGACCTCGCCGTGGAGGCCTCGGTGGAGGTCGCCACGGCCAAGGTCCACGGAGCGGACCTCAACAAGTTCGGCTACCTCGTCCTCGACGACGCCTACCTGGTGTGACGCCGTGCGCTCCTACCTGTTGAAGAGGGTTCCTTCCGCGCTGCTCGTCCTGGCGCTCGCCTCGTTCGTCATCTTCGTCATCCTGCGCCTGATCCCCGGCGACCCCGCCACCACCCTGGCGGGACCGGACGCCGGACCCGCCGCCATCGAGGCGATCCGCGGCCGACTCGGCCTGGACCGCCCGCTGCTCAGCCAGTACGTCACCTGGCTCGGCGATCTCGTGCACGGCGACCTCGGCCCCTCGTACGCCATCGGCGGCGAGGTCTCCGAGCTGATCGGTCAGGGGCTGGGCCGGACGGTGGAGCTGACGATCGGCGCGCTGGTGCTGGTGGTCGCGCTCGGCCTGGCCCTCGGGCTGCTGGGGGCGACCGGGCGCGGCCGCGGGGTGCGCGCCGCGGCGCAGGCGGTCACCACCGCCGCGCTGGCCGTGCCGCCGTTCGTGACCGGGATCGTGCTGGTGCTGGTGTTCGCGGTGGGCCTGCGCCTGCTGCCCGCCGGCGGATACCAGTCGGTGCTCGACGCCCCCGACATCGGCCTGCAGTACCTGCTGCTGCCGGCGGTGTGTCTCGCCCTGCCGAGCGCCGCCGTCCTCGGCCGCTACCTCAAGGACGGGCTGGAGCGCGCCCTGGCCGAGGACTACGTACGCACCGCCACGGCCGTGGGCGTCAGCCGTCGGCGCATCGTCTGGCGCCACGCACTGCCGGGCGCCCTGCCGCCCGTGGTCACCGTACTCGGCATGCAGGTCGGGCAGTTGCTCAGTGGGGCGGTGCTGGTGGAGGCCGTCTTCGCCTGGCCGGGGCTCGGCATGCTCGCCGAACAGGGTGTGATCCGCCGCGACTACCCCGTGGTCCAGGCGCTGCTCCTGCTGCTGGTCGCGGTGTTCGTCGCCGTGCAGCTGCTCACCGACCTCGTCTACGCCTGGCTGGACCCCCGGATCAGGTGGGCGTGACCATGACCCTCACGACCACATACTCCTCGCTCCGCGCCCGCAACCGTTACCTGGCCGGGCTGCTCAGTGCCCGCGGCATCGCCGGACTCGCGCTGGTGTCCGCGGTCGCACTGGCCGGACTGCTGGCTCCGTTGCTCACGTCCGCGGATCCCCTGGCACAGAGCGGTGACGCACTGGCCGGGCCGTCAACGGGGCATCCGTTCGGCACGGACGACCTCGGGCGCGACCTGCTCAGCCGGGTACTCCACGGCATCCGCGCCGACCTCGCCATCGGCCTCACGGCGGTGCCGGTCGCCGCCGTGGCGGGTTGCGCCCTCGCGCTGCTCTCCGTCTCCTCGCGGGCCGCCGATGTCGCCGTCCAGCGGGCCTTCGACCTGGTGCTGGCCTTCCCCGGCCTGATCCTCGCCCTGACCATCACCGCCATCTGGGGGCCGGGACGACTGCCGGTCGTGGTCGTCATCGCGCTGGCGGAGGCCCCCGCCTTCGGGCGGCTGCTGCGGGGCGCCGTCCTCGTACAGCGCGAGCGCGAGTACGCCGTCGCCGCACGGGTGGGCGGCGCGGGGAGGCTGCGCGTCCTGGTCCGCCACGTGCTGCCCAACGCGATCGACCCCGTCGTGGTGCAGATCGCCACTGCCCTGTCGATCGCCGTGTTCATCGAGGGCGCCATGAGCTTCATCGGCGTCGGCATCAGGCCGCCGGAGCCCTCCCTCGGCAGCATCCTCGGCCAGTCCACGGCCTACGTGGGCACCCACCCCACTTTCGCCGTGGCACCGCTGATCGCGGTGACCACACTCGTCGTCGGCTTCACCCTCATCGCGGAAGCCCTGAACCGGGGGATCCGACAGTGAGCCCAGCCACGACCCACCCCACCACCGAGACCATCACCGCCGCCGGACCCGCCGCTTCGCTGCTCGACGTACGCGGCCTGCACGTCGCCTTCCCTCTCGGTGCCGGTAGCGTGCGGGCCGTCCGGGGCGTCGACTTCTCCCTCGGCGCAGGCGAGACGCTGGGCGTGGTGGGCGAATCCGGCTCGGGCAAGTCCACCCTGGCCCTCTCGCTCACGCGCATGCTGTCGGGCGGCGGCCGCGTCACCGGCGGCTCCGTACTGCTCGACGGGGAAGACCTCGTCGCGGCCGGCGAGGAGGCGCTGCGCCGCGTCCGGGGGAGCCGGATCGGAATGATCTTCCAGGACCCGATGGCCTCCCTCAACCCGGTGCTCTCCATCGGACGGCACCTGGACGAGGCGATGCGCGCCCACGGGCGCGGCGACCGGCGTTCGCGTCGGGTCCGCGCGCTCGAACTCCTCGGCCTGGTCGGCATTCCCGCCCCCGAACGGCGGATCGACGACCACCCCCACCAATTCTCCGGCGGTATGCGCCAGCGCGTGATGATCGCCCTCGCGCTGGCCAACGAACCCGACGTACTGATCGCCGACGAACCGACCACGGCGCTCGACGCCACCGTCCAGGACCAGATCCTGCAGCTGCTGGAACGGCTGAACCGGGAGACGGGCACCGCTCTCGTCCTCATCACTCACGACATCGGAGTCATCGCACGCGTCTGCCGGCGGGTGATGGTGATGTACGGAGGAACGGTCGTCGAGGACGGCCCCACCGAAAGCGTGCTCACCCGCCCCCAACACCCTTACACCGCAGGGCTGCTGGCGGCCGTGCCGCGCCTGGAGTCCCCTTCGGGCACACGCCTGCTCGGCATCCCCGGCAGCCCTCCCGACCCCGCCACCCCCGCCGAGGGGTGCGCGTTCGCACCCCGGTGCCCGCAGGCCGAGGACCGTTGCCGCGAGCAGGCGCCCGCGCTGACCGCAAGCGCGGCGGGCGTCCGCTCCGCGTGCTGGGTCACCGGCCCGAAGGGCTTCACCGTCGGCCGGGACCCCGCCGACGACCGCGGAGCCCGGTCGGCCGCCGACCCGGCCGCCACGCCGCTGCTGGAGGTCACCGCGCTGCGCAAGTCCTTCCCCGCCCGGGGCCGGGCCGGACGGCGCGATCCGGTGATCGCCCTGGACGGAGTCGACCTCGTCCTGCACCCCGGTGAGACGCTGGGGATCGTGGGCGAGTCGGGATCGGGCAAGTCCACGCTCGCGCGCACCCTCGTCCAGGTGTACGAACCGACCTCCGGAGGCATCCGCTTCCGGGGGCGGGAGCTTTCCGCCGCGTCCCCGGAGACGGCCAAGGCGCTGCGCCGTGAGGTCCAGATGGTCTTCCAGGACCCCTTCTCCTCGCTCAACCCCCGGATGACCGTGGGCCGGATCATCGCCGAGCCGCTGATCGCGCACGGCCTCGGCGACCGCGCGCAGCGGGCGGAGCGGGTGGCCGCTCTGCTACGGCAGGTCGGCCTCGATCCGGACGTCGCCGGGCGCCATCCGCACGCGTTCTCCGGCGGTCAGCGCCAGCGCATCGGCATCGCCCGCGCGCTGGCCCCCGAGCCGTCGGTCCTCATCTGCGACGAGCCCGTCTCCGCCCTCGACGTCTCCGTCCAGGCCCAGGTCGTCAATCTCCTGACCGACCTGCAACGCGACCTCGGACTGGCCCTGTTGTTCATCGCCCACGATCTCGCCGTGGTGCGGCAGATCAGTCATCGCATCGCCGTGATGCACCGCGGGCAGGTCGTCGAGACCGGCGCGGCCGACGCGGTCTGCACACGTCCCGCCCACCCCTACACCCGCACCCTGCTCGGGGCCGTCCCCCGGACCGCCCCCTCCTCTCCCAAGGAGCTCCGCCCATGACCAGCCCGCGTACCCCCGGCACTCCGAACCGCCGCGATCCCTACGACGGTTTCGCCGGAAGGGTCGGCCGTACCTTCGCCGAGTCCGAGCCCTCCTGGCAGCCCCCGCGCCGGCCTGGAGGGCGCGCCCCGAACATCGTCGTGGTCCTCGTGGACGACATGGGCTACAGCGACATCGGCCCGTTCGGCTCCGAGGTCCCCACCCCCGTACTCGACGGGCTGGCCGAGGGCGGTCTGCGGTTGGCCAACTACCACACCATGCCCCTGTGCTCCCCCGCCCGCGCCGCCCTGCTCACGGGTCTCAACCCGCACCGGGTGGGGTACTCGACCGTCGCCAACTTCGACCCCGGTTTCCCCGGCTACGGCATGGAGGTCGGCGACGACGTCCCCACCCTCGCCGAGGTCCTGCACGACGCGGGCTACGCCACGTACGCCGTCGGCAAGTGGCACCTGACCCGCGACTCGGCGTCCAACGCCGCCGACGACCGGCGCAACTGGCCGCTGCAGAAGGGCTTCGACCGGTACTACGGCGTCCTGGAGGGGTTGACCAGCCTCTTCCACCCGCACCAGCTGGTCCGCGACAACAGCCCCCTGGACATCGACGAACTGCCCGACGGCTACTACTACACGGACGACATCACCGACGAGGCCATCTCCATGGTGAAGTCGCTCCGCGCGCACGACCCCGACAAGCCGTTCTTCCTGTACGTCGCGCACAACGCCGTCCACGGCCCCCTCCAGGCCAAGCCCGCCGACATCGAACGCCATCGCGGGCGCTACGACGGCGGCTGGGACGCCCTGCGCACCACCCGCTTCGCCCGCCAGATCGCCGACGGCCTCTTCCCCGAGGGAACCGCCCTGCCGGAACGCAACTCCGAAGCGGGCCACGACGTGGGCCCCTGGGACGAGCTGACCCCCGAACAACAGCGCCGCTACGCGCGCTACATGGAGGTCTACGCGGCGATGGTCGACAACATCGACCAGAACCTCGGGCGGCTCACCGACACCCTGCGCGCACTCGGCCAACTCGACAACACCATCGTCGTCTTCACCTCCGACAACGGCGGCACCGGCGAAGGCGGCGCCGAGGGCACGCGCAGCTATTTCAGCCGCTTCGTCCACCAGCCCGTCCCGGACGACTGGAACGAGGACGTGGACCGGGACACCGACCTCATCGGCGGCCCGCGGAGCCTGGTGCACTACCCGCGCGGCTGGGGCATGGCCTCCAACACCCCCTTCCGGCTCTACAAGGGCCAGACCTACGCCGGCGGCGTGCGCGTACCGTTCGTCATCTCCTGGCCCGAGGGACTCCGGCGGGCCACGGACGACTCCGGGATCCGGCAGCAGTACCAGTACGTCACCGACATCACCCCCACCCTCCTGGAACTCGCGGGCGTACGGCGCCCGGAGCTGTGGCGCACGCGGCCCGCCCAGGAACTCGACGGCGTCAGCTTCGCCCCCGTCCTCCGCGACGGGCGGACACCCAGCGCCCACACCGAGCAGTACTGCGAGATGTCGGGCAACCGCAGCTACTACCGCGACGGCTGGAAGCTGGTCACGCTCCACCGTCCCGGCACACCGTACGACGACGGTGAATGGGCCCTGTACGACCTGCGCACCGACCCGACCGAGACCACCGACATCGCCGGGGACCACCCGGAGGTGGTGAAGGAACTGGCCGCGGCCTGGGAGGCGGCGGCCTGGCGCAACGGCGTCTTCCCCCTCGCCGACGGCAGCGGCGCGCTGGCCCGCCGCAACCCCGCGGAGGAGCGGTTCCACCGTCCCCTCACCCTGTCGGCGGGCACACCCGAGCTGGAGCGGTACCGCTCCTCCCGGCTCATCTCCTTCCGTTCCTTCGACGTCACGGTCGATCTCGACGAGCACGGCGCCGCGGATCAGGGTGTACTGGTCTCGCACGGCGACCAGGGCGGCGGCTACAGCCTGTACGTGGAAGACGGGCGGCTGCGGTTCGCCTACAACGAGTACGGCGACCTGCACGAGACCGATGCCGGGCCGCTGCCGGCCGGCCGGCGGAGGGTCACGCTCTCGGCCACCGCGGTGGAGGGGCTGCGCTGGGAGTTCCGCATCCTGATCGACGGTGTGGAGACCGGCCGGTCGGACAGTGTCCACCAGCTCATCGGCATGGCGCCGCTGCAGGGCATCAGCGTGGGCGTGGACCGCAAGTCCCCTGTCTCCTGGCCGGTCTACGAACGCCACCGCAGCTTCCGCTACACCGGCCGCCTGCGCTCGGTGACCTACCACCCCGGCGCGCAGGCGCCCTACGACCCGGCGGTCGTGTCCCGCGCGCTGGAGGAGGCAGCCGCCGCCTTCGAATGACGGGGAACCCGCACGGGGCCGGTGGCGGACACCCCTCCTCGTCCCGGCCCCGTGTGGCCCGTGTTGCCCGCGTGCTGCGGGACGATGAACACCGTGAACAGGCTGTGGCGAGCGGCTGCGGGAAGATCCACAGCGCGCGGGCAGCGGCTAACGTCTCGGTCAGAGCCGTTCCGAGGAGCAACCCCCACACGGAACCGAGGGCCGGGCCGCACCATCGGCTCCCACCCCGCCGGCCGGACCCACCCGTGCCGCAGCGCTCCCCAGCTGCTCCTTGCCCCTTCAGTTCCGAGGACCCCTGATGCCGTTCTCCCTGCCCGCGGGCGGGCGCCTCGCCGTGCTCGCCCTGTCCCTCGCCGTGGCCCTCGGTGCCACCGGCCTCGGCGCTCCCGCCTCGGCCGCAGATCCGGTCTCCCCGTACGGCCCGCAAGCGCCGCAGAACCCGGCCACCGCGGCCAACGGCGCCGCGACCATGCACGGCGACAGCGCCTCCAGCGGCACCACGCCCCACCCGGGGCCGGGAACGGGCGCCATCACCTACTCCCGTACCGCGCTGGCTTCGGCCTGCCCGACCGTGGTCGTGGGCAGCGACGGCTACGTCATCGCCCTCTGCACCACCATCTTCGGGCAGACTCCGACCGTCCACCTGCTCGACCCCGCCACCGGCGCCGACCTCGCCTCGCTCGCCCTGCCCAAGGGCAGCCTCTTCGGCGGCGTCTACGCCTACCTCGACAACACCGACCGGCTGGTCGTCGTCGACGGGAACAACAACCTCGTCCGCATCGGCCACCACCGCAGCGGATCCGGCTGGGCGCTGCGCATCGACCAGTCCACCCCCCTCGGCGACGCCGTCCCCGCAGGGGACAACATCGTCGGCCTGACCCCCGCCTGGGACGGCAGGGTCTGGTTCGCGACCAGCGGCGGCGTGATCGGGACCGTGGACACCGGCACCGGGGCGGTACGCAGCATCAGCACCGGCGAAGGCGTCCAGAACAGCATCTCCACCGTCCCCGGCCGCACCGCCGTCGCCACCGACCGCGCCCTCTACCTCCTGTCCTCCGCCTCCGACGGCACCCCCGTCGTGGACTGGCGGGCCCCCTACGACCGGGGTCCGGCCCGCAAGCCGGGCCAGCTCAGCTGGGGCACCGGCACCACCCCGAGCTTCTTCGGGCCGGGCAACGGCACCGAGTACGTCACCATCGTCGACAACGCCGACCCGCACGGGAACCTGCTCGTCTACCGGGTGGCCGGCGGACCGGACCCGATCTGCCGGATCCCCGTGCTCACCCAGTACGCCCGCAGCGGCACCGAGGACGCCGTCATCGCCTCCGGGCGCAGCGTCTTCGTCACCAACACCTACGGCTACCCCTACCCGGCCCTGCCCGAGGGCGCCCCGGCCAGCCGGCCGTCCTCCGCGAACTTCGACGGCGGTCTCAGCCGGGTCGACGTCAACGCCGAGGGGACGGGCTGCTCGGTGGTGTGGAACAGCCCGGTGAAGTCCGCCGCGCTGCCCCGGCTCTCCCTGGCCGACGGGAAGATCTACACGGTCTCCGTGACCGGGCCGACCGGCAGCGCCGGCCTGAACACATTCGCCCAGTACCACCACTCCGTCATCGACCCGGCCACCGGCGCGCAGCTGAGCAGCTCCTTCCTCGGCATCGGGCTGGTCTACAACCCGCTGCAGATGCGGGGGACGGCCGCCCCGGACGGCACCCTCTACCAGGGCACCGAGACCGGAGTGGTCCGCATCTCCAGGCGCTGACCCGCCGCCCCGACCACGGGCCCCCATCTGCCGACGCTGCCCAGCCGGAGCAGATGGCGAGCCCGGTGGATCTCTCGACCGCACCCGGTGAACGCCGGCCGCGGGCCGGTTTCTAGGCTGACCCCATGTCCGACGAGTCGCCTCTCATCCGTAGCCTGCGGGCCGCTGTCGCAGCCGCTCCCGAAGACGTACCCCTGCGGCTGCACTTCGCCGAACTGCTGCTCGCGGAGGGGAGGCACGACGAGGCCGTCGTACAAGCCGCGGTCGCGCTGCAGCACGCGCCGGGCGACGAAGCCGTACGGGGCCTGATGGCCCGCGCCATGCACCTGCCCACGGTCGACACGTCGCCGCCCCCGCCCGCGACCCCCGCACCCGGCACGCACTCCGCCCGGCCCTCCTCCTTCGACTGGGCCGCCGCCGAGCAGGAGGTCGCCGGCGTCGTCGGCCCCCGTTTCGCCACCGAGGCCCGCCTGACCTCGGACGGCAGCGGCGACCCTGCCGACGCGTCCGCCTGGGACGTCGACGCCCCCGGCGACGTACGCCTCGCCGACGTCGGCGGCATGCAGCAGGTCAAGGACCGGCTCGAAGCCGCCTTCCTCGCCCCGATGCGCAATCCCGAACTCCGCAGGCTGTACGGCAAGTCGCTCCGCGGCGGCCTGCTCCTCTACGGCCCGCCCGGCTGCGGCAAGACGTTCATCGCGCGGGCCGTCGCCGGCGAACTCGGCGCCGGCTTCATGTCGGTCTCGCTCTCCGACATCCTCGACATGTACATCGGCACCTCGGAGAAGAACGTCCACGACATCTTCGAGGCCGCCCGCCGGCAGGCGCCCTGCGTGGTCTTCCTCGACGAGCTGGACGCGCTCGGCGCCAAGCGCTCGCGTACCCACCACAGCGGTCTGCGCAATGTCGTCAACCAGCTCCTCACCGAACTCGACGGCATCAACGCCGCGCAGAACGAAGGCGTCTTCGTGCTCGCCGCGACCAACGTCCCCTGGGACGTGGACCTCGCCCTGCGCCGCCCCGGCCGCCTGGACCGCACCCTGCTCGTGCTGCCGCCCGACGCCCCGGCGCGGGAGGCGATCCTCCGCTACCACCTGCGCGAGCGCCCCATCGAGTCCGTCGATCTCGGCAAGATCGTCAAGGTCACCGAGGACTTCTCGGGCGCCGATCTCGCCCATGTCTGCGAGAGCGCGGCCGAGTTCGCGCTCCTGGCCTCCGCCCGTTCCGGCACCGTCCGCATGATCGGCACCAGGGACCTCCTGAACGCGGCCAGGCAGATCAAGCCGTCCAGCGAGTCCTGGTTCGCCTCCGCCCGTAACGTCGCCATGTTCGCCAACGACGGTGGCGTGTACGACGACCTGGTCGCCTACCTGAAGAAGAAGCGCAAGCTGTGAGTGGAACAACCCCGAGCGCGCCGAGATGCTGATCTTCGTGGGGACGAAGGAGGAGGCACTCCAGGAGGCACAGGAGGCGGTGCGGCTCGGCCCCGACGTCGTCGACACGTGGCACACCATGTACAAGGGCGCCGCGTTCAACAGCCGCTCCGACCTGGTGGACGAGTCCTTGCGGCAGCTCCTGCGCATCGACCCGGCCGACCAGCTCGCCGTCGCCACGCTCACGCATCGCGAGGTCCGCAAGCCCGGCACGACCGCCGCCCGGGCCGCCGACCTCTACGCCGGCGCGCTCGCCGCCGTCCTCGACTCCCGGTCGCTCCGCTCCGACCTCGGCAGGGCCGTCTACCGGATGCTGCGCGGCACCCGATGGCTCGCGCTGCTCTGTCTGGTCATGGCCGCCGTCACCGTCGACCTCTTCCCCACCGGGGGTGAGGCGAAGGAGCTGCCCCTCCATCTCGGCACCCGGCTGTGGGCGCTGAACCTGATGGCCGTGGTGTGGGGCTTCGGCGTCTGGCGGCGCTACCGGCGGCTGCGGACCGGGGCGCAGCTCACCGTGTTCGCGCTGCTGCGCCGCTCGTCCTGGGCCAGGGTCGTGCTCGGCCAGGCCGGCTGGGCCACCCTGTGCGCACTGCTGATCGTGGCTGTTCCGTGGAGCGGGCGCACCGTCCCCCAGGTCCTGTTCTGGCCGGCACTCGTACCGAACCTGCTCAGCATCACCCACGACCGGGACAAGGTCCGATGAGCCGGTCCCTGCAACAGGCCGACGCCCTCTTCGAGCTGGGGCGCCACGAGCAGGCCGCCGCCCTCGCCGCCGAACACCTCGCCGGCCAACCCGACGACGCCACCGCACTCGTGCTCCTCGCCCGCTGCCGGCACCGCCTCGGCGACGAACGGCAGGCGCTCACCACCCTCGAACACGCCCTGCGCGTCGCCCCCGAATCGGTGAACGCCTGGCTGATGCACACCCACGTCCTGCTCGCGCTGAAGAAGTACCGGCAGGCCGAGGTCTCGGCCCGGCGCGCCGTCGAGCTCGCCCCGCAGTCCTGGACGAGCCACTACACCCTCGGCGTCGTCCTCGACCACGGTGTCCGCAGGAAGCGCAAGCGGGCCGCACACGAGTCGGCCCGCCGGGCCGTCGCCCTCGCCCCCGAGGAGAGCGACCCGTACGTCCTCCTCGGCCTGACCGCCCACCGCACCGGCAACCACCGCGCCGCCCAGCAGGCCTACGAGACGGCGCTGCGCCTGGACCCGGAGAGCACCGCGGCCCACAACCACCTCTCGCTGCTCCATCTGCGCCGCCAATGGCGCCGGCCCGGCTCGTGGACCCGGGCCGCCGAGGGCTTCGTCCAGTCCGCCGCCCTCGACCTGAACGACCGCAACGCCCGCTACAACCTGGAGCTCATGGCCTGGGGAACGGTCTCGGGCGCCCGCTGGGTGGCCCTCGCCGGAATCGTCGCGGTGTCGTTGGGCGCCGCCCACCTGCGTGCGGGCGCCGCCGGCGCCGAAGCCCTCGGCACCTACCTGGCGTGCGCGGCCGTGCTCGTCGGCAGCTGGGGAGGCTGGCTGCTGTGGCAGACCCGGCGGGTCCCGCCCCACCTGCGCCGTCCCCTCCTGCTGGTGTCGCGCGGTTGCCGGCAGGTCGTCGGGATGGCGTTCGCCGTCACGCTGCTCATCGTCCACTCGTGCTCGGCGCTGGTGCTGTGGCGCAGCGCCTTGTTCAGCGCGCTCGCGATTCCGCTGTTCTTCTTCGCGATCGTCATGTCCGTGGCCGGCTACACCGCTCTCCAGCAGCGCGCGCCAAAGCCGTAGGGGCAGGGGAATCACGCGGGGTGGGTGGGCCGGACGACGTAGGTGCTGCCGCCCAGCAGCTTGCCCTGGAATTCCTGGAGGACGTGGAACTCCACGGGCCGGTCCGCCACGCCCTCGGGCAGCCGGACGTTGACGGCAAGACCGCGCGAGCCGCGCTCGGGGTCGATGTGCACGCCCTTCAGCTCGTTCTTGCGGTGCTCGTCCGGCTTCATGACGTACGAGCGGGCGAAGTCGAATTTCCGCACGAGTCCGTTGCGGTCGGTGAAGGTGGCGGGGAGGACCTGGCCCGGGTTGTCGAGCTGCTCGACGCCGTGCCCGGGCTGCGGCCCCTGGGCGTTCCCGAGCTTCTCGAAGGTGATGTAGAGCCGTGCCCCCTCGGGCAGGTTCGCCCAGTCGAACCGTACGGTGAACGGCTGGGGGGTCTGCTTGAAGTTGTTGAGCATGACGACGAAGGCCTTGGAGGGGGTGACGCCTCCGGGAACTGCGTCCTCCACCTGGAGGTTCTTCAACGCCGCATGCTTCTTCGAGGTCACCAGGGTCCCCACGTCGAAGATCTGGGCGGCCTGTACGGGGTCCTCGTCGCAGGTGGCGACGGCCAGGACGCAGGAGTGCTGGGCAGCCGTGGCCGGGAGGAAGTAGTCCCACTCCGCCACGCCCGGTTCCGCCGCCTCCAGCCGGGCGAACGTCCGGGTCGGGCCGAGCGGTGTGTACGCGGCGGCCGTCGGGTCGGCGGCGAAGGGTTTGCCGTTGGACCAGAAGTCCGCGGGCAGGGCCGGGAGGCCGGCGGAGGCGTCGGCCAGGAAGGCCCGTACGCGCACGTTCGTCGCCGCGCTCACGCCCCGGTTGTGCACCTGGACGTAGAAGCGGTTGAGGCGGTCGCGGCGTGCCGTGCGGTGGGCGATCGTGGTCAGTGCGACGTAGTCGTCGACCGGGCTGGGCGTCTGGTAGTTCGGCTCCGGAGCGTCCACCAGGATGTCGGGGCTCTGCCACCACCACATCGTGC
This sequence comes from Streptomyces sp. NPDC057010, assembly GCF_042673805.1. NCBI lineage: Bacteria > Bacillati > Actinomycetota > Actinomycetes > Kitasatosporales > Streptomycetaceae > Streptomyces > Streptomyces sp. NPDC057010. Next base: position 136,517 of record NZ_JBHUSC010000007.1, on the reverse strand, counting down.
CGGGCGTCGGGCTCGGGTCGAAGGGGTCCGCGACGCCCGAAGGAGACGGCTGGACCCGCCCGGAGTCGAGCACCGTGTCGCGCACGTACAGGTCGACCGTCTTCGACTGCACCGCGTCGACGGGCCGCTCCCAGACGCTCCGGCCGTGCGTGGCCGCGCGCAGCAGGCGGCTCTTGGCGTGGAGGACGAGGTCGAACACCGGGGCGTTGGGCAGGCCCTGGTCCCAGGCGAGCCAGTTCAGGCCGGCGTCCTCGGTCCGGAAGACGCCGATGTCGCCCCCGCAGAAGAGACGGTCGGCGTTCGCCGGGTCGATGACGATCGTGTTGATGGGATTGGCCTGAAGAAGGCCGTTGGAGCGCGAGGTCCAGACGGATTCGGTCACGGCCCGCCGGTAGACGTGGTCGTTGGTGAACTCACCGGGTGCCTCGGAGAGCAGCAGGCCCCCGATCGTCACCCAGAGGGTGCCCGCCGTGTCGACGGCGATGTCGGAGACGCACACCGCGGGCAGGGCCGCGGCGGTCAGGTCGTTGCGCGCCACGTCCGCGGGGTTCCACGTCGTTCCGGTACGCCGGTATTCGTAGACGTGCCCGTCCTTCGTCCCGACGTACACGGCGGTGCTGTCGGTCGGATGGACGGCGATCGCCGTGATCGCCGCGACCGGCGCCGCCGAGACCGCCGACCACGTGTCCCCGCTGTTCGCGCTGCGCCAGAGCATTCCGCCACCGAAGTAGCAGGTCGTGGGGGTCGTCGGGTCGAGCGCGAACGGGCTGTAGAACTGGACGTCGCCGTCGCTGATCCCGCTGTTCTTCACCTGCCACGAGGCGCCGGCGTCGTCGGACCGCAGGATGCTCGTGTGGGTGTACTGCATGAACATCCGGGTGGGCTTCGACGGGTCGATCGCCGTGAAACCGCCGTCCCCGCCCCTCGACAGCTTCCAGGCCGGAGTCCCCGCGTAGCGCTGGACTCCGTTGTCCTGGGTGCCGCCCAGCATGACGTTCTCCCACTCGGGATGGAGGGAGAGCGACTCGAACTGCAGTGTCGCCAGGTCGCGGTTGCGGTGGCTCCACGTCATTCCCGTGTCGGTGGAGATCTGGACACCGCCGTCGTTGACCTCCCAGCAGGTGGCGGGGTTGACGGGGTCGAAGACGAGGGCGTGGTGGTCGTCGTGGACGTTCGCGACGTAGTCGAAGACGCCGCCGCCGGTGCTGGAACGCCACAGGCTGCGCTCGGCCACGAACACGATGTTGGGATCGGTCGGGTGCACGGCCACGCTGAGGGCCCACCAACTCTGGTTCGTGCACACGAATTCGGCCGTGTGGGTGTGCCCCGCGGCGGCGCTGGTGGTCAGGGACACCCGCCCGCCACCGGCCAGACGTGCGAACTCCTGCGCCGTGAACGAAACGGTATGTGCGTGGGGGGAGGCTACGGGCGATGTGCTCGAGTACGTGTGTGGAGCCGCCGCCCCGGACATGTCCGCGGCGGGCACGTTGAAGTCGTGGTCGTGCCCCGAGCTCGCGGACGTCTTCGACCCCGCCGGAATGTTGAGGCGGATGGGGACCGCCGACCACGTGGCCCCTCCGTCCGTCGTCCTGGCGAGCGCGGAGAAGCCCGGGTAGAACGCGAACAGCGCGAGGACCAGGTCGGGGTTCCCCGCCTGCTGGGTCATCGCCACCCGTTCGAAGGTGCCGGCGGTGGGCAGCCCGGTGCTGTTGACCGCCGTCCAGGCGGACCACGACCCATTGGTCCTGGTGCTGGTCCACAAACCCTGGCCGAAGGCGGCGGCGATGACCTTGACGGTCCCCGGGGGGCCCGCCACGCGCAGGGCCACCATGTCGCTGAACAGGCCGTCGCCGTTCAGGACCTCCCAGTTCACGCCGCCGTCGGTGCTCTCGCAGACACCGATGCTGGAGCAGAGCAGGAGGCGCCGGCCCGTCGAATCCGTCGGGTCGAACACCAGGCGGGTGATCTCGGCCCGGTCGAAGCGCGAGGTCCCCAGCTCCGTCCAGGTGTCGCCGCCGTCGGAGGAACGCAGCAGCCCGTTGCCGTAGTAGGTGTCGGCCGAGGACTGGAACTCCCCGGTTCCCGCGATGACGTGGAGATGGTCGTTGGGGTCGATGGCCAGGGCGCCGATCGCCAGGCTGTGTTGGAAGTCGGACTTCGGCGTCCAGGTCAGCCCGCGGTCCGTGGTCTTCCACACGCCGCCGTTCGCCGTGCCCAGGAACACCGTTCTCGTGTCGGTGGGGTCGACGGCGATCGAGAGGGCGCGGCCCCCGTAGCCCGTGCCGAAGGACACGACCGGGCCGGGACCGGTGGGGGTCCAGTTGGTGCCGCCCGTCACCGGCGGCGACAGAAGCGTGCCCGGGACCTCCTCCGGCGCGGCCCGCAGGGCCGCCTCGATCCGGTCCCGGCGCTTTCGCGCCGCCCTGATCTGCGCGATCTGCGTCTGCCGAACGGAGGGCGGGATGCGGCCGAGGTGGCCGAAGCGGCGCTCCCAGTGGAACCGCTCGCGCTCGAAGGGGCTGTCGCCCTCCTCCCGCTCATCGACAGCGGCCGCCGGCCCCTCGTCCGGGTCCGTCGGCCGCGCCTCGCCCCGTGGCGTTTCCCCGCGCGCCGTGACCACCACGGTGGTGTGCGCGTCGCCGTCGTACTCGCCCTGCGCGAATCCTTCCCCCGTCTGCGCGTACGTCGCGCCGATGTGGTGCTCGCCCGTCTCCAGCCGTAGCGTCGAGAGCCGGCAGAGGAAGGTTCCGGTGCCGTCCGGGCGGATCGCCTCGCCTTTGTCACGACCGGGATCGGGGAGGGTTTGCCCCCGCAGTACGCGGTCGGGCACGACCGCCTGCCCGTCGACCGTCACCCGGACGGGCCAGCCCTGCCAGCCCGTCCCCCGGATCTCCAGTGGCATGCCCTGCCTGCATGCGAGGGGGCTGACCTCAACGAGGGGGGCGGGGCCCGATGTGCCCTCGGACCGGCCCGTGCTGTCTGCATAGCCGTCCATGAACCTCACGGTAGTCCCGGGTCGGCGGCATCGGCCTGTCCAAACTTCAACGGCGTTCTCGGTAGCGTGGCCCTTTTCGACGGAGAGTGATGAGGCTGCCATGGGTGAACTGACGAAGCCCGAGGTCCACGTTCCGGAGGGTGACGCTCCAACCGAGCTGACCATCCGGGACCTGGTCGTCGGGGACGGGCCCGAGGTGAAGCCGGGCATGGTGGTCAGGGTCCACTACGTCGGGGTGACCTTCGAGTCCGGCAAGGAGTTCGACGCCTCCTGGGACCGGGGCCAGCCGTACAAGTTCGCCCTGGGCAGCGGCAAGGTCATCAAGGGCTGGGACCGGGGCGTGCGGGGGATGAAGGTCGGCGGCCGGCGCGAGATCATCGTTCCCCCGCGCCTCGGCTACGGCAAACAGTCGCCCTCGCCCCTGATCCCGGCGGGCTCGACCCTGATCTTCGTGGTGGACCTGCTCGACTCGTATTCCGGCACGACCGGATGGACCAAGGACCGCTGACCCGGCGGCTTCCCCGCGACGGGCCTACGGGGCAGACGCCATCGGTCCACCGGGGCGGTCGCCGGCCGCGACTCGCCCCGGAGGTAGCCGGGCGCGCCGGTGTTACGGCGTCATCTCGTACGCCCCGGACAGGGCTTCGACGCGCGCCCAGACGCGGGCCGCGCGGGCCTCGTCGACGACGGGGCGGCGTACGGCGGCCAGGGCCCAGGCCTGCTGCGCCGCCGTGGCGGAGTCCTTGCCGTGGAGTTCGACGGCGTGCCCGGAGAAGTCGCGCACCAGCACGGAGAACAGCTCGTCGAGCACGGACTCGTCCAGGTCCGTCAGGCGGGCCTGTTCCAGGATCAGCTGCCCGTGCACCACCAGCGCGAACAACTGGCCCACGGAGAGCAGGAAGTCGAGGTCGCGGCTCTGCTCCTCATCGGGCGCCACGGTGGCCACGAACTCGCACAGGGCGTCGGCCTGCTCCCGGAAGCGGGCCACGTTCGGGACGGCGGCGTACGCGTCGAACGCCGGCCGCCAGTCGTGGAACCGTACGGAACCCAGGCCGCGGGCCGGTCCCTGCCGGAAGAGGAAGGCGTCGTCGGCCGCGTCGAGGCGGGTCGGCACGGCGGGGTACTCGACCGGCTCCAGCAGGTGGTTGCGCATGAACTTGAGGATCAGCGCGAGGTTGACGTGGACCGTGCCCTCGAGCTTGGGCAGGCTGCGGATCTCGACGGCCGCCTCGGCGAAGTAGGTGTCCTTCTCGAAGCCCTTGGCGGCGATGACGTCCCACATCAGGTCGATGACCTTCTCGCCCTCCGTGGTCACCTTCATCTTCGTCATCGGGTTGAAGAGGAGGTAGCGGCGGTCCTCGGGGCCGGCCGAACGGAAGTAGTCGACGGCGCGGTCGCTGAACAGCTTCATTCCGACGAGGCGGACGTACGCGTCGGCCAGTTCGCGGCGCACGTGCGGGAAGGCGGTGACGGGGCGGCCGTAGAGGATCCGGTTCTGCGCGTGGGTGACGGCCTCGTACATCGCGTGCTCGCAGATGCCGATCGAGGCGGTGCAGAGGTTGAACTTGCCGACGTTGACGGTGTTGAGGGCCGCGTCGAAGGCGGCGCGGCCGGTGTGCAGGACGTCGTCCGGGGACACCGGGTAGGCGGCCAGACGGAACTCGCTGACGTACTTGGAGGAGTCGACGACGTTCTGGACCAGGTGGTACGCCGGGTGGCGGCTGTCGGCGGCGAAGAAGACGTACCCGTCCGGGCCCTCGACGTCCGTGCGGCGGCCGAAGACCGAGACGAGCCCGGCGGCGTTGCCGTTGCCGATGTAGTACTTGGAGCCGCTGGCCAGGAAGCCCCCGTCGCCGTCGGACTCCAGCAGCATGTCGGTGGAGTAGATGTCGGCGCCGTGGGTCCGCTCGGAGAGGCCGAAGGCGAAGACCTCGCCCTGGGAGAGGAGTTCGGCGGCCCGGGCGCGGGCGGCGGGGTTCTCGCTCTGCCAGACCGGGCCGAGCCCGAGAATGGTCACCTGCCACGCGTACCAGTAGTCGAGGCCGTAGAAGCCGAGGATCTCGTTGAGGGCGGCGATCCGGGCGGTGTCCCAGCGCTGGTCCTCGTGTCCGGCGGCGGAGGCCGGGGTGAGGAAGGTGGAGAACAGGCCCTCCTTGGCGGCGAAGGCGAGGAACTCCCCCAGCCAGGCGCGGGAGCGGTAGTCCTCGATCAGCCGGCGCTTGCCGCGCTCCTCGAACCAGTCGACGGTCGCACGGAGCAGCCTGCGGGTCTCGGGGTCGAAGTGCGCCGGGTCGTAGGTGCGCGGGTTGAACAGCAGGGAGTCGGCCATGGAGGTTCACCTTCGGAGGAGACGTGGAGGACGTGAGAGGGGAGAGGTGAGGAGCGGGCGAGCGGTGCGGTGCGGTGCGACGCCGTTCGCCGAGGGTCAGGCGGGCGGAGGTGTCACGCCGAGGCGGTGCAGGGTGGCGAGGACGTCGTCCAGCCAGGCGATCGTCATCCGTTCGTACGCGATGCCCCCGCGCAGCACGACGTGCTGGAGCTCCTGTCCGGCGTCGAGCGGGGCGGGAGCCTCGGGTCCGGTGAAGTCGCGCAGTTCCCCGGCGAGGTAGTGCGCGAGCCGGTCGCTGTGCGCCTGGTGGTGCCGTTCGACCTCGCGGATCAGCGCGACCGGGTCGTCGAAGGCCGCGCCGCGGATCTTGACGGCCAGGTCGTGGCGCAGGCTCTCGGGTTCGATCGGCTCGTGCAGCCACCGGGACAGGGCCGCGCGGCCGGGGGCGGCGACGGAGTACTCCTTCTTGTCCGGGCGGGCCTGCTGCGGCACCTCGCGGACGGTGAGCAGGCCCTCGCGTTCCATGCGCCCCAGGACGCGGTAGATCTGCTGGTGCGTGGCCGTCCAGAAGTAGCCGATGGAACGGTCGAACCGCCGGGCCAGTTCATAGCCTGAGCCCGGCATCTCCAGGAGGGAGACGAGGATCGCGTGGTCGAGCGCCATGCCCCCGATCCTGCTATGCAACTTGTTGCATAGACAAGCGCCGGCGCCCCGGTGAGACGTGACTCACCCGGAGCGCAGTCCCCCGCACCCGGCCGGCGGTGCGGCTCCTCACCGGCTGCCGGTCAGTCTCCGGCTTCGCGGGCGCAGGCCGGACAGAGCCCGCGGTAGGTGACCTCGGCTTCGAGGACCGTGAAGCCGAACCGTTCCCGCGCCGGGAGGCCGGCCAGGGGGTCACCGGTCGGGTGGACATCGCGGATGAGCCCGCAGCGCGAGCACACCAGGTGCTGGTGCGGGTGGTGGGCGTTGGGGTCGTAGCGTTTCGCGCGGCCGTCGGTGGAGACCTCCACGACCTCGCCGATGGCGACCAGTTCACCCAGGGTGTTGTAGACGGTCGCCCGGGCGATCTCCGGCAGCAGCTGCGCGGCGCGGGCGTGCACCTCGTCGGCCGTGAGGTGGGTGTGGTCGCCGTCGAGGACCTCCGTCACGACCCGCCGCTGGGCCGTCATCCGCCAGCCCCGCCCTCGCAGTCGCTCCAGCAGGTCACTCATATCGGCTCACCTGTTCGGGCTCGTCGGGATATCAGAAGTTTTTGTCTGCTTGATATGCGGGAGTGCTCTGCGTGTTCTCACAACGGTGCGGCCCGTAGTGCGCGACCATACGGACGCCGACACACGCTCGATCACCGGCGTCGTTCGTGAGGATAGCTTCTCGTCGGGCGCGGGTCGCAGTGCTCGACTCAGAAATGCAGACAGCGTCAAGAGCAGACAGCCAGCAGGTGGAAACACCGCGACAGGAAGAAGGACGGACGTGTCCGGCAGCGACAGCGAGAACCCGGTAATCCCCGCCCCGACCCCCGCCCCGACTCGCCCGAGGACGAATCAGGACTGGTGGCCGAATCAGCTGGACCTTCAGGTTCTCCACCAGCATTCACCCCGGTCCAATCCGATGGGCGAGGACTTCAACTACGCCGAAGAGTTCTCGACCTTGGACGTCGAAGCGCTGAAGCGGGACGTCTTCGAGGTGATGACGGACTCGCAGGAATGGTGGCCTGCCGACTACGGCCACTACGGGCCGCTCTTCATCCGGATGAGCTGGCACGCCGCGGGGACCTACCGCATCGCCGACGGCCGGGGCGGTGGCGGCTCCGGCGCCCAGCGCTTCGCGCCGCTCAACAGCTGGCCGGACAACGCGAGCCTGGACAAGGCGCGCCGTTTGCTCTGGCCGGTCAAGCAGAAGTACGGCCGGAAAATCTCATGGGCCGATCTTCTGGTATTCGCCGGCAACTGCGCCATGGAATCGATGGGATTCAAGACGTTCGGGTTCGGCTTCGGACGTGAGGACATCTGGGAACCCGAGGAAATCTTCTGGGGCCCCGAGGACACCTGGCTCGGAGACGAGCGCTACAGCGGCGACAGGGAACTCGCGGGTCCTTTCGGTGCCGTGCAGATGGGGCTGATCTACGTCAATCCGGAAGGGCCCAACGGCACCCCGGATCCGATGGCTGCCGCCAGGGACATTCGCGAGACGTTCGCGCGCATGGCGATGAACGACGAGGAGACGGTCGCGCTCATCGTCGGCGGCCACACGTTCGGCAAGTGCCACGGCGCGGTCGATCCCGAATACATCGGTCCGGAGCCCGAGGCCTGCCCCATCGAGCAGCAGGCCCTCGGCTGGAAGAACGCGTACGGCAGCGGCAAGGGCGTCGACACGCTCACCAGCGGGCTCGAGGGGGCGTGGACCAACGAGCCGACGAAGTGGGACAACGGGTACCTGGACAACCTGTTCGCGTACGACTGGGAGCTGACGACGAGTCCCGCCGGGGCGAACCAGTGGACCCCGAAGGATCCCGCGGCCCAGGGCACCGTCCCCGACGCCCACGATCCGTCCAAGCGGCACGCGCCGATGATGCTGACGACGGACCTCTCGCTGAAGCTCGATCCGATCTACGGGCCGATCTCGAAGAGCTTCCACGAGAACCCGGCCAAGCTCGCGGAGGCGTTCGCCAAGGCGTGGTACAAGCTCCTGCACCGCGACATGGGGCCCGTCGCGCGCTACCTCGGCCCGTGGATCCCCGAGCCGCAGCTGTGGCAGGACCCCGTCCCCCCGGCCGATCACCAGCTGATCACCGACCAGGACATCGCCGCCCTCAAGGAGAAGATCCTCGACTCGGGGCTGTCCGTCTCCCAACTGGTCACCACCGCCTGGGCGTCGGCGGCAAGCTTCCGCGGCACCGACAAGCGCGGCGGGGCCAACGGGGCACGCATCCGGCTCGCGCCGCAGAAGGACTGGGAGATCAACGACCTGCCCGAGGTGGCCGCGGTCGTGCAGGGACTCGACCGGATCCGGCAGGACTTCAACGGCTCGCAGGCCGGCGGGACGAAGGTCTCGCTCGCGGACCTGATCGTCCTGGGCGGGTGCGCGGCCGTCGAGCGGGCCGCGAAGAACGCGGGGCACGAGATCACGGTCCCGTTCGCACCGGGGCGTACGGACGCCTCGCAGGAGCAGACCGACGTGGAGGCGTTCGCCGTACTCGAACCGCGGGCGGACGGGTTCCGCAACTACGTCCGGCGGGGCGAGAAGCTGCCGCCGGAGACCCTCCTCCTGGACCGCGCCAACCTGCTGACGCTGACCGCACCCGAGATGACGGTCCTCGTCGGCGGGATGCGGGCCCTGAACGCCGGCTTCGCGCAGGCGGCGCACGGCGTCTTCACCCACCGGCCGGAGACGTTGACCAACGAATTCTTCGTCAACCTGCTGGACATGGGGACGGAGTGGAAGGCGTCGACCTCCGAGGAGAACGTCTTCGAGGGCCGGGACCGCGCCACCGGCAAGGTCAAGTGGACCGCGACCTCCGTCGACCTCATCTTCGGTTCGCACTCCCAGCTCCGGGCCCTCTCGGAGGTCTACGCCTCCGCGGACGCCGGAGAGAAGTTCGTACGGGACTTCGTGACGGCGTGGGACAAGGTGATGAACCTCGACAGGTTCGACCTCGCCTGAGCCCGATGGCCCGGTCGGCGGCCCACTGACTGACCACCGGCCGACCACCGGCCGACCACTTGTAGACCACCGGCTGCTCACCGGTCGCCCATGGGCCCTCCATCGACTGCCCACCAGGGAGCCATGGGGTGTCCATCGGCCGACCGGGCCATCGGCGAGGAGCCGGCCCTCAGCCGGCGAGGGCGACGAGCCTGCGGTACTCCAGCTGGCCCGTCCGCCGTGCGGTGAGGTGGACGTGGACGTCCGGGAGGTACTCCTTCAGCACGGTGTAGGCCTCCGTGTAGACCTCTTCCTGCCCGCCGGCGTCCGCCGGCATCCAGAGGACCAGCAGGTGTTCGTGCCTGCGGGCTCCTTCCCGGGTGGCGAAGAACAGCTCGTGGACGACCAGGCGCGCCTCCTCCGCGGGCAGGGCCTGCACCAGCTCCTCGTGGCTGAGATTGCCCTCCACCTCGGGCACCAGCGCCCCGGGGGGATCCTCGTAGCGGAGGATCACGGTGTTGATCTCCCGCGTCTCCTTCAGGTGGTGGAGGGCCTCAAGGGTGCCTTCCGAAAGGCCGACAGGGCTGCTCACGAAAAGACCTCACTTCGGCTCAGCCCTCCACGCCCGTGGAGGTGTGCGGGGCGCCGACGGGCTTGGATTCCGGGGATCCGCGCTGGCGCAGGTATACGGAGAGGATGGCCATGGCGGCGACGGCCAGCAGTTCGGACTGCCAGTTCTGCAGGGACCGGTTCCAGAAGTCGGCGGACGCCAGGTAGCCGCCCCAGGAAACCGGGGGCTGGAGCCGGCGCAGCTGCTGCTCGTTGTAGGCGGCCGCGCCGGCGATGGACTGGGCGAGCCAGGACAGGACGAACAGCAGGGCCATCACGGCCCCCAGGGAGCGCGAGTACAGCTTCTGCCGCCAGTCCTTCGTGCCGGCCCAGCGGGGTGAGTCGGCCCGGGCGTGGTCGCCGATGCGCTGCTCCTGGTCGCTTTCCGGTCCCGCTTTGTGGAGTTCCTTGGATTCGGGTGATCCTCGCTGGAGGAGCCAGACGGTGCCGAAGATGTAGAGGAAGAACTGCAGGAACTCCGACTGCCAGTTCTCCGTGACGTCGACGGCGAAGTCCGATGACATCAGGTACTCGCCGAGCGTCAGCTGCTGCAGCCCGTCGACGGCGAGGTCTTCGTTGAAGCCGGCGTGCCCGGCGAACGCCTGGCCGGCGAGGACGAGCAGGAAAGCGCCTCCGAAGGCGAGGGTGAGGCTGTTGTTCCGCCAGAACCCGCCGCGGCGGTCGTCCCGTTGCCCGCGGCTCACCGGTCCATCGCCCCGATCGTGATGAAGTAGGCCAGCCCGCCCAGGATCGTCACCAGGCAGGCGAAGAACAGGACGCGCACGTCAGCCGCCTTTCAGCGAGCACTGGTAGGGCTGGTCGCCCTGTGGTGTGCAGCCCGCGGCGACCACCTTCCAGCCGTCGTCGAACTGCGACAGGAACAGCGTGTCGTCCGCCAGGCGCAGCAGTGCCTGGCGCCCGTACACCTGCGTGCCGCGCACCGGGCCGGCCGCCGGCAGTTCCTCGCCGTGCAGGGCGGGACCGCAGGGCTTGTCCCGGTCCTCCTGCAGCTGCTGCCGGGTCTGGGGTGCCAGCAGCGCGCACGCCTGTGTGTAGTCCGCGTCGGCGAGGGCCTGCTCGAAGGCCTCTGCGGCCTGCCGGGCGCCGTCCAGCCGGGGCGCGGGCGCCCCGCAGCCGCACAGCACCGCCGCCATCGCCCCTGCGGCTGCCACCGCCAGGGCACGGCGTTGCGTGCCGCGGGGCCCGTAGCGGCCTTTCACTCGTCAGATGTCCTCGTCGCGCAGGTCCCCCTCGGCACGGCGCCGGTCCTCTTCCTCGCGGCGCTGCTTCAGCTCCTCGGGGGTCTTGCCGCGGGCGGGGGTGCCCGGCTCGGGGTGGACCGGGTCCTGGCCCGGCCGCACCGGGCGCTTCTGCTCCTCGCGGCCCTTGCCCGGCTCCTGGCGCTTGTCCTGCATACCGCCCATGACGGCTTCTCCCTCGTGGGTTGGGGGTACGGCCTGCTCCTGCTCACGCTGGCACAACACGTAGCAGACCGCACCATTTCCACTACCGCGCGTGGCAGGAGCCCGAGGCCGCGAGCCGGCGGCTCCCTCCCCTGACGTTTGCCCGGTGGGGACGAGGGCACGCGCCGACGGGGGGCACACCGTCCTGCGTTTTGGAGGCGCGATTGCCATGACGTCATTCGGCTACTTCCTGGCCTGCGAGGAATTCACCCCCGGCCAGCTCCTGGACCAGGCGCGCCGAGCCGCCGACGCGGGCTTCAGCCGCCTGGCGATCTCCGACCACTTCCACCCCTGGAACGACGCACAGGGCAACAGCCCACTGGTCTGGTCGATGATCGGCGCCCTGTCGCAGATCGTGGAGCTGCCGGTGACCACCCTGGTCACCTGCCCCACCATGCGCATGCACCCAGCGGTGACGGCCCAGGCCGCGGCCACGTCGAGCCGGCTGCTCGACGGCAGGTTCGCGCTGGGCGTGGGCACCGGTGAGGCGCTCAACGAACACGTCCTCGGGGATCGTTGGCCACCGTTCGCGGAGCGGGCGGAGATGCTGGAGGAGGCGGTCGAGGTGATGCGGGAGCTGTTCACCGGCCGTCAGATCAGCCACCGCGGACGGCACTACACCGTCGAGAACGCCCGCCTGTACACCGCTCCCCACGCCCGCGTGCCCATCCACGTGTCCGGCTTCGGGCCGAAGGCCGCGGAGCTGGCGGGGCGCATCGGCGACGGGTTCGTGTGCATGGGCCCCGACGAGGAGGCGATAGCGCGCTTCCGGGATGCGGGAGGCGGCTCGAAGCCGGTGATCGGGGGGCTCAAGGTGTGCTGGGGCGAGGACCGGGAGCAGGCCGTGGACACCGCGTACCGGGTGTGGCCCACGGAGCACCTGCCGGGTGAGCTCAATCAGATCCTGCCGACCCCGGCCCACTTCGAACAGGCGAGTGAGCTCGTCACCCGCCGGCAGGTGTCCGAGAACGTTCCCTGCGGCGCCGACGTGGAGGAACACGTGGCGGCGGTCCGCGCCTACGTGGACGCGGGCTTCGAAGAGGTGTACGTCGGCCAGATGGGGCCCGACAGCCAGGCGTTCTTCGCGGGATACCGGGACAAGGTGCTGCCGGCCCTCGCGGCCTGAGCGTGGGCGGGGCCGCGCGGCGCCGCTTGCCGGCGCCGTGTCAGTGGTAGCTGTGCAGGTCGGCTCCGGCCGCCGCCCCGTCAGGGGTGAAGACCTCTGCCGCACGCTCGACGCGGAGCGTCTCCAGGATCCGGATCTGCCGCTCGGCACGCCGCAGCAGATCCCGGACCCGCTCGACGTCGATGCGCGGCTCGGTGGCGGCCAGGGACTCGAGCGTGCGCCAGGCGCACGCCTTGCCCTCGACACCCAGGCGCATGGCTTCCAGCTCGAGGACGTCGCTGAGCGGTGATCGGGAGAGGAGCCGGCCGTTGAGCTTGAGCCGGCCGGCCTTCTCGGCGAGCCATCCGAGGGCCTCGCGGTGCCGCATCACGGGGACGCCGAGGTCGGCCATGATGCGCCGCAGGCTCTCGCGGTCCTGGGCCACCTCCGCGGCGAGCGACGCCAGCGGGGGCTCCAGCGTGGTGCCCCGATGGGCGCGGGCCGCCCGGCGGAGGAGTTCCACGCCGGACGCCGCGCCGGTCAGGTGGTCGTTGAGGTAGAGATCGAGGAGACGCGGACGGCTGTTCATGACGCTGCCTCCGTGAGGGTGGATGGCGGCTGGGAGGTCCCGGGGCTTCGGTTCAGGTCTTCAGCAGGCGGTTGAAGAACGAGCGGTAGTGCTGGAGGGCCAGCCGCAGGTCCTCCGTCGCCACGTGCTCACCGCTCTGCCACTGGCCCTCCAGTTCCTGCTTGTGCGATGCGAAGGTCCCGGCGAGGTTCTGCATGACCTCGGCCACCAGGGCGTCCGCCGACGTGACCGCTTCCCGGGGGTCGTCGACGAAGCGGACCTGGATCTCGCTCCAGGCGGTGCGGTAGCGCTCCGCCTCCCCGGTGGCGAGCAGTGGCTGCTCCTCGCCCCCCTCGTCCTGCTGGACCGGGGCGCGGGCCTCGGACTCCTCGCCGTTGCCGGTGGCGTCCTCGTCGCCGGGCATGGCGGCGCCGGTCGCCTCACCGGGGTAGACCGGTACGTTCGCCTCCGTTCCCTCTTCCCTCTCCCCTGCCGTCTCCCCTGCCGTCTCCCGCGCCGTCTCCCCGTCGCCCGCCCGATCCGGGTGCGCGAGGTCTTCCGTGGTCAGGGCGGGTCCCGTCCCCTCTGTGTCGTCGTCGTGGGTCCGCATGTCACCGGCTCCTCTGATCAGTGAGCAGTTCCTCGAACAGGGCGCGGTAGTGCACCATCGCCCCGCGGAGTTCTTCCGTCGTCGCCCGTCCCTCCTCGCTGCGCATCCTGACGTCGTGGGCGGCCCGGTAGTGCTCCAGCGTCCGGCCGTGTTCGACCGACAGGTCACGGACGGCTCCCCGGTACCCCTCGGTCGGGTAGCCGCGCTCCCTCATCAGCCGCGTCACCAGGTCGTCGGCCTCGTCCACGGAGCCGGCCGGGCGGTCCACGAAGTGCTCCTGGACACTGCTCCACTCCTGCGTGTACTCGCGCCTCCGCTCGGTGGGGAGTTCCTGGATGTCGAGCCGGTCGTGCCGCTGCTCGCGGTCGCGCAGTTCCCGCTCGGCGGCGAGCGCGCCGCCCTTCTCCGCGACCGTGCGCTCGTACTCCGGGCCGAATTGCCTGCGGAGGTGCCGCCGCCGCGCGAGGAGCAACAGGAGCATGGTGAGAGCGATCACCACGACCACCGCGGCCGCCACGACCGCTATGAGTGTGCTTGTCGACATGGTGGGGCCTCCGTCCTGGGGCCTTTGCGGCCTTGCCCTGTATGGGCGCGACAGCCCGCCCTCCCGGCGGACAAACCAGGAGCGGGGGCCGTCGATCGACGGGCGGGCCCGGGCGCCCGGTGCCACGCTGAGGTCGTAACCGATCCACGAAGGGGCAATCACCATGATCACCACTGACTTCGTCCCCGGCTCCCCCTGCTGGCTCGACCTCGGCGCCCCGGACGTCCCCGCCGCCGCCGCTTTCTACGGGGCCGTGTTCGGGTGGGAGTACGAGTCCATGGGCGAGGCCGAGGACATGGAAGGCGGCATGTTCCGGAAGGACGGGAAGGTCGTCGCCGGACTCGGCAAGCTCACCGAGGAGGGCGCGCGCCCGGCCTGGATGATCTACTACAGCGTCGCGGACGCGGCGGCCACCACCCGGGCCGTCGAGAAGGCCGGCGGGACGGTGCGGGTGGCGCCGAGGGATCTCGACGGGTGGGGCTGGATGGCGCAGTACAGCGACCCGCTGGGGGGCCAGTTCGCCGTCTGGCAGCCGGGGACGAACAAGGGCGTCGAGCTGGTGGACGAGCCGGGCTCGCTGTCCTGGACGGAGCTGTACACGAGCGACGCGGCAGCCGCCAAGGAGTTCTACGGGGGTGTCCTCGGCTGGCGGTTCAGCGACATGGAGCTGCCGGGCGGCGGGGGCACGTACTCCCTGATCACCCCGGCCGGACTCCCCGAAGCGCGGATGCACGGCGGTCTGATGGAGGTTCCCGGGGAGGACCTCGCCCTCGCGAACGGCCGGCCCTACTGGCACCCGGTCTTCAACGTGACCGACTGCGATGCCGCGGTCGCCAAGGTCACCGAGAACGGCGGCAGCGTGCAGATGGGGCCGGCGGACGCCGAGGGGGTCGGCCGGCTGGCCGTCTGCCTCGACCCGTCGAACGCCGACTTCGTGGTGCTGACCCCGAGCGCGCAGCCGTAGCGCCCCCTGCCGCTAAACGGCACGTTCCCGGGCGGGGTCCCGGGGATCCGGGTGATCTGCAGCATCGGCGGGGGCGGCGGCACGCAGCGCCGCCTCGACCCGGCGGTTGCCGGTCATGGTCGCCGTGACGACGGTCATGGTGAGGAGGAGGCCGGCGGCGGCGTAGAGCGGGGTGCGTACGCCCTGGGTGGTGGCCAGCCAGCCGCCGAGGAAGGCGCCGAACGGGGCGGCGCACATGGCGAGCATGCGGGAGGTGGAGGCCACCCGGCCCATGAGGTGCGCGGGGACGATCGCCTGTCGCAGGGAGGGGCCGAGCACCATCGTGGCGCCCATGCCCGCGCCGCAGACGGCGAGCGCGAGGCCGGCGACGTACGGGTTCGGGGCGGCGGCGAGGCCCAGGATGGCGAGTCCCTCGACTGCGGCCGTGCAGGTCAGCGCGGTACCGGTGCCGAGTCGCCGGCCGAGGAAGGAGGCGATGCCCGCGCCGAGCAGACCGCCGGTGGCCTCCGCCGTGAGGAGCAGGCCGAAGCCGAAGGTGTCGATGCCGAGACGGTCGTGCGCGAAGAGGGCCAGTACGGTCTCCACGGCGAGGAAGGCGATGTTCCCGACCGCCGGACGCAGCGCGAGCCCGAGCAGTAGCTGATCCCGGAACACGTACGAGGCGCCGGCCCGCGCCTGCCGCAGCAGCGACTCACGGGCCTGCGGTACGGGCCGGGGTGCGACGGGCAGCGACCGTACGAGCAGGGCGGAGAGCGCGAACGAGACCGCGTCGGCGAGCAGCGGGACCATCCGCCCGAGCGCGAGCAGCGCACTGCCCGCGGGCGGCCCGGCGAAGCCGGACGCGGCCGTCTGGGTGCCGCGCAGGCGGGAGTTGGCGCGCTCCAGGAGCGCGGGGTCGCGGCCGAGCAGGTCCGGCAGGTAGGCGGTGGCGGCCGTGTCGAAGAAGAGTCCGCCGAGGCCGAGGAGGAAGGCGACGGCCGCGAGCAGGGGAATGCTCAGCACGTCGAGTGCGGCCGCTGCCGCCGGTATCGCGAGCAGCACCGCACGCGCCGCGTCCGTGACCCACATCGTGCGCCGGCGGTCCCAGCGGTCCACCAGCGCACCGCCGAGCACCCCGAAGAGCAGCCACGGCAGGGTTCCGGCGGCCGTGACGACGGCGAGCGCCATCGGATCCCGCGTCAACGTCAACGCGATCAGCGGCAGCGCGGCATGCGTCACCCCGTCACCGAGCGAGGACACCGTCTGCGCGGTCCACAGCCGCCCGAACCCGGCCGGCAACTTCCGGACGCCTGAGCTCACTTGGCTTCCCCTTCTGTCTGCTTGCCCGATGCCGGGTGGAACAGCGCGAAGACGAGCGACGCGTCCGGCAGCGACGGATCGGACAGCTCCCGGTACTCGTCCGCCAGTGCCTCAAGCCGCGCGCCCAGCTCCGCGAACTGCTCCTCGGTGAGTCGCAGATGCGCCATGCGCACGTGCCGCTCGCCGTCCACCGGCGCTGCCTCCAGGTCCGCCACCGCATGCCGCATGAGCACGTCCGGGCCTCCCTCGCCCGGATCCGGCAGCACGATCGACCGCGCGGCCATGGCGTAGTACCGCTCGGTGACCCCCCGGACCTTCCGCGTGCGCACCACCTTCACCAGGCCGGCCCGTTCGAGCGTCCGTACGTGGTAGCTGGAACTCCCCTTCGCGAGGCCCACTCGCTCGGCGATCTGCGTGATCGTCGCGGGCTCGAAGCGGAGCACGGCCATGATCCGGTGACGCGTGAGGTTGGAAACGGCGCGTAGCTGCTCGTCGGTGGTGACGTGGAGTGCCTCGGGAAGATCATCGGTCGACATGCCTCAATGGTCAACACTTCTTGACCATTGCGCAAGGCCTTTCCCGCCGGACTTCCGTGCAGCCGTGCTTGGCGGGGTCTTCCGGTGTCCACGAGGTTGGCGATCAGCGCGGCGAGGGCACCGGCCCGGTGCCGGTACTCGCGCTGATCGCGCAGGGCCGCGTCGACGGCCCGCAGCCGGGCCAGGGCCGCCGGACCCTGGTCCTCCACGGCGTAGATCAGCGGATCGGTGACGCGGTCCAGGCATTCGGTGAGCAGCCAGCGGGGTGGCAGGTGGCGGCGGGCCGGGGTCCGGGCCGGTGTAGCGGGTGGTCAGGTACTGCGCCGGACCCGTCAGGCTCCAGCCGACGACGGCGCCGTGCTGGACCGGGAGCGCCACGTCGGGGGCGATCCCGATGCTCGCTCCCATCGGCTCGTCCAGGACGTCGAGGTCACGCAGACAGGTCAGCACGTGCCCCCGGGAACACGACACAGAACCAGGCACATCTCGTGCCGGAAGTCCTGGACCTCGCCCGCGCGGAGCCCGCCGGGACGGAGCGCAGGCAAGTGGAAACGCGGGCGGTGCTCGCGCGCATGCAGGACGTGCACGGCACCTGGAATTCAGCCCCCACCAGCCGCCGGCTGTTCTTGTCGAAACCGGAAGACGTCAGGGAAGTCCCACAAGAACTCCTGACTGCCGAAGGTATCCAGGACGAACCGCTCCCGCTCCTTCCGGTCCGCGTACTGGCACGAGGCACAGCGAGTCACCCGTGACGCGGGGGGTGATGAGCAGCGGTTCGTCCGTCACGGTTGCGCGCCAACCGCCGTCGAATGCCAGGTTCATGCTCACCCGTAGTCTTCGACGAGTTCCGCGAAGAGGCCGAGCAGGGCGTCGGCCCGATGTTCGGTCACGGCTACCGCGTTCCGGTCTCTCACCACCTCGAGCCACAACGAGGTGACCAGGTCCAGGCACGGGTAAACAGGAGACGAGTGCCCGGGGCGGGCGGAGCCGGGTCAAGAGTAGCGAAGCCGCTGGTCAGTTAGCGCACAGGACCCGTGAGGCTCCAGCCCACGACGATACCGACGATGCGCAGGCAGGTCACCACGGTGCCCCCGGAGCACGGCACAGCTCCATGGCCACGGCTCGCCGGATCGAAGCGGAACTCGACGGGCGTCTCCCACAACCAGTCCTGACTGCCGAAGGTGTCGAGCTGGAACCACTCGCGCCCCTTCACGCCCGCGTACGGCGCGATGCACACACGGAAGTCGCGGAAACACGAAGCCGGGTGCGATTGGACAGGGGTTCGTCCGACGTCACGGTCCAGCTGCCATCGACGGTGAGTACTGCGGTGACTGATGGCTCATCCATCCTGTAGACCTGGAGCCGGGTGGCCGCGCTGCGGGGAATCCCGCCCGCATAACGTCGATCACCAGTTCCCATAGATATCAACGATGTTGGCGGTCAACTCGCGCAGAGCGTCAACGCGGTGACGGTCCTCGCGCTGATCACGCAGGGCCTCGTCGGCGGACTGGAGCCGGGCCAGAGCTACCGGATCGCCGTCCTCCACCTCTTCGAGCAAGGGCTCGGTGGTCAGGTCCAGGCATTCGGTGAGCAGGCGACGGACCGTCGGGGACGGCGGGTGGGGGTCAGGGTCGGCGAACGTGATCGTCAGGTACCGGACCGGGTCGGTGAGGCTCCATCCGACGATAGTGCCGTGCTGGACAAGAAGCGCCAGGTCGGGGGCGATGCCGATGCGGGCATCCAGCGGCTCGTCGAGGACGTCAAGGTCACGCAGGCAGGTGAGCACGGTGTCCCCGGGAGCGCGGCACAGGACGGTGGTGATCTCGTGCCGGAAGTCCCGGACTTCGTCAGCCCGGAGTCCGCCCGGACGTACCGCGGGCGTCACGGGGACTCGGGCGGCGTCCTCGGCGGAAGCAGTCTCTCCTGGCAGCTGCAACTCGGCCCCGACCAGATTTCGCTGGGCCGGATCGAATCGGAAGACGTCAGGGGTGTCCCACAGCCAGTCCTGGCTGCCGAACGTGTCCAGGAGCCACTGCTCACGCTCCTTCACGTCCGCGTACTGCACGACGCGCACGGAGTCGCCTGTGAAGCGGGGGGTGAGGGGCAGCGGATCGTCCGTCACCACTGCCTGCCACTCACCATCGAATGAAAGCCTCATGTCCACCTTTGCCTCATCTGATCTGCACTCCTGGCGCCATATTCCCCTGTTTGCCGGGAATCCTGCCCTCCACGATGTCCTCGTGGGTCACCGGTTTGCCGGGGTCTGACGGACTGCCGCCGAGCGCCCTCGCACCAGAGTCGCCCTTGATACCCGACTCTCCGTACGCCGTGACGGCCTGCCCCTGCTTGGCACCGGGACCGTAGACCACGGCAATGTCATTGTCCTTCCGGAAGATGAAATTCTTTGACTGGCCCGTCGACTGGTAAACGGCGTCCCGGGTCCTTCAGGATCTCCACGACTCGTTCGTCGCTGAAGCCGTGCCCGGTGTCCCCGTGGTAGGTGGCATGCTTGTTGATCTCGCCGTTCTTCGCCTTCTGGATGACGTCGTCCACGATCTTGTCCGCCTTCTGCCTGGCCTTCTCCTCCTTCGTGTACTTGGGCATGAGGCCCAGCGGGTCGCTCCCGCTGTGCGGGTTGGACACGTACGCGACAGGGTTCGAGGCGGGGGCCAGGCCGAGGGGGTCCGGGGAGGTGTAGCTTTCCGGGTCGTAGTGGCGGAAGAGGTTGTAGTGGAGGCCGGTTTCGGGGTCGTAGTACTGGCCCGGAAAGCGGAGCGGGGTGTAGGTGGTGCTGTCGCGGGCCCAGGCGGTCGTGCCCCACAGGGTGGCCCGGGAGCGCCAGGCGATGTCGCCGGATTCGTCGATCAGCTCGGTGGGAGTGCCTATGAGGTCCGTGGCGATGGCGAAGAACCGGCGGTCGATCTCATCCTGGCGTTCGTCGGCCGTGAGGATGCGCTCGGTCTGGGCCAGGGGGACGTCGCCGCGGTAGTCCCAGGTGAGGGCGACCGTGTGGGGCTGGTCCGGCTGATGGCTGGTCTGTTCGCACAGGGTCAGACCGTCCCAGGTGAACCGGATCTCCTCGACCACGCTCTCGCTGCCGGCCGCCAGCCGCTGCTTGGCGACGCGGCGGCCCAGCGGGTCGTAGCGGTACCTCCAGCGGGTTCCGTCGGGCGTGGTCACATGGGTGAGGCGATTCTCTGTGTCTTACGTATAGCGCCAGGTGTCCGGCTTGCGGGAGAGGCGGGTCTTCTGGCGCAGGGTGACGCGGCCGAGAGCGTCGTACTCGAAGCGGACGCCTCCGGCGCGGGTGAGGCTGGTGCCGGTGTACGCGCGCGGCCCGGTGGCCTCGCCGCCGGGGTGGCCGGAGGGCCAGGACGCCGAGGTCTGGTTGCCCGCTTCGTCGTAGGCGTACTGCTCCGTCCAGCCCTCGGCGTGGACGGCGGTCACCCGGCCCGCCCGGTCAAGGTCGAAGGTGCGGGTGCCAGACAGCCGGTCCACGACGGACGTCAGATGACCGTCGGCGCGGTAGCTGTAGGCGCGGCTGTTGACGGCGCGCCCTGCGGCGGTGATGTTCTGCTCGGAGAGCCGTCCGGCCTCGTCCCAGGCCGAGGTCAGAGCGACCGCGTCGCCGAAGACGCGGGCCAGCTCGCGGCCGGCGGCGTCGTGGGTGAAGTCGACGCGCTGCCCGCCGGTGGTGAGGCGCCGGGCCTGCCCGTCGGCGCCGTAGGCGTAAGACGTGACGTGCCCGGTGGGTGTGGTGCGGCGCGTGCGGCGGCCCACGGCGTCGTAGGCGTAGGTGATGGGGCGGCCGTCGACCAGCTCGGTCTTGGTGCGTCCGCGACGGTCGTACTGGTAGCGCAGCTCCCCGTCCGGTCCGGCCGCCTCCAGTAGGCGTCCGGCCCTGTCGTAGGCGTAGGTCGTCACCCGCCCGTCGACGTCCTTGCGGACCGCCTGGCCGAGCTGGTCGCGTTCGAACGCGATGGTCCCGCCGAGCGCGTCGACGCGGGCGGCCAGTCGGCCCGCGGCGTCCAGCCGGTAGGTGAGGGTGCGGCCGTCGAAGTCCGTCTCGGACACGATGTTGTCGGCCGCGTCGTACGTGTACGTCCAGGCCAGTCCATGCGGATTGGTGACGCTGGTGAGGCGCAGCGCAGAGTCGTGCTCGAATTCGTAGCGTGCGCCATCAGGTCCGGTGCGGGAGACCGGCAGGTCGCAGTGGGTGTACTCGAAGCGGGTGACCCCACCGGCCGCATCGGTACGGGAGAGCAGGTTGCCCTCGCCGTCGTACGTCCACGACTCCATGGCTCCGTCGGGGTCGGTACGGCGGGCGAGCTGCCCGTCGGCGTCCCATTCCAGGCGGGTGACGCCGCCCGCCGGATCGGTGATGCGGACCGGCCTGCCGAGGGCGTCCCGCTCCGTGCGGGTCACGGCGCCGGACGGATCGGTCACCGCCACGGGCAGCCCCGCCGCGTCGCACACCACGTGGGTCGTGGCCCCGGCGGCGTCGGTGAGCGAGGTGAGGCGGGCCGCGTGGTCGTATGTGTAACGGGTGGTGGCGCCAGCCGGGTCGGTGACCGCCGTACGGTTGCCGCGCTCGTCGTACTCGTGGAGCATGCGTGCGCCGTCGGGCGCGAAGACCTCCACGGGCAGCCCGAACGGGCCGCGTACGGTGTGCAGTTCGCTGCCGTCGGGGCGGACGGCGCGTACGACGCGACCCTCCTCGTCGTACGAGAAGACGGTCATAAGGCCCAGGGGGTCGGTACGCGAGAGCAGGTTGCCGCGCGGGTCGTAGGTGAAGCGGGTGGTGTGGCCGAGCGGGTCGGTGATCGCCAGAAGCCTGCAGCCAGGTCCGAACAGGTGGTGGGTCGCGTGCCCGTCGGGGGTGGTCAGAGTGGTGGTGTGGTGGCCCGTCCGCGGGTCCGGCTCGGTGTACGACAGGGTGATCTGGATGTGGCCCGCCTCGCCGCCCTCCGCCACGACGCGGTCACGGTCGTCGTAGACGTAGTCGTAGCGGCTTCCGTTGGAGTCGATCCAGGCGATGACACGGCGGCGGTCATCGTAGACGAAGCGGGTGGTGGCGCCCGACGGCTTGGTGACCGCCGTGAGGTTGCCGTCCTCGTAGCCGTAGCCCATCAGGGGCAGGTCCTGGCCGCCCTCGCCCGCGCCGGCCAGGGACAGCCCGGCGACCAGGCCGTCCACGACGGTGACGTTCACCCGCTGGCCCGCCGAGTGCACCAGGGCCAGCGGCAGGCCGTCCTCGTCGCGGTCGATGGTGATGGCGTGGCCGTTGCGTTCGGTGATGGCGGACAGCCAGGCTTCGCCGTCACATCCCGGTTCGCTGCCGGAGGGGCCGGTGAAGTGGAAGATCAGGCCGCTATCGGGCTCGGTGACCGTGTAGTCGCCGTCGGCGCCGCGGGCCAGCAAGGTGCGGGCTCTGCCCTTGTCCGGCCGGGTGGGCACGCCGGGGGCCGGGTGCGGGTACGCGATCAACAGGCCTTCGGCGGTCACGTGGATGACGCCGGCTTCGTCTATCTCCAGACGCTCGTCGACCGTGGACGTCCAGGCCGGCCCAAGGAAGCGCCCGACAGGGCAGCCGGATTCGGTGCGGCGGGTGAAGACCAGCGGCAGGATGCCGGGGAGCTCGAAGTCGGTCTGGGGCAGGAACATGCGGCCCGTCGCGAGGTCCACCGGGTCGCCGGCCTTGTTGCGCTCGCCGTCAGGGGTGTTGTGGGTACCGTGTGGGGCGTCGTCCACCCGCTGGCGTGTTCGTGCGGCACCGGCGGCATCATCCACGTGCTTGGCAGCGGAGCTGACCTTCTTGAAGGCGCCGGCGCCCTTGGAGCCGATGAGTTCGGGGATCAGCTTGCCGATGCCTTCGGAGGGGTCCTTCATGAACTCGCTGAGCATCTGCTTGCCCGCGCCCCAGGGGTCGTTGGCCATGGTAAGCAGACCCGCGGCTGTCGAGTTCAGGTTCGTCGCGTACTCGGCGGGGTGCGTCATGTTGTACAGGCCGAACGGATTCAGGGCGCTCGCAAAGTTGACGACGCCGGCCGTGCCCTTGACGACACCGCCCAGGAGGTGGGTTCCGGCGAGTTCGAAGTAGATCCGTCCGTCGTTGAGCTGCTCGGTGTAGGAGGGCTTGGGTGGGGCGGCGGCAAGGGCCTCGCGGACGGCCGTGGTGGTGGCCTCGGCGACCTCGTTGCGCTGCTTGCGGGCGTTGTCGAGCTTGTCCTGCGCGGCTGTGGCCATCGCCTTGCCCGGGTCGGGGTAGTCGTCTCCCGGGCGGGGCGGCAGGGTCTCCTTTTTCGCCTCGTACGCGTCGTTGTATTCCTTGACCAGCTTGTTGTGGGCCGTGCGGGCGTCCTCGGAGGCCTTCTTGGCCTTGTTGTAGTCGTCGAGGGCCTCCTTGGCCTTGCCCTGGGCCCATTCGACGGTCTCGGCAAAACGGCCCATGGCGTGCCGCCTTGCGGAACGCGTCGGCGGCCTTGAACCAGCGCGGCGGCTCCTTCGCGACGGAATCACGGACCGCGTCGGCGGTGTCGCCTTTGAGCCCGTCGGGCCGGGTGAGACTCTTCAGGCCGTTGCCGACGGATTCGAAGGCCTTCCTGACGTCGTTCAGGTGGGCGACCTGCTCACGGATCTTCGAAGGGCTGCCGTAGACGAGCTTCTTCGGGTCCTCGGTCTGGCCGAGTTCGAGTTCCTCCACATCCGCGCCGAGCCGGTTGGCGGCCGAGCGGCTCTTCTCCCGGATCCAGTCGCCCGCATCGTCGAGGCCGACTTCCTTCGCCAGGTCGGCCGTCTTGTTACCGGCCCACTCGATGGCGTCGCCGACCCCCTCGACGGCGTCCTCGGCAACGTCTTCGACCGAGTCGGGTATGTAGTCGCGCCAGCCCATCAGTTACCGCCCCCGTCGCCCTTCGCCTGGTCCAGCAGGTCCTTCAGCGAACCGATCTTGCCGGTGTTGGTCACCGTGTCCTTGGTGTCCGACCAGGTCTGTTTGATGTCCTGCGCGCCCTTCTCGAACAACTCGGCGCTGTAGTCCGGCTTGTACACGTCCGCGCTGAAGATGTCGCCCCAGGACTTCTGCTCGATCTCGTCCTCGGTGGCGTGCGGATTGCCGTACGCGGCGTTCGCAGCCACCTTGAACGTGCCCTGGATGTACTGGTCCTCCTCCCACATCAACCCCGCGGCGATGCCCAGGTTCCCCGCCAAGGTGGAGGCGTCCTGGATCAGGGCGCGTACGCCCCACTCCCAGCGCTCGCAGAAGTCCTCGAAGACCGTGGCCAGTCCCGTGTGCCCTGTCTCCATCCCCGTCATCGACAGGTTCTCGAAGCCCGCACCCTGCGAGGCGCCGGCCGCATCGCCGGACTCCCGCAACTCCGCTATCGCCGCCCGCAGGCCGATCTGGATCGAAGCGACCGCGGCCGGCGAGACCTCCAGGTCCCCTTCGCCCGCCATCAGACAGCCGCCCCGTCGGTGGCCCGGCCGTCGACGACGTCGACTGCACAGGCTTCGGGGACGATCCCCGCGACCGGCGGGAAGAGCATCGAGCCGTCGGCGTCGGCCACGTTCACCGCCACCCCTGCCGGCCCGTCGACCTGCGGAACGACCACATCGACCAGGCGGGCGCCGAGGACCGCCAGGTACGGCCACTCCCGGCCGCCCTGCCCACGGGCCTGGGCGAACCGGAACAACGCCTCCTCGTCGGTGAAGGCGTAGAACCAACGAATCCCGCCCGACACGGCCGACATCAGACCACCGGCAGCGTCGGTGACGGGAACGAGCAGGACAGCTCGACGGAACTCACCCACCAGTCGCCCCGGATCCCCCTGGCCTTCCCGGCAATCGGCGATCTTGATCACTAAATGACCTACCGCAGCGAGGCGTCACACACACCCGGCGCCCGCGGGCACGCGCCGGTCCAACGGTCCTCGTTTCCAATGCGGGCGGCGTCGCGGTGGGCCTGGTACGGGCGCCGCGAGACTGTCCCGATACCCCATGCGCAGAGACGGGGCTGGCCATCGACTTCGACCGCGCCTGCCCAACCTGCAAGCAAGGAGGACCGCGGCCTTCTAAGCATCCGGCCGCATCTGCGTGCTCGTCGCCTGCAAGTCACCGCGCGCCGCAGCTGAAATGACCGTAGGGGGTCAGGGTTAATCTCAGCATCGCCCGCTGCTGGACCGCCATCGGTCCGAGGAAGCAGACCGGGACCGTACCGCCCTTGCGGAGGTGATCGGCCGGATGGCTCCTAAGGGACGAGGACGATCTTGCCGAGGTTACGGCGCTGCTCGATGAGGGCGTGGGCGCGGGCGGCGTCGGCGAGGGGGATCTCCGCGTGTACGGCGGTGCGCAGGGTGCCCGCGCCGCGCAGCTGCCAGAGCTCGCGCAGCCAGCGGGCGTAGAGTTCGGGCTTGCCGACGGCGATGGCCCGCATCTGGAAGCCGATCATCGAGGCGCCGCGGACCAGGAGTTCGTACGCCTCCACCGTGCCGCCGCCGGAGCTGAAGGCCACCAGTCGGCCGCCCGTCGCCAGGGCCCGTACGGCGGGGCCGAGGAGGTCGCCGCCGACGCCGTCGAGGATCACGTCGTACGGGGCTCCCCAGTCGGCGTCCTCGTAGAGGACGACCTCGTCGGCACCCAGCCCTCGGACGAAGTCGGCCTTGTCGGCGCGGCTGACGGCGGCGACGACGCGTGCCGCCCCACCGGCCTTGGCGTACTGGAGGGCGAGCGTGCCCACTGCGCTGGCCGCCGCCGTGACCAGGACCGACTCGCCGGGCTCCATTCGCGCAGCCTCATACGCGCCGCGCGCCACCAGCCCGCTGCGGACCAGCGCGACCGCCTCCACGGCGCTCGCGCCATCCGGGATCGGGGACGTCATGGCGGCGTTCAGGACCGCGAACTCGGCGTAGGCGTGGGCGAAGCACAGCCCGGTGACGCGGTCTCCGACGCCGAAGGCGGTGACTCCCGCACCCAGGGCGACGATCTCCCCGGCGACCTCGCCGCCGAACGGCACCGGCTCGCTGCCCTCCCGCACCTTGCGCACGGTGGGCAGGGTCACCCCGACCGCCTCGACCCGGATCAACACCTCCCCGGCCCCCGCCTCCGGCCGGTCGGCCTCCTCGGCGAACAGCACTTCGGGTCCACCGTTGACCTCATGGCGAATGCGCAGCACAGGACCTCCCCGATCCGAACTCATTGGATGCCCCAACGATAGGACGGATACCGTTGGGAAGTCCAATGACTTTTGGATAGGCTGAGCACATGACCTCGGACCCCTCGGACCTCCAGCGCATCCAGTCCCTGCCGACGTGGCTCGTCGGCCGTGTTGCGGCGCGCGGCCGGGGCATGGTCGCCGACGCGATCGCCGCGGAGGGGTTGAAGCTCATGCACCACGCGGTACTGGCCGCGGCGGCCGAGTACGGGCCCGTCACCCAGGCCGACCTGGGGCGCCGGCTGGCCGTCGACCCCAAGGACATGGTCGGCATCCTCAACCACCTCCAGCAGGAGGGCCTCGTCCTGCGCACCCCCCACCCCTCCGACCGCCGCAAGAACGCCGTCACCGTCACCCCGGAGGGCAAGGCCGTCCTCGCCCGCTGCGGAGCACTGGCCGAAGCCGCCAACGCCGAACTGCTGGCGCCACTCACCCCGGATGAGCAAGCGCAGCTGATGGCACTGCTGACCCGACTCCACGAAGCGGCGGAGATCCCGGCCTGAGCCGACCCGCCCCGACGCGGTCACCGGGGCTGCACCCTTGTCATTGCGATTCGACGGACGGACGCGGTGTTCGGGCGGCTGTCCGCGCGGCAGGAGCCCGCAGGAGGTCTCGCCAGTCGGCAGGCCAATTGGCCAGGGCGAGGACGCCCATGACGAGGAGGTGGGCCGGCGCGGCCCAACTCTCCCCCGCCGGATCGTGATTGACGATGTGGGTGGTGACCGCGCCGGTGAGCACGAACATCAGCGTCGCGGCACCCAGGAAGCGCGTCCGCTTGTTCGGGATCACCAGCAGGACGGCGGCCGCACCTTCCAGGGCACCCACCACGAAGCGCATCCATGACGGGTAACCCCAATCGACGAACTTCACGGAGTACGCCGAGCTGAACACCGTGTCGCCCGGCCAGTACTTGGTCACCGCGCCCAGCGCGAACTCAAAGGCCAGGAACCAGTACAGACCGGTCATGAGTCGCTTCGACACACTTGTCCCTTCAGAAGGAATTGGGCAGGGTCAGGCCTCCGCACGGCGATTGCAGTGCCGGCGGAGTCTTTGCTTTCGGATGTCAGCCGCGCAGAGTGGCGATGGCCTTCTCGATGCGCCGCAGTCGAGTCTCGGGCTTCTTCGCACTCTCGACGGCGCGCACATGCTCGCGCTTGCGGCTATGGGCGAGGTTGTCGTACGCGGCGCGCGCGACCGGGTCCTCGTCCAGGGCCCGGGCGAAGTCCGGGGGCTCGACGACGACGCGCGGCTCGGTGTCGAGCTCCAGCTCGACCTCGACCTCCTCGCCGATCGCGACGCCCGCGGCCTGCCGGTTGGCGTTGCTGAGGCCGAGCAGGTGACGGCCTCGCATGATGGCGACGCGGCTCTTCCAGGAATGTCCGTTGACCGTGATCGTCACCGGCGGCCGCGCACCCCCGCCGAGCGCTGCCACCACATCGGGCGGAACCTCCAGGCCCCGCATGGGCTCGGGTGGCTCGACGTGGGCCCGAAACTTCATGATCCGTCTCCTCTGGTTCTGCCGGCTCACCGCGGAATCCGGCCGCCCGGTGGAAGCGGTGGTTCCCATGACCATCACGCTAGGAGCTGCGCGGCCGCCGGTGCTTCTCGATTCCTGACCGGCCCTGAGACCTGCTTCGCCACGCACGCCGGCATCCCCTCCACCTTGATCGCCGACGCCGCACCACGGGCACGGGCAGTACCCGGAGCACCGGCATGGCCGGCCGCCGCCTGGCGCCGGAAGACCCCGGGCGACATGCCGACCAGCTCGGTGAAGCGGGTGGTGAACGTCCCCAGCGACGCGCAGCCGACCGCGAAGCAGACCTCGGTGACGCTGAGGTCGCCCCGCGGCAGCAGCGCCGCCGCCCGCTCGATGCGGCGCGTCATCAGGTACGCGTACGGCGACTCACCGTAGGCAGCCCGGAACTGCCGACTCAGGTGCCCGGCGGACATGTTCACATCACGGGCGAGCGCCTCCACGTTCAGCGGCTGCGCGTGTTCCCTGTCGATCCGGTCGCGGACGCGACGCAACCGCGCGAAATCAGCCAGGCGCTGCGCCTGGACGCGCGCACGCCGCCATTCGGGCTTGCACATGAGCACCCTCCCCCTTCGTCTTCCACTTTCACTTCAGCGCACCTCCTGGATGCGGACCAGGTTGCCGGCGGGGTCGCGGAACGCGCAGTCGCGGACACCGTACGGCTGCTCGGTCGGCTCCTGGACGACCTCGGTGTCCCCGGCCTGCACCTTCTCGAACGTGGCGTCGAGGTCCGGGGTGGCCAGCAGGATCCAGCCGTAGGTGCCCTTGGCCATCATCTCGGTGATCGTGCGGCGCTCGTCCTCGGTGATCCCGGGATCGACGGCGGGCGGCGCCAGGAGGATCGACGTGCCCGGCTGACCGACCGGGCCGACCGTGATCCAGCGCATCTTGCCCTGCCCGACATCGCTGCGGACCTCGAAGCCGAGGACGTCGCGGTAGAAGGCGAGCGACGCGTCCGGGTCGTCGTGCGGAAGCGAGGTGGTGTGAATGGTGATGTCCATAGCGAGCAGGCTAGAGCGGCTCCGCGCACCGCGCTTCTCGATTCCTGATCGATGCGGACACGTACGAAGGACTGCGCGCCGCCGGTGCCAAGGGCAGCGAGCGCCGGTTCAGCCTCCGAGGCGGTGTGCGAGGTGGAACAGATCCTCCAGGTGCAGCACCCGTCCGTCGAATCCCGGGAGCGGGACATGGAGCGGCTCGGTCCAGCGGGCGGGGATCGCATCCAGCCCGTAGTAGGCCCCCGCCAGGCCTCCGGTCACCGCGGCGACCGTGTCCGTGTCACCGCCGAGGTCGATCGCCGCGCGTATCGCGTCTTCGAAGCCGGCAGTGGTGCGCAGGGCCCAGACGGCGGAGCCCAGGCACGGCCAGACGGCACCGTTGAACTCGGTCGCCTGATCGGGGTGCCAGTCGGGCGCAAGGACCGTGGCGTAGCGGCCGCGGTGGTCGGGGTGCACAAGGGGCAGGATGTGCGGGAGCGCGGCGAGGGGGTCGGTGTCTTCGAAGGTGACACGAACGAGTTCGTGGAAGATCGCGGTGCCTTCCCAGGCCGCGCGGTCGCCGTGGGTGAGGGCAGCGATGCGGCGGGCCGCGTCCATGGTGGCTTCCTGTCCGGCGGACGCGAAGTAGACCGCGGATGTCGCTGCCCGCATCAGGGAGCCGTTTCCCGCCGCTCGCCGGTTGGTCTGGAAGTGGATCGCGGCGGCGAGGTCCCAGGGCATGCCGTTGGTCAGGACGTCTTCGGTCTGCAAACCGATGTCTTTGGGCTCCGACGCCGCCCACCGCTGGAAGCGGGCGAAGACGTCCGGCAGGTCCAGTCCGCCCCGCTCCAGCAGGGACTCCGCGACCAGGACGGCCATCTGCGTGTCGTCAGTGGCCTCGCCCGGATCCCAGCCGCCCCCTCCGCCCATCTCGCCGGCGGCACCGGGCACGGGAAACCGCGCGGAGAACGCTCCCGGGGAGCCGAACTCGAACGGGCCACCCAGGGCGTCCCCCACCGCTGAGCCGACGACCGCACCGGCGACCCGCTGAATCCGCTCCATCCACGCAGGCTACCTGCGCCATCGCGGCGGCGGCACCGGCGCCGAGCGCGTCCCGCCCTACGGAGGTGACCGCGGTGATGGTGAAGGGCGTCATGGGCGAGTGACGTCACCGCCACAACAGCAGCAACAGCAACAACAGGACGGCCGGACAGGACCGGCACTCTCACAAATGACCGTATCGGGTAAGGGCTTCATTCAGCTGCGCCCGCTGGCGATCCGTCATCGGCCCGAGGACGCAGACCGGAACCATCCCGTCCTTGCGGTCGATCAGGGTCTCCCCCGGGTACGACGGAGACCAGCCGGCCGGGCGATGCCTCTTGGCGGAGCGCCGGGCGCCCTTGTCGTACTCGACATGGAGTCCGGTGTACCGATACCAGGGCCTGCCCGCAGCGACCTCTTCGATGGTGAACCTCTGCAGGTGACTCCACCGGTATTCGCGCCTGCTGTAGTCGGCGGCGCTGGTGGTCGTGATGCCCTCCTGGTCGACCTGCAAGGACCAGGAGGCCTTGCGGTGCGTTCCCTTGAATGCGGCGAGCATGAGAAGGAATGCGAGCACCCACACTCCGACGCCGCCGAAGCAGAGCAATGTGATTGCCCACCCGTTGGGGCGCTGTCCGAACTCGAATGACGCGTCCGGGAGCGCGACGAGGACACCCCCCAACGCCACGGCCAGCGCAGTCACCAGCCGACTGACCGGGACGCGTATCGGCCGGGTGTCGGTGTAGGTGGCCATGGCCTCTTTCCCTGTCCACGAAATCGTGAACGGAGCGCCCGGCCCGGTTGATCGCGGGGTGTCGGGCATCGTAGCCATGTGCACCGGTGGCGGCTGCACCACCGTGCTCCGCACCGCCAACGCGTCCTCGGTACCGGCGTCAAGGGCCGCCTGCAGCTGCTGAAGCCGTTCCTGCACCAGCCCTGCCGACTGGGGGCGCCGGCCGGGATCCCGCTGGAGTAGCTCGGCTACGAGCACGGTTACGGCCGGCGGCAGGTCGGGGCGGAGCGAATCGAGGCGTGGCGCTTCCTCGTCGAGCTTGCGCCGCATGACCGCGAGGCCGTTGTAACCGGTGAAGGGCGGCCGACCGCCCAGCAGGGCGAACAGCACGCCGCCGAGTGCGTACAGGTCGGAGCGTTCGTCCCCGCGCTCGCTGACGAACTGTTCCGGCGCGCCGTACTCCGGGGTGCCCGCCGGAGTCAGCTGAGAGGAGCGAGCCACGGTGAACGTGGTTTGGATGAATCCCGCGATCCCGAAGTCGACGACCTTGACCTGCCCGTGCCTGCTGATCATCACGTTGTGAGGCTTGATGTCGTAGTGGATGACGTGGGCCTGGTGCGCGGCGATCAGCGCCGTACAGATCCCGCCGGCGATCTCCAGGGCGCGCGCCAGGGGCATGGGACTCTCGGCATGGATGTGTTCGGTGAGCGTCGCGCCCGTCACCCTCTCCATGACCAGGAAGAGCATGTCCTCGTGGACGCCTCGGTCATAGAGGGCGACCACGTTCGGGTGGTTGATCTGGGCGGCGGCAACTGCCTCACGCTCGAACCGTTGGGGCAGCTCCGGGTGGACGACCCCGTCAAGATCGAGCAGTTTGAGTGCGACGTCACGGTGGAGATTGCGGTCCCGTGCGGCCCACACTTCGCCCATGCCGCCCCGCCCGAGCCGCTTGACCAGCTCATACCGGCCTGCGATCAGCTCCCCGCGCTCCACCGCCCACCCCCGTCGGCTCCGGCGTACCCCCGCACCACAACGCTCACCCTTGAAGGTAGCCGTGAGGGGCAGACTTCGGGATACCGCGGCTCGGGCATTGGGTCGAGGGCAGGGCTACGCAGCACAATCATCCGCAACGCGCGGTCGACAGGTAAGCCCATTAGACCTGCGGGGTAGACAGATCGAGACCCCCAAAGATTTCTGGGATGCGGTCGCGGAGCCGTGCGGGCTGCCGAGTGGTTTGGCAGGAATCTGGATGCCGGGTCGGACACGATCGACGCCCGCGGCATATCGGAAGTGATCGACAGCCATGATGTCCTGGTCGTACACGTCGATCAGCGCGGACTCTTCGAGGGCGGCCGGGCTGGAACTCCCTTGTCACAGCAGCCGCCTCCGACGGCGGCAAGGACACCGCCGCCGCCATCGGCGGCCCCCACCGGCCGCGACGAAGACGGCTGGAGCACGTTCCTCACCATCGGCTAGCAGTACCTGCTACGCCACAGCGGCCCGGCTTCATTCGAAGCCGGGCCGCTGTGGTTCGCGCTCCGAAACTCTGAGCGGGCGGATGCCGTGTGTTCTACGTTGATCGGCGTGAGCGCGTCGGGACGGGTCTACCGGTTTGTCGGGCCTCGGGATGTGATCGCCGCCGTCCAGGCAGCTGACGGGGGTGCCACCATCCGGTCAGCCGCCGACTTCGCGGACTGGGTGGCAGGCCGGGCGGCCGAGGAACTGGAGGAGCCCTTCACCTTCGTTGTCGGCACGGACGGTGTCCTGCGGCTGGCCCCACGCCGCAGCGAACACGTCGCCTGCGCGAGCGGCGGTCGAGTGCTGAGCGCCGGCGAAATCGGCTTCCGCAGCGAGGACGGCCATTGGGCGGTGAACGAGGTCAGTAACCAGTCGACCGGCTACTGCCCGGACGTTTCCTCATGGCCGGCCGTCGCACGGGCACTGGATCGAGCCGAGTTCGACCGCCCCGGCTGCTTCACACACGCAGTGGTCTTCCGTCGGTGTCTCACCTGCCAGGAGCACAACATCGTGCGAGAAGGCCACTACGTCTGCGTCTTCTGCGACGCAGACCTCCCCCGGCGTTGGAACGTCGATCCGAGCGTGGATGACTACGACGGCCTCTGAACCCGTCCACCAGGCTGCTGCCCCAGCTGGGCCAGGGGTGCGGGAGGGACCCGGTGTAGCCCACCCCCTCGCGGAGCGCGGTCTCCCGGTGCTCGACGTCGGCGACGGCAACCTTGTGGATTCGGAGGTGTGCGGCAACCCGGACGGGAGGCCAGCGCTCGTCGTTCACGGTGGTCCGGGGTCCGGGTGCGGGGTCGGGGCGTGCCGGTACTTCGACCGTCGGAGATCGTCATCGCCGCCGTCACCACCACCCGACGCTCCGAGATCGACTGGCTCCACCGGGAGGTCGGCCGGCATTTCCCCGGGCAGTGGGAACGTTGCCTTGCCTGGGCCCCTGGCCGGCATCCCGGAGGTGCTGGTCCACGGGAGGCTCGGCGTGGGCGGGCCGCTCGGCACCGCGTGGGGAGTCGTCGGCGCATGGCCTGGCGCCGAGCTGGGCGTCGTCGGTGGTGCCGGTCGCCTGGGCGGTGGTACGACACGCGCCCATGTGGTCAAGGCCCTCGACAGGTGAGGCCAGGTCCGCGCCGCCGTCGGGTATCTGTCGGCGGCTGCCGGTTCGGTGTCGGTGGCTTGTCGGCGAGGGGCGTCAACGTTTCGGAGACGGCCAGTCCCAACCCACCGGGCGGCCCCCATCTTCAGGAGTCACCATGCACATGTCCGTCACGATCATCGGCGCCGGACTCGGCGGGCTCACTCTGGCTCGCGTCCTGCACGTCCACGGAATCCCGGTCGCGGTCTACGAGGCCGAGCCCTCCCCGACGGCGCGCACCCAGGGCGGGTTGCTCGACATCCACGACCACAACGGGCAGCTCGCCCTCGAGGAGGCCGGCCTGATGGACGAGTTCCGGGCCATCGTCCTGGAGGGCCACCAGGCGATGCGGGTCCTCGACCCGGACGGGACCGTCATGCTCGACGAGGCCGACGACGGCACGGGCGGTCGCCCCGAGGTGCAGCGCGGCGCGTTACGGCAGATCCTGCTCGACTCGCTCCCGGCCGGCACCGTCCGGTGGGGGCACAAGGTCAGCACCACCCGTGCCCTCGGCCCGGGCCGCCACGAGGTGACCTTCGCCGACGGCGGCTCCGTCGTCACCAGCCTGCTGGTCGGCGCGGACGGCGCCTGGTCGCGGGTGCGGCCGCTGCTCTCCAGCGCCACACCCGAGTACGCCGGCACGTCGTTCGTCGAGACGTACCTGTTCGACGCCGACACCCGGCACCCGGCCGCCGCGAAGGCGGTCGGCGGCGGGATGCTGATCGCGCCCGCGCCGGGCAGGGAGATCTTCGCGCACCGGGAAACCGACGGCACCCTGCACGCCTACGTGGCGCTGACCAGGCCTCAGGACTGGTTCGCGGCCATTGACTTCACCGATGCCGCCGCGGCCACCGCGCGGATCGCGCGCGAGTTCGACGGCTGGGCGCCGGAACTCACCGCGCTGATCACCGACAGCGATACGGCGCCGGTCCTGCGCCCCCACTACGCCCTGCCGACCGGGCACCGGTGGGACCGGGTGGCGGGGGTCACCCTGCTCGGCGACGCCGCCCACCTCGCGCCCCCGAACGGCGAAGGCGCCAACCTGGCCATGTACGACGGCGCCGAACTCGGCAACGCCCTCGCCGCGCACCCCGACGAGGTCGAGACCGCGCTCGCCGAGTACGAGCAGGCCATGTTCCTGCGCAGCGCGGAACCCGCCACTTTCGAAGGCGGCGAGGTTCCGGGCATCGACTCCGAGCACAACACGGCCCAGGGGCTGATCGACATGATCACCGCGCAGCGCTGACCTCCTGATCAGCGCTCGTCATCGGCCTCGGCCCGTCCGGAACCGGACCGGGGCCGGGGCTGAGGCCCTGAGCCCATCCAGGCTCCGTACAGGCCGCCCATGGCGACGACGACGATCGCCAGCGACTCCGGCGGTACGCCGATGAGGAGCAGGACGACGACGGTCAGCAGCACGGCGATGAAGGCCAGCAGGTCGGTCTGCCGCTGGGGGCGGTTCATGGATCCTCCACGGGATGGTCGTGCAGACGGCCCGTCCGTCCGCACCACCAGCCTTGGCTGCCGGAACCTTGTCCTCACCCCTCGATCCCGAACGGGCTGACCAAGGGCGACGCCCTCGTGAACAATGGCCGTTGTCCACGGACAACGGGCTGCGGGGGAACATTGGGCACGCGGGATGCAGGCGGTACGGGCGCGAAGTCGCCAGGGCGGACCGGCCGCAAGTTCGGTCCGTTACGGGACCGTTCGCAGGAGTTCAACGCCCTGGCCCGCTTCCTGCGCACGAGAGTGGAGGAGGCCGGCCTCACCGTGGCCGACCTGGTGGAGCCGACCGGGTTGAAGAAGTCGGCCATCAGCGAACGGCTGGCCGGGGCCAAGCTCGACGACGCGGAGTTCGTGGATGCCGTGGTCGTGGCCTGTACCGAGGCGCGTGAACTGCTCCCCAGGCGGGCGCGGCTGCGCGCGGACGCCGCCAGGCTGCTGCAGGCGACGCAGGAGCGGAGCACGCCGGTACCCGACCTCACGCGGCAGCCGCCCGCCGTCCGCAACACGGTGATGGCCGCGATGGAGACCGCGCAGAAGGGCATGGAAGAACTGCTGGACGTGCACCGGGACCTTCGGCGCAAGAGCGACGAGCTCGAGGCCCTCACCCGGGTCCAGTACGAGTCCCAGCTGGCGCTGCGCGAGGCCACCGAGCTCACCTCGGCCCTGTCCACGTGGGTGATCGTGCTGGCCGGCGAGGTGGAACAGCTCACTGTGGAGCGGGAGCTGACGATGACGGCCCAGCCGCCGGACCTGGCCCGCCTCGTGGCCGTGGACGCCGAGCTGGCGAGCGTGACCTCGCGGCACGGGCGTACGGCGGCGACCCTCGTACGGACCGAACAGGAGCGGCAGCTCGCCACCGAGCTGCTGGCGGAGGCGCTGACCCGCAGCCGACGCGTACGGCGGGAGATGCGGCACCTGCGGGCCGCGGTGGCGCTGCCCGCAGCAGACGGCACACCCGCCGAACCGGCGGCGGAGCCGGACGGGTTCGCGTCCCGGCGCCCCATCGGGGACGACATCGACACGGCCCTCGAACGGGCCGAGGCGGTCAGCCGGCGGATCGCCGACCGCCTGAGCGGAGCGCTGACCGCGCTGGACCCGGACGCCGAGGCGCAGCCACTGTCTGCCGCCCTGCCGGTTGCGGACAACGCGGACAATGCCCTGACCGGCGCGGATACCGCGGACAACCCGGTGTGGTGGGCCATGGTGGCAGACGTGCCCACGCCCACCTTTCTGTGGGCCGAACGCACGGCCACCGAACTCCTGCAGGACCGCAATCCCCACGACCCTCGCTTCGGGCACATCACGCGGAACCGTCCGCCACGGGAGGTCCTCCTGCTGGCGGACCGCCTCCAACAGCACCGGTGGCTGGAGGGCGGGACCCGATTGCGCAACGCCCTGGCCCTGTCGCTGGAGCCGGAGGCACTCGCCCCGCTGATCCTCGCCCTGCTGGACGCGGGGCAGCCGGGCATGGGGCGCCGGCAGCAGGGGGCGCAGATGCTGCACGAGGTGCTGTGGACGCGGCCCCCGTCGGAAGTCGCCACCCTGTACCAGCTCATGCCGTACCACCGGGACGAGGCGCCCGATGTGCTGAGGACGGCGTTCCGCGTCGCGGCACAACGGCCTTACGCGGACGTCGTGGCCCTGGTGCGGGAGCTGCTCGAGACCGCACCGCGGCACCTGTACAACAGCGTGCTGTTCGAAGCGATCGTCCGGGAAAGGCCACCCGCCGAGGTCGTCGACCTCGTC
Organism: Streptomyces sp. NPDC057010; assembly: GCF_042673805.1. Taxonomy (NCBI): domain Bacteria; kingdom Bacillati; phylum Actinomycetota; class Actinomycetes; order Kitasatosporales; family Streptomycetaceae; genus Streptomyces; species Streptomyces sp. NPDC057010. The sequence goes on along the minus strand of NZ_JBHUSC010000007.1, from coordinate 100,458 downwards.
ATCGCGCTGAAGGGCGTGGCGGATCACGGGATCGACTTCACGGTCTTCACCGGCCTTCCCGTCCCGCCGATCGGCCACACCGAGTTGTTGGTGCGGCTGCGAGCCGCATTGGGGCTGGGGCCGTTCGTGGAGATGCTCCCGGGGCTGTACGACGATTCGACCCCCGACCTGGCCGACCAGATCGCCGAGTTGCACGGTCCGTGGCCGGACTCGCTGGCGACCGCGGCCGAGAATCTGAGAGCCGACGTCATGCCGTTGATCATCCGTCGGACGACGCTGGACATCCTGGAGCGCATCACGGAGCGACTGGTGGGACGCGGTCTCTCCGTCGCCGAGGTCTTCGGACCGTACGCGGACCTCTTCCCCGGCGCGCCGGTCTCGCCGGCCGACTGAGGGCGGGCCGGCTGCGATATTCGGTGGCCGGCGGAGTCGGTGCGCACCACGATGTTGGACCCCCTCCACCGTCTACCCCGACATGTGGGTCGACCCGGACGACGATCCGCGCGAGGCCGAGGTCGAGACGGTCGGCGAACGAAGCACGCTGCTGGACTGCCTGCGCTACTTCCGCCTCACCATCGAGATGAAGTGTGCGGGCCTGGACGCCGGCCCGGCGGAACCCCCCGGCAGGGGCGGCCGTTGGACCCTCGCCCTGGAGTTCGGCGGGGAGCTGGGGATGCGGGCGGGCTTCATGGAGGCCATATCCGCGGGAACGCGGGCCGTCTCGCATTCCGGCAACGGCGGCAAGCCCATGGACTTCTTCCACTGGTACGAGGACGGGGTGCTGCGGACCACCTTCGAGTGGGCGGCCGACCGGACGGGCAGCACTCCGGACGATCTGAACGCCGAGCTGCGGGAGCTCGGCCTCAACCCCGACGGTGACCCGGATCCCGGCACCGACACGAAGGCGGCGGTCCTCGCGCTGACCGAACGCCTCACCGGCGTACGGGTGACCGCGGACCTGCTGGCGAACTCCGAGTACGCGACGGCCGAGGTGCCGCAGGAGCCGGCCGAGGAGTGGGAGAGCATCACCATCGACATCACGGACACACACGGCGAGCACACGTACGCACACGTCCGACGCGACCAGCTCTGACAGAACCCGGAAGGGCCCCGGGCTGACTCCTGTCTGAAGCGCGTACGCCATTCATCTCTGCCGCCGGCCGACAACCGCCTCCGTATGCTCTGGCCGTGGACGAATACCAAGGCCTCCAGGCAGTGATCGAATCGGCCTGGAAAGAGTGGGATGACTCCGACGTGGACCGCCGGGACCTCTGCCTCGACGTCGTCAGCGACGTCCTGGAGACGGGCCGTCTGACGCAAGGCGACGCCGAGCGTGCCGTCGAGCGCCTCGTCATGATCGCGCTCGCCGGTGGAGGCTACGCAGTACGGGAGGCTGCGCTGCACGCAGTCTGCACGGCCTCCACGCACTATGAGCTTCCGTACCGGGTGGTGGAGCCGCTCGCTGTCAGCGCGGATGACTGCGAGCCCTTGCTCCTGGGCTACGTCCTGTCCATCCTCGGCTCGACTCACGATCAGGCGGCGCTACCCGTCGTTGAGCGGTTCCTCCAGCACCCCCACCCAGAGGTACGCGGTGAAGCGGCGGAGGCAGTGCACGAACTCCGCTGGAGCCGGGAGTCCGTCCAGGGAGAGACGGCTTAGCTCCCCCCTCCACCGCACGGCAGAATCGCCCCCCTTCTAGCCCCCCCGGGAGCCTCGGGGCTCCCGGGTTGGGTGAAGATCGCTATCGTGAGGGTTTCGGGTTCCGTTGCCTTCGCCGGTGTGAGGCGGGGGGCTGCTGGGAAGCCAATGCCCGGTGCGTGGACTGATGTTGTTGTTTTGGAGGGGGATCCTTGGACGGGTCAGGCGTTGTCGACGTTTCCACTGCTGCGACCGTGTGCGTCATCGGTGCCGGCCTGTCCGGGCTGGCGACGGCGCACGCGCTCTCGGCCAGGGGTATCGACTACGTCTGCCTGGAGAAGGCAGCGGACGTCGGAGGGATCTGGCGGCAGCCGGGGGCCGGCGAGCGGGGGCCGGCCTATCGGTCGCTGCATCTGAACAGCGCCAAGCAGCTCACCGGGTACGCCGACTTCCCGATGCCGTCCGAACTGCCCCTGTACCCCGGGCACGGTGATGTCGCCGCCTATCTGCGGTCGTTCGCCGAGTGGGCCGGGCTGCTGCCCCGTATCGAGCTGCGCACCGAGGTGCTCTCGGTGCGGCAGGACGGCGGGGGCGGCTGGACGGTCGTCAGCCGGGACGCGCGGGGAGCAACGCGCGAACGGCGCTTCGCGCAGGTCATCGTCGCCTCGGGACACAACACGGAGGCGGCGCCGCCGAATCCGCTGCCGCCCGGCTCTGAGTCCTTCACAGGAACGATCCTTCACTCGATGGACTACCAGGCCGGCAGCGACTTCGCCGGGCAGCGCGTCGTCGTCGTGGGAATGGGGGCGTCCGGTGTGGACATCGCCGCGGACCTCTCACGGCACGCCGCGCACACCGTGCTCTCCATCCGGCGGGGGCTGCACATCGTGCCCAAGCAGCTCTTCGGCACGTCCGTGGACCTGATCGCCGACGCGCCCTGGTGGAGCGAGATGTCCTTCCCCGAGCAGCGCGCCTTCGTGGAGCAGGCGCTGCTCGTGGCGCGGGGGAAGCTGTCGGACTACGGACTGCCCGAGCCCGACCACCGGATCTTCGCGTCGGCCGTGACCATCTCGGACGAGATCCTCAGCCTGATACGCCACGGCGCGGTGGTACCGAGGCCCGCGATCGAGTCCCTGGACGGCAGCCGCGTGTCCTTCTCCGACGGAACCTCGGTGGAGGCGGACGCGATCGTCTACTGCACCGGATTCCGGATGTCCTTCCCCTTCCTGCCCGCCGGATGCCCGGCGGGTCCGCGGCAGGAGGCGGTCGAGCTCTACAAGCGCGTGGTCGCGCCCGACCTGCCCGGCCTGTACTTCACCGGCCTGATCCGGCCACACGGCTCCATCACGCGCCTGGTGGAGGCCCAGGCGCGATGGGTGGCGCGGATCATCGGCGGGGACGCGACCCTGCCGGCGGCAGACGTCATGCGCAAGGAGATCCGCGGGTACCTGAGCGCCATCGAGGAGCGCTACGGGCGGACCGCGGGCTCCTCCATCCAGGTCGACGTCGGCACCTACCTGCGGGAGCTGCAGGACGCGTAGGGTCCCGCTTCCCCGTCAGGCCGCGCCCGGGACGCGCCCGGCTGCGCGCCGCCGGGCGGGTACGGCCGCCGGCGGCTTGACCTCGTACGCCTCCGAGGAGATGTACGCGGTCACCCGCGGCGGGCGGCCCTGCTGGTGGGCGAGCCCCAGGTAGGCGATGAGCCCCACGCCGTCCTGCGGGCGCCGCGAGGTGGCGGCGGACAGGGATCGGACCAGCGGGTCGGGATCCACGCCGTACCTGCGGAGGACCGCCACCGCCCGGTCGAGGGCCTCGCCGTCGTGCGGGGCGTAGTCGCGGACCGGGATGTAGAGCGTGAAGCCGCTCGGCCGGCCGGTCGCCGTCTCGGTGAAGGCGTGGCAGGACTGGACGGGACGGCGGCCGAGGCGCGGGCCCCGGCCCTCCTCCGCCTCGAGGACGGCGGCGTCGGTGTGCCCGGCCGCCATGTGGAAGAACCTCTTGATCTCGGCCTGTTCCGGTCGCCCCGGGCCTTCGCCCACCCGGGCCAGGCCGGCTGCCTCCGTGGCCGACAGGTCGTGGTGCGCGAGGTAGACCTTCACCCGGGGTTCTTCCCAGTCGCCGAGGTCCAAGGCGAAGAACAGATGGCGGTCGCCTTCGGGCAGCGCCGTGAACGCCTGGTGGTGGCCGAGGCGGCGCAGCGCCTCCCGCACCGTTTCGGCGGAACGTTCCTGCCCGGACGCCGCGGGGTTCAGGTACACCTTGACCCGGGGAACTCCGCCCGGGAGCAGTTCCAGTGCGCACCACAGCGCCAGGGGGCCTTCGGGGTTCGGCGGGAAGAAGAGGTCCTCCAGCTCGTCCAGCCGTCCGGTGCTGAAGCCCCACCGCTGCGCCATCTCCCGGACGACCCTCAGACCGGTGCGCCCGTTCTCTTCCAGGCTGTCGGCACCGCACCCCGGCTCCAGCAGCACGCGGAGGGTCGGATCCGCGTCCGGTACCAGGGCGAGCGAGTACTCCACCGGGGTGTGGTCGTCGGAAAGGAAGGAGTCGTACGGGGGCGGCAGGTCGAGCGACCGCTCGGCCACCGGGCCGAGCGCCGAGAGCACCGTCCGCGCGTAGGCCACGGAGTCGGCCCCGCTCAATCCCACGGCCTCGCACAGCCGCAGGACCTGTCTCGCCGTATGACCGCCCAGTGTTTCCGCACCGGACTCCTCCGGGGCGGCCGGCCGCGCAGCGGTCAGCCGCCCTCCTGCCACGGCCCTGGGCGCCCAAGAAGATACCCGCCCCGTGGGGCGGGTATCGAGAGGGTCGAGCTCGGTGGGCCGTTGCATGAAAGCGGCGTCGGCGGATATGTGGTCCACGACACCTCCCTTGTCTCGTAAGCGCGTCGGAACAACGCGTTCCTCACTACCCCCGAGGATGATCTTTCATGCGGTGGCGGGGGAGTTGGCCGATAATGGCCGCATCACCTGGTGAGCCAGTTGAGGAACTGGCTCCACTTCCCGGTGCGTTCACGCTTGGCGCCCGTCTCCTCCGGGCCGGCGGACGCGGGAGCCTCGGGGCGTGGCTGCGCGACCCCCCGGTGTGCCGTCCCGACCGGGGTGAACCGGGCGGGCAGCGTGGCGAGGCCGCGGTTGAAGGGGCCGGGGCGCCAGGTGAGGCTGTCCTCGGGGACGGCGAGTTCGACGTCGGGAAGCCGGTTGAGCAGGTTCTCGATGGCGGACACGGTGATCTGCCGGGCGGGCTCCTTGGACGGGCAGGCGTGCGGGCCCGCGCTCCACGCCAGGTGGGCCCGGTTGCTGCCGGACTGACGCGCGGCGGACAGCGCCGGGCCGGTGTTGGCGGCCGCGAAACTGACCAGCACGAGGTCGCCCGCCCGCAGCTTCTCCCCCGCGAACTCCATGTCGGACGCCGGATAGTGCGGCGCCAGGTTCTGCATGGGCGGGTTCTCCCACAGCGTGTCGTCGATGGCCTCGTCGATCAGGCCACCCTTGTGCGCGTACTCGTCGTGGGTGAGCAGCCGGTGCAGGGTGTTGCCGATGAGGTTGCGCAGCGGTTCGTTGCCCGCCACCAGCAGGAGGGCCAGCTGATGGACCATTTCCTCGTCCGTCAGCCGCGCCTCGTGCTGCATCAGCCATGACGTGACGTCCTCACCCGGCGTGGCCCGCTTGAGCGCCACCAGTTCACGGACCGCCCCGAACAGCACCTCCATCGCCTTCTCGGCGTTGACGCCGTCGAACATGCCGGTGATGCCGAACAGCACGCGGTCGCCGATGTCGTCCGGGCAGCCGAAGAGCTCGTTGAACACGAACAGCGGCAGCTGCTTGGCGTAGTCGCCGAGCAGGTCCACGGAGCCCCGGGAGCCGAACTGGGAGATGAGGTAGTCGGAGACCTGCTCGGTGCTCCGGCTCAGCCGGCGCACGTCGACGCGGGCCATGCTGTCCGTCACGGCCTGGCGCAGCCGCAGGTGCTCGGCGCCGTCGGTGAACATGCAGTTGGGCCGGTACGCCAGCACGGGCACGACCGGGCTGTCCGGGCTGACCCGGCCTTCGGCGAGCTCACGCCAGCGGCGGGAGTCCTTGCGGAAGGAGCCGGAGTCCTGGAGCAGTTGGAGGGCGGTCGCGTAGTCGGTGACGAGGGTGGCCTCGACCCCCGGGGCGAGCTCCACGGGTGCGGTCGGGCCGAAGTGGCGCAGGTAGGAGTAGTACGCCTGCGGATCGGCGGCGAACTCCGGCCCGTGCAGGGGCACCCGGCCGCCCGCGGTGTGGGCCGGGCACCCCGGCGGGGGCACGGGGGCCGTGGGTTGAGTGTCCATGTCTGTTCCTAGCGAGCGCGGTCCAGCAGATGCCGGACGAGTGTGATCAAAGCGTCGGCGGACGACTTCTCGTCTCGCGCGTCGCAGGTGACGACCGGGGTGTCGTCGAGCAGGTCCAACGCCTCGCGCAGGGCCCGTACCTCGCGGTCCGGTGTGCCGTCGAAGCGGTTGATGGCGATCGCGTAGTCGAGTCCGTACTGCTCGATCAGGTCGATCACGGCGAAGGAGTCGGCCAGCCGCTCGGGGTCGACCAGCACGAGCGCGCCGAGCGCGCCGCGTGCCATGTCCTCCCACATCTGGACGAAGCGCTGCTGCCCGGGCGTCCCGAACAGGTACAGCACGACGCGATCGCTGATGGTGAGGCGGCCGAAGTCCATGGCCACCGTGGTGGTGGTCTTGCCCCGTACTCCCCCGAGGTCGTCGAACGACTCGCCGGCGCGGGTCATCGTCTCCTCGGTGGACAGCGGGGGGATCTCCGAGATCGTGCCGATGAAGGTGGTCTTGCCCACCGCGAAGTGGCCGACGACGAGGATCTTCACGGCGGTCTTCGTCGCCCCGCCACGTACGTACGCCTGCTCATCCAAACTTGGTGCGGAGCGCATTCAGCACCTCCTCGAGGATCTGTGTGTCCGCCAGCGGGGCCCGCTGTACGGGAGGCCGGGTGATGAGGTAGCCGCCCTCGGTCAGGGCGGCGAGGAGGATCTTCACCACGCCCATGGGCAGCCGTGTGTGCCCCGCGATCTCCGCGACCGAGAGGTAGCCGACGGTGCACAGGTCCAGCAGGCTCTGCTCCTCGGGCGAGAGCCGCTTCGGGCGCTGCTGGTCGTCCTCGGCCGCGGTGACCAGGGTGATGAGGGACAGCTGCTCCTCGGCGGGCAGGCCGCGCCCCTTGGTGATGACGTACGGGCGGACTAAATCGCCTGCCGCGGGCTCGAAATCGTCGAGGGCCGTCATGAGCGGGCGCCGAGGTTCTCACGCGGCGGCGTCATCAGGACCTTGCCCAGCTGGCTGACGAGCTGCTGCATCCTGAAGGTGATGTCCTGCATGTCGACCTCCGGTGAGGCCGAGACGCCGAGGTAGGCGCCCTGCCCCGCGGAGATCAGGAAGACCCAGCCGCCGTCGAACTCGACGAGCGTCTGCCGCCACTGCTGGTTGCCCCCCTCGACGAAGAACCCGAGCGAGCGGCTGAGCGACTGCACGCCGCTCATCGCGGCGGCGACGGTGTCCGCGTTGTCCCTGTCGAAGTCCTTCGTCCGCGCCATCAGCAGACCGTCGGCGGAGATGAGGACGGCGTGCAGCGCCCCGGGTATCTCCAAGGCGCTGTCAAGCATCCATGACAGATCGTCGTTCACGAGACCTCATGCCCTTCACTGCTCGTATCACGTGTGTCACGTGTGCTGCTCGTCTGATCCGCCGCGTCCGAGCGCGTGGCCCGTCCGAACTGCGTGCCGCGCTGGAAGGCACCCATGATCGCCGCGGTGTCCTCGCCGGAACGCGTCGGCGCGGGCGCGGCCGGCGTGTTGCCGGGCACGATGGCCATCGGCCGCTTGCGACGGCGTCTCGGCAGGCCGTCGACGGTGGTGGCCGCGGGCGCCGCGGGTTCGGGGCCGCGCGGATCCGTCGCGGAGGTGCCGAAGACCGCGGAGGCCATGGGTGCCAGGGGGGCCACGGGGGTGGTGGAGGCCACCGGGGCGGCCGGCGCCGGGGCCTTCCTCTCCGGCATGGCCGTGAGGAGCTCGTGCGGGAGGAGGAGTACCGCGCGGACGCCGCCGTACGGCGAGTCGGAGTCCACGGAGGCCTCGAAGCCGAAGCGCTCGGAGAGTACGCCGGTCACGGCGAAACCGAACTGCGGCGGACTGCCGAGCCCCGAAACGCCGGAGACCCGCTCGCTCGACAGGAGCTTCGCGGCCTTGGCCCGTTCTTCGTCGTTCATGCCGACGCCGGCATCGTCGACGACGATGCAAATGCCCTTGGGCACGGTACGGATGTTGATCTCGACCACGGTGTCGGGGCTGGAATAGCTGGTGGCGTTGTCGAGGAGTTCGGCGAGGGCCAGGGCCACCGGTTCGACGGCCCGGCTGGTGATTCCGAAGTCGACCTGCGAAAGGATCTCCACCCGCCGGAAGTGCCGGATCCTGCCCTGCGCGCTGCGGACCACGTCGTAGACGGAGGCCACCTCGCGCTGCCGGCCCAGCCAGCCGTCACACAGCACGGCGATGGACTGGGCGCGGCGCCCGAACTGCGAATTCGTGTGGTCGATTTCCAGGAGGTCCTGGAGAATGACGGATTCGCCGTACTTGTTCTGCAGACCGGAGATGATCAACTGCTGTTCGGCGGCGAGGCCCTGGAGCGTCCGCATCGCGGACTTGAGGACCGATTTCGTCGCGTCCTGGGCCCGTTCCTTCTCCGCCTCGACGGACTTGGCGTAGCTGTTCTCCAGCTCGGCGTAGTGCCCCCGGAGTCCTTGGATCTCCCGCTGTAAAGTCCGCGCCGACTTGCGCTGGCGGACAATGACGGCGACTGCGCCGAGGACGGCGACAAGAAGGACCCAGAGCACTGGGTTCTGTATGTAGTACGTCATAAGACTCTCTTCAGGCGACCGACGACCAGCTGCCGCATTCCGTCAATGCGGGCGGACCGGCGGACCGTCCGTACCGGGAGGTCAGGCCCGGTTGTCCCCCATGGTCGGAGATGTCGTCTTATGCCCATCCGCCACTCGTAAGCGCGATGATCGTATCACCGGGCACGAACACGTGACTGATCGTCAATGTATGCATTTCCGGTGCATATTGCGCCAACTCGGCCCTCTTTCGGGGCCTGACTGAACGCCTGCTTCCGGCCACGGGACCCCCGCGTGGGCGGAGTTGCGCGGACGTGCGCGGACGACCGAACAGGACGCCCGGCACGGCGACTTCCCGGACATGTGCCAGGTGGCCACTGAACTCTCGGCCGTCAAGTGCGAGTTCGCATGACCGATCAGCATGGCAGACGCATGCGTGGAATTGCGCCGCATTCACCGCGCGCCCCCAACCGGGAATGCCGCAATGTGAGACGCCCCGGACGGAGCCGTGCCGGGCGGATCAGGGCTCGTCGGGAACGTGGATGTCCAGGACGCAGATGTCGTCCCGGTGCCCCGGCCGCTGTGCGGCCAGCCGCCGTGCGAGCGTGTCCTCCCCGCCCTCGCGAAGGAGCCGCAGCGCCGTCTCGGCGAGCCGGGCAAGTCCCCGTTCGATGTCCTCGCCCGGATCCTCCACCAGGCCGTCCGTGTAGAGCAACAGGTGGTCTCCGGGCAGCAGGTCGATCACGTCCTGCCCGTACACGGACTCGGCGTCGGCGCCGAGGAGGCTGCCCGGCGGCTGGGGCAGGAAGCGCACCGCTCCGCCCCGGATCAGCAGGGGCGGCAGGTGCCCGGCCCGTACCCAGGTCAGGCGGTGGTCCGCGGGCTCGTACCGCCCCATGACCATGGTGGCCGTGGCACCCTCCGGGTTCGAAGCCGTGTGGAGCATGAGGGAGTTGAGCCGGCCCAGGACGTCCGGGAGCGCCGAGCCGGTGATGGTCATGCCCTTGGCGGTGAACCGTAGCTGGGCCATGGTGCCGACCGCGGCCAGCCCGTGTCCGGCGACGTCCCCGACGACGAACAGCGCGCCCCCGTCCGGCAGTCCGATCGCGGAGTACCAGTCGCCCCCGACGTTCAGGCCGATGTCGGCGGGGACGTAGGCGACGTCGACGGAGAGCCCCGCGAGTTCGAGCGACTGCTCGGGGATCGGCAGCAGGGTGTCCTGGAGCCGGGCGCCGAGCGCCCGTTCGGCCTTCAGCATGCCGCGCTGGACGAGGTTGGCGCGTTCGCTCTCGAGCAGGGCGAGCTCGGCGTCCCGCAGCGCGGTGAGGTCCTGGAAGAAGCCGTGCACCTCGACGGGTGTGCCGTCCGCGTCGGTCTGCGCCTCGGCGACGATCCTCAGGTGCCGCACGCCCTGCGCGGTGGTGATGCGGAAGGGCTGGTCGACCGCCCCGCCGTCGCGCAGCAGCCGCTCGACGGCCGCGCCCATCCTCGGCAGGTCGTCCGCCACCAGGTGCCGGGGCAGCTCCTCCAGCCGCATGGGCCCCAGGGCCGGGTCGCGGTCGAAGACGGCGTAGACCTGCTCGGACCAGGTGATGGTGTCGGTGGCCAGGTTCCAGCCCGCCCAGCCGAGGTTTCCCAGCCGCTGCAGTTCGGTCAGCCTGCGCGCCTCGCGTTCGCTCGTGTCGTAGCGGATCCAGGACACCACCAGGCGCCCGCCGAGCCGGGAGGCCCGGACCGAGTACACCGACTGCTTCTGGACTCCGGCGGTGACCTCCTCGTAGGTGAAGGGCTCGCCCTGGTAGACCGTGCCCGTGCCGAGCGTGTCCAGGTAGCCGTCCCAGAGGGCGGTGCCCGCCACGGTGGGGTAGGTCTCCAGGATCCGCCGCCCCACCAGCTCCTTGCCCAGCCGGCCGGCCACGTCGACCGACTGGGGCGTCGCCGCGTCGATCCGGTAGTCCTCCACCTCGCCCGCGTCGTTGTGCAGGGGGGTGAGCAGGACGGCCGGCCCGGACAGGGCGTCGAAGACCGTCTGTATGGCATCGACGTCCTCGTGGAGCGGATCGGATCCCCGGGGGCCGCTGTCCTCCCGGAGCGGCCCGCCGCACAGCCTGACGGCCCGCCGCAGCAGGGTCCGGGTGCGGGCGTCGAAGGGGCCCGGGAGGGTGCGGAAGAACCCGACGACCGCCGTCATCGGCCGATTGCCGGGGACGGGGAGCCATGCCCGCGAAGGCCACCGCTCGGGCGGGTCCCCGATCAGCAGGTAGCGCAGGGCGTCCTGCCCCGGGTCCTCGAGCCACACCGCTTCCTGGGCCGCGACGGCCTCCAGCGCGGCGACACCGCTCAGCGGGGGGATGTGGCGCCACTGCTCGGCCAGTGCCTCTCCGGCACCGGCGCACCCGGTCAGCGCGAGGGTTCCGGCCGCCGCCACGTGGTAGATCATCACGGCGTCCACGTGCGCCGACTCGTTCAGTACCTCCCTCAGGAGTTCCGCGACGTCGTCCCCGGTCCGGGCGTCCGCCAGCCGCTCGGCCAGCCGGGCCAGGAGCACATGGTGCCCGGTGGATCCTCCGTCGCCGAGGACGTAGCGGCTCGCCCTGAAGGGAGAGAGGTCCGCGGCCGCCGGCACGGCGGGCTCGGTCGGCCCGGGCGTCGGTGGCGCCGCTGCCGCAGCCGTGGCGGCCGCGGGAGCCGAGCCGGCCCGCCCCAGGGTGATCCAGCACTCCTCCAGGGGGGTCCGCCGCCTCTGGGCGGCACGCTCCAGGAGCAGCTCGTACGCGGCGTCCGCGGACACGCCCTCCTGAGCCATCACCACGCCCTTGGCCCGCTCCAGGACAGCCGTCATCGAGGCGACGCCCTCCAGGTCCACGACCTCGGCGCGCAGCCGGGCCACGACCTTGGCCAGCGCCAGCACCTCGGGTGCCGCGCCGTCGCCGGCATCGGGGAGCAGGGGGTCGCCCTTCATACATCGAGAATGCCACTCCTCCCGGGCCTGGGAAGCCCGGATGACGTGAAAAGCCGGGTGCCTGACCGCCGGGTCCGGGGGTAGGCGCAGGGCGTGAAATACGTAACCGCAGGCAAGGAGTACAGCCGCGACAGCCGCTACGTCACCACGCGGATCACCGCCGACGGGCGCGACGGTCCTCGTGTGGAGGCGGGCCGCTACCGTCTGGTGGTCAGCCGCGCCTGTCCGTGGGCGAGCCGCGCCGTGGTCGTACGGCGCCTCCTCGGGCTGGAGCGGGCGCTGCCGATGGCCATCGCCGGGCCGGTGCACGACGAGCACAGCTGGACCTTCGACCTCGATCCGGGCGGGCGCGACCCCGTGCTCGGCATCGAGCGCCTGGAGGAGGCCTACCTCGCGCTGGACCCGGGCTACGACCGCGGCATCACGGTGCCGGCGATCGTGGACGTCCCGACCGGGAAGGTGGTCACGAACGACTTCCCGCAGATCACGCTCGACATGTCGGTGGAGTGGGCGCCCCACCACAGGGCCGGGGCGCCCGCCCTCTACCCGCCCGCGCTGCGGCCGCAGATCGACGCGGTGAACGAGGTGGTGTACCAAGACGTGAACAACGGCGTCTACCGGGCCGGGTTCGCCGGGTCGCAGGAGTCCTACGCCGCCGCGTACGAGCGGCTGTTCGCCCGGCTCGACTGGTTGTCGGAGCGCCTCGAACGTTCCCGCTACCTCGTCGGCGACACGATCACCGAAGCCGACGTGCGGCTGTTCACCACGCTCGTCCGCTTCGACGTCGTCTACCACGGCCACTTCAAGTGCAACCGGAACAAGCTCAGCGAGATGCCGGTGCTGTGGGCGTACGCGCGGGACCTGTTCCAGACACCCGGCTTCGGCGACACCGTCGACTTCGACCACATCAAGCGGCACTACTACCTGGTGCACGACGACATCAACCCCACCGGCATCGTGCCCGCCGGCCCCGACCTGTCGGGCTGGCTCGCGCCACACGGCCGGGCCGACCTGGGAGGGCGCCCGTTCGGCGACGGCACCCCGCCCGGGCCGGCCGCCCCGGGGGAGGCGGTCCCGGCCGCCCACACCCCGCTCGGCTGAGGGACGGCCCGCTGCTTGAACGGCCCGTGACGGGGCAGCCGCAGGAGGTATCCGAAAGCAGGTCCGGGGGGCGAAGGAAAAGGAGGTAGAGCGGTGCGCATCGCTTTTCTCACCGCGCCCGAAGGCGTGGAAGAAGTCGAACTCACCGAACCGTGGAAAGCCGTCCTGGGAGCGGGCTGGAATCCCCAGCTGGTCTCGACCGCGCCCGGGCAGGTACAGGCCTACCACCACCTGGAGAAGGCCGGCCGCTTCACCGTCGACCACATACTCGCCGGTGACACCTCGGAGGCCTTCGACGCGCTCGTCCTGCCCGGCGGGGTCGCCAACCCCGACGCCCTGCGGATGAACGAGCGCGCCGTCGGATTCACCCGGAGCTTCTTCACCGAGGGCAAGCCCGTCGCGGCGATCTGCCACGCCCCCTGGACGCTGGTGGAAGCCGATGTCGTGCGGGGCCGGACGCTGACCTCGTGGCCGAGCCTGGCCACCGACATCCGCAATGCCGGCGGCAATTGGGTCGACGAGCCGGTCTGGGTCTGCCGGGCGGCGCCCTCCACGCTGATCACCAGCCGGAAACCGGGCGACCTGGAGGTGTTCTGCGCCTCCGTCATCCGGGAATTCGACCAGCCCCGGCAGCGGGACGACAGCCTGGTCGGCTACCGGGTCGAGGCCTCCGACGGACACATCGGCACGGTGGACCGCCATTCACCCGAAGCGGGGAGCAGCCACCTCGTCGTCGACACCGGCCCGTGGATCTTCGGGCGTCACGTCCTGGTCCCGACGGAGGTCGTCGACCGGATCGACGCGGAGAACCGGACGGTCCATGTCTCCGCCACCAAGGACGAGGTCAAGCACTCGCCCGACTTCGAGAGCGGACGCCACGACGACGATGTCGCCAGCATCCGCCTCATCGAGCAGTACTACGCCAACCGGCACATGTGAGGCCTTCCCGGCCGGGCGTCAGGCGCCGTCGCCGGCGTCACCGGCCGGGCTCGGGCGCCCTCGCCCGCAGTCGTCACGCCTGGTCGTCACCAATAGTGCCGTCGGCCTCCGACCGCGTGCCCGACCCCGCCGAGCACCCACAGCACCACGCCCACCAGGACGAGGATCAGGCCGATCGTCCACAGGATGGATATCCCGAAGACGAAGCCCAGGATCAGCAGAATCACGCCGAGGATAATCATGAGAGCCTCCTTGTCCTGCAAAGCGCGGACGTCCTGCGTTTACCACTTTTGAGGCGTTTCACGCCTTTTTGCGGCAACTCCTGGCACTCGGGTTCGGACTCCGGAGGCGGGGCAGGCGCATCTCGGGCACTCCGGTGCAGAGCTGCGTTCGGAAAGGAGTTCGCGATGGGGCAGAAGGCCAAGGGCAGGATGGACAAGGCCAAGGGCAGGGCGAAGGAGGCCATCGGCAGGGTCACCGGCAACGAGCGGCTGGCGGCCGAAGGCAAGCTGGAGCAGGTCAAGGGCGAGGCCGAGGAGACCATCGGCAAGGCCTCGGACCGGGCACGGGCAGCCAGGGACGCGCCGCGCGGCCGCGGGATCTGACCCCTGCGCCGTAGACCCGTACACCGCAGAGCGTGGCCCCCGACGAGCGGTCGTCGGGGGCCACGCGTGCGCGGGGGCGACCGGCCCCCTGAGCCCCGGAGACCGGATCGTCGCAGGTCAGGGCACGGAGTTTGGGTCGCGGCCGCCTGTCAAGTAACGAACAGCCGGGGCTACGGCCCCGCCCCTCATCCGGGCACGGTGGAGATCGGCCTCCTGCGCAAGGGCAGGAGCCAACCGCCACCCGGATAGAGGAATCCATGTCCCGTCGCGCAGGCGTCTTCGTGACGCGTCGCCCCCGACTCGTGCTGTTCGCCGCGCTGGTGTTCCTCGTACTGTCCGCGGTGTTCGGCGCGGAGGCGACCAGCCGGCTGAAGACGCAGGGGTACGACGACCCGCACTCCGAGTCCAGCCGTGCCGCGAGCGTGGCGGCCAAGCACCTGGGCGCCTCCCCCAACCTGGTCGTCGTCGCCGAGGCCCGCAGCGGTTCCGTCGACGACCCGGCGGCCCGCGCCGCGGGCGAGGGCCTGACCAGGCTCCTCGCCGCCCAGCCGCAGGTGAGCGCCGTGTCCTCGTACTGGACCGGCAAGCCGGCGGAGCTGCGCAGCCGGGACGGTCACGCGGCCATGCTGGTCGCGCACGTGGACGGCGAGGGCGAGCAGCTCGCAGCGCGCGTCAAGCGGCTGGGCAAGGGCCTGACCACCGCGCCCGTCTCCACGAAGGACCTGAACGTGCGCGTCGGGGGGACGGCGCTCATCGACGCCGAGCTCCAGGACCTCTCCGAATCCGACCTGAAGCGGGCCGAGTCCGTCGTCCTGCCGGGCACCCTGATCCTGCTGGTCCTCGTCTTCGGCAGTGCCGTGGCCGCCGCGCTGCCCCTGCTGATCGGGATCCTGGCCATCGGCGGGACGCTGCTGGTCCTGAGCGCCCTCGGCGCCGTCACCGACGTCTCCGTGTTCGCGCTGAACCTCACGACCGCACTGGGCCTGGGGCTGGGCATCGACTACGGGCTGCTGATCGTCTCGCGGTTCCGTGAGGAGCTCGCCCACGGCTACCTGCCGCGCACCGCCGCCATCCGGACCGTGCGCACCGCGGGCCACACCGTCGTCTTCAGTGCCGCGACGGTCTCCGCCGCGCTCGCCACGCTCCTGGTGTTCCCCCCGTACTTCCTGCGCTCCTTCGCCTACGCGGGCATCGCCGTGGTGGCGATCGCCGCGGTGAGCGCCGTGACCGTGCTGCCGGCCCTGCTCACGCTGCTCGGGCACCGGGTCAACGCCTGGGCCGTGCCGTGGCGCCGCCGGGTGCAGCTGGGCTCGGGGTCCCGCTTCTGGGAGGGGCTGGCGCGGATCGTCGTACGCCGCCCGCTGATCGCGGCGCTGCCGGTGATCGGACTGCTGGTGCTGCTCGCCGCACCGTTCGCGCACGCCGGATTCGCCACCCCCGACGACCGGGCGCTGCCGATGAGCGCGTCCAGTCGGCAGACCGGTGACCTGGTGCGCGACGCGTTCGACATGAAGGGCTCCAGCGCCCTCACCGTCGTCGTCACCGGCAAGGCGCCGGCGTCGGCCCAGGAGGACTACGCCCGCCGGCTGTCCGCGCTCCCGCAGGTCGCCCAGGTCACCGGTCCCCAGGGCAGCTTCCGGCTCGGCAGCAGGGCGGCGGCTCCCGGCCCCGCCCCCGCCGCCGCCAAGCCCGTCGGCGACGGCCCGCGCCTGCTCTCCGTGGTACCGACGGCCGACCCCCAGTCGCGCGCCGCCCAGCAGCTCGTGCACGACATCCGCGCGCTTCCCGCCCCGGCGGGCACCGACGTCCTCGTCGGCGGACCGAGCGCGGTGCTCGTCGACGCCAAGGACACGGTGGGGAGCCGGATCCCGCTGGCGCTCGCCGTGATCACCCTCACCACGTCCGCGCTGCTGTTCGGTTTCACGCGCAGCCTGCTGCTGCCCCTGAAGGCCATCGCGCTGAACGCCCTGAGCCTCGTGGCCGTCCTCGGCGCCATGGTGTGGATCTTCCAGACGGGCCATTTCAGCAGCCTGCTGGACTTCACGCCCGGACCGCTCACCACGACCATGCCCGTGCTGCTGTTCTGCATCGTCTTCGGACTCTCGGTGGACTACGAGGTGTTCGTCCTCGCGCGCATCAAGGAGGCGCACGAGGCCGGGGAGGACAACGCCGACTCGATCGTCTCGGGCCTCGCCCACACGGGCGGCATCGTCACCACCGCCGGCGCCCTCCTCGCCTTCACCCTCCTGAGCTTCGGCACCTCCCGGGTCTCCCTCCTCCAGTTCTTCGGGATCGGCGCCGGCCTCGGCGTCCTCCTCGACGCCACGCTCGTACGGGGCGTCCTCGTACCGGCGCTCATGCGCCTGGCGGGCGACCTGAACTGGTGGGCACCGCGGCTGCTGCGGCCCAGGGCGCCGCGCCCGGCGCCCCGTCCTCCCCCGGGCACCACCGGGTGCCGCCCTCCGGGCCGGTGCCCCCCGGGCCGCATCCCCGCCCGTGTCAACGTCCGCAACCACGCTCACACCCCCGCACACGCACACGCGCGCCGCTGACCACCAGGGCGCACCCCTCGTCCCCACCGCCCCGGTCGCTCTCCGCCCAGGGCACTACCGCAAGGAATCACCGTCATGACCGACATCGCCATCACCGGACTCGGCTGCCGCTTCCCCGGCGCCTCGGACATCCACTCCTACTGGCAGCTCATGATGAGCGGCGAACGGCAGTTCTCCGCCGTCCCGCCCGAGCGCTGGAACCACGAGGTCTTCCACGCCCCCGGCAACGCGTCGGCCCGCAACGCCGCCTACACCGACCAGGTCGCCTTCCTGGAGGACGTGGACCGCTTCGACGCCCTGCACTACGGCCTGCCGCCCGCCCGCGCCCGGGCGATGGACCCGCAGCACCGGCTGATGCTCGACGTCTCCCGCGAGGCACTCGAGGACGCGGGCATGGGCCGCGGCGACTTCGACCGGGAGAACACCGGAGTCTTCTTCGGGATCTCGGTGTCCGACTACAAGGACCTCATGGCGGTCCCGCTCCGGGCCATCGGGCTGGCCGAGGAATCACTCGCGGCGGACGACCGCGAAGGCCTCGCGGCCGTCAAGGAGCAGGCGGAGCAGCTCGGCACCGTCCATGCCTTCACCCTGCCGGGGAGCCTGCTCAACATGGCGGCGGGCACCGTCAGCCGGCAGTTCGACCTCGGCGGCCCCAGCTACGCCGTCGACGCCGCCTGCTCCAGTTCGCTGGTCGCCCTCGACCAGGCCGTCGCCCAACTGCGGCAGGGGAGCTGCCGGATCGCCGTCGTCGGCGGCGTGTACCTCAACCTGACCCCGGACAGTCTGGTCGGCTTCTCCAAGCTCCGTGCGCTGTCCGCCTCCGGGGTGTGCCGCCCCTTCGACGAGACGGCCGACGGCTTCGTCCTCGGCGAGGGCGCCGGCGCCGTCATCATCCGGCCGCTGGCCGACGCGCTGGCCGACGGCGACCGCGTCTACGCGGTGATCAAGGGCATCGGCTCGGCCAACGACGGGGCGTCCCCCGGACCGCTGGCCCCCACCCCCGAAGGCCAGCTGCGTGCCATGCACCGCGCCTACGACGACGCGGGGCTGCCCCCGTCCTCCGTGGGCTTCCTGGAGGCCCACGGCACCGGCACCGCCGTCGGCGACCGTGCGGAGCTGGAGGCGCTGCGCCGGCTGCGCACCGAGTACCCCGACGACGACCCCTCGCTGTGCTACCTCTCCTCGGGCAAGGCCCTCATCGGGCACTCCCTGTCCGCGGCGGGCATCGCGGGACTGATCAAGACGGCCCTGGTCGTCCACCACCGCACGATCGTGCCGCAGCCGGAGACCACCCCCCACCCGGACCTGCCCGTCTCCGCCGCGGGTCTGCGCTTCGCGCACACCGCGCGGCCCTGGCCGAGCCCCGGCGCCCCGCGGCGGGCCGCCGTCAGCTCGTTCGGTTTCGGCGGCACGAACGTGCACGTGGTCCTGGAGGAGCCCCCCGCGGTGCCCCTGTGCCACCCCTCCGTACGGGGTGAGGGCACGGAAGGCGCGGTGGCCGCGGGGCCGCAGCTCCTCATGCTGTCGGCGGGCAGCCGGGCCCTGCTGGTCAAGCACATCGGCGACGTACTCGACGCCGTGGACCGGGCGTCCGGCGTGACGATCGAGGCGCTGGCCCACACTCTGGGCTCGCGAGAGACGCTCACGGCCCGGCTCGCGATCGTGGCCTGCGACACGGCGGGGTTCACCCAGCGGCTGCGCCACGCCCGCCGGCAGCTCGAGGAGGGCGCCACCGGCGACCTCGGCGACGGCGCCTTCACCGCCGACGCGCCCCTGCCGGCCGCGCAGCGCCGCATCGCCTTCCTCTACCCCGGGCAGGGCAGTCAGCGCCCGGGCATGATGCAGGACCTCTACGAGAGGTTCGCCGGGTTCCGCTCGACCGTCGGTCTCCTCGGCGCCGTGGCCCGGCGGGACACCGGCTTCGACCTCACCGATCTGCTGTACGGCGAGGCCGCGACGACCCGTGGCGACGACGCAGAGGAGCTGAGGCAGCGCCTCGCCGCCACCGACGTCTGCCAGCCGCTGCTCGGTACCGTCCAGATCGCCGCCACCCGGCTGCTCGCGGGCTGCGGCATCGCCCCGGACCTCACCCTCGGCCACAGCGTCGGGGAGTTCGCCGCGGCCGCGGCGGCCGGGGCGCTCACCGACGAGGACACCGTCCGGCTGCTGGTCCACCGGGGTGCCGTCCTGCGGCAGGCCGAAGCCGGCGTCCGGGGCGGGATGGTCGCCGTACAGGCCGACAAGGAGACCTGCCGCCGGCTCATGAACGGCATCGACGACGTGTGGCTCGCCTGCTTCAACCAGCCGCGCCAGGTCGTGGTCAGCGGTACCCCGGGGGCGCTCGCCGCCCTGCGGGAGTCCTGCGCCGGGGCCGGGGTCGTCACCGTGACGCTGGAGGTGGCCAACTCCTTCCACTCGCCGCGGCTGACCTCCGTCGAGGAGCCCATGCGGACCGACCTCGCCGACCGCACGATCAGCAGCCCCGTCCTGCCGTTCGTCTCGTCCGTGGACGCGGCGGTCTGCACCGACCCCCAGCGGCTGCGCGACCTGTGGGCCCGGCACGCCTCCACCCCGGTGCACTTCGGCGATGCCGTCCACACCGCCTACGACGAGGGAGCCCGCGTGTTCCTCCAGGTGACCGGCGGCAACTCGCTCCTCACCTCGGTCCGCCGCAACCTCGTCGGCCACGGCGACGTCCACGTCATCCCGGTCGGCGGGGCGGGGCCGGACAGCGGCCGCAGCTTCGTCCTGGCCCTCGCCCGGCTCGCGGTCATGGGCGCCCCGGTCGACCCGCGCGCCCTGGTTCCCGAGGAGGGCCGGCGTCGGCTGGACCTGCCGGTGGCCGGGCTCGACGGCCAGTCCTACTGGACGTCCGCCAAGCGCCCCGGCCGTAAGGACGCCCCCGCCACTGCCACCACCGCCCCCTCCCCCGTTCCGCCCCAGCCCGCACCCACCCAGGAGACCCCGATGAACGACCCCGTGAACGAGCCCGCGCAGGACGCGATGCAGGAACTGCTCCAGCTGGTGCAGCAGCAGGCGGCGCTGCTCAGCCGCCTCGGCGAGGCGCTGCCCGGGCAGCAGCCCGCCGCCCCCGTCGCCACACCTGCGACGGTCGCGGCCGTCCGCGAGCCCGAGGTCCCCGAGGTCCCCGAGGTTCCCGAGGTCTCCGCGACCCCTGAGATCCCCGAGACCACCGAGCTCCCCCGGGCGGCCGCCGAAGCCCCCGAGGCACCCGAAGTCCCTGAGGCACCCGAAACGCCCGCCGACCCGCCCGCCCCCCGCTCCCCGGCCGTCGAGCAGCTTCCACCGACCGGAAGCATCGAGGAGATCACCGGCGTCGTACTCGCGCACGTGGCCCGGATCAGCGCCTTCCCCGTGGACCACCTGCGCCACGACCAGCTGCTGATCGACGACCTCGGCTTGGACTCGCTGATGCTGACCGACCTGTTCGTCTCGCTCAAGCGGCAGTGGCCGCAGTGGAGGTTCGACGAGAAGGCCGCCGACCGCCCGACCGTAGCGAAGATCGCCGCGTTGATCGCGAACGTTCCGGTGGCCGACCGGCCCACCGCCGTCCCCGGTCAGCGCGCCGACGACGGGCCGCAGGCCCCGCCGTCGTCGCCCGCCCACCTGACCGTGGTCCCGCCGGCCCCCGAGCCGATCCCCGAGGAGCACACGCGGATCGAGTGCTTCCCGGAGGTCGGCGCCCACGGCGAGCGCCTCGCCCTGCTCGCCGGGGCGGGCCTGCCCAATCCGTACTTCCTCGTCCACGAGGGCGGCATCACGGACAGGACCGTCATCGACGGCCGCGAACTCCTCTCCTTCTCCAGTTACAACTACCTGGGCCTGGCGACGCACCCGCAGGTGAACGAGGCGGCCAAGGAGGCGATCACCCGCTACGGCACCTCGGTGTCCGCCAGCCGGCTCCTGTCCGGCAACCGTCCGCTCCACGTGGAGCTCGAGGCGGAACTGGCCGGCCACCTCGGTTGCGAGTCCGCGCTCGCCCTGGCCAACGGGCACGCCACCAACGTCACCGTGATCGGGCACCTCGTCGGCCCCGGGGACCTCGTCATCCACGACGCGCTCGCCCACGACAGCATCCTGCAGGGGTGCAAGCTCTCCGGAGCGACCCGTCGCCCGTTCCCCCACAACGACGCGGCCGCCCTCGACGCGATCCTCATGCAGGTCCGCCACCAGTACCGGCGGGTGCTCGTCGTCATCGAGGGCGTGTACAGCATGGACGGCGACATCGCCGACCTGCCCGCGCTCGTCGAGGTCAAGCGCCGGCACGGCGCGCTCCTGATGATCGACGAGGCACACAGCATCGGAACGATCGGCGCGACGGGGCGCGGCATCGGCGAGTACCACGGCATCGAGCGCTCGGCCGTCGACCTGTGGTCGGGCACGCTGTCCAAGGCACTGGCGAGCTGCGGCGGCTACGTCGCGGGGAGCCGCTCGGTGGTCGACTACCTGCGCTACACGGTTCCCGGCTTCGTCTACAGCGCCGGCATGACCCCGGCCGACGCGGCCGCATCGCTGGCGGCCCTGCGTCTGCTGCGGGCCGAGCCGCAGCGGGTGGCGCGTCTCGCGGAGAACGCGGCCCTGTTCGCCCGCCTCGCGCACGATGCGGGCATCGACATCGGGGACAGCCACGACACGCCGATCGTCCCGTGCATCCTCGGGGACTCGGCGAAGACCGTGGGGCTCGCGGAGTCCCTGTTCAGGCAGGGCATCAGCGTCAACCCCATCCTCTATCCGGCGGTACCGGAGGACATGACCCGGCTGCGCTTCTTCCTCACCTGTGACCACACGCCCGAGCAGATCCGGCGGACGGTGACCGCGCTGGAGCACGGTCTGCGGCAGCCCGCCACCGACACGGCCCGTGCGGCCTGAGACCCGCCGGCATGGACACCGTGTTCCCGCCGATCGCGCCGGGCCTCATCCACCGGTGGGGCGCAGCCGCCCTCATCGTGGCCCGGCGCTCCGACCTCCACCGGGCGCCGGTCCTCTCACCGGCCGAACAGCGCGTGGCCCACGCGCTGCCGGCCCGGCGGCGGGCCGAGTGGGCGGCCGGGCGGCTGCTCGCCAAGCGCCTGGTCTGCGACACCGTCTCCGCGCCGCCGCAGGACGTGGAGATCCTCCCCCGGGAGGACGGCAGCCCCTGCGTACGCGTCGGGGGCCGCCCGGTGCCCGCACTGAACGTCTCCATCAGCCACACCGCGGGCCACGTCGCCGCGGCCCTCGCACCGCAGGCGACCGGAGTGGACCTGTGCGAGACCGGTTCGGCCGACGCGGTACGCCGGGTCGCGGACCACGCGCTCTCCCCCGGCGAGCTCGCCCTGATCGGTACGGGCCGGGCCGAGGTCATGGCCGGTGCCTGGGCGCTGAAGGAGGCCGCGGTCAAGGCCGACCGGAGCAGTGTCTTCGGCGCCGCTCCGCGCCGCATCCCCATCCTCGGCCTGCGGCCGCCCGTACTCGGCGCACGGCGCCGCGCGATGGTCTGGCGGGCCGGGGAGGCGGTCCTGGCCCTGGTCCTGGCGGACGGGGCCCCGCCGCACTGCGTTGGTGCTCCTCCGTCCGCCGGATCATGCTTGTCAGTGGAGCCCCTGGCCGTGCAGGTTCCCGTGGGACAGCGGGCAAGAACTAGCGAGGGCGAGATGAGCGGCGATGGAGCGAGTTCCCACCTCTCCCGGTGAGCGGCCCGAGGAGACGGACGTCTCCCGCGAGGCGGCACCCACGGCCGCGTCAGGCAGTACGCCCTGGGACGAATCGCTGAGGGAGTGGGCGTTCGCCCAGTCCCCCTGCTACCTCGCGGTCTTCGACGCGGACCTGCGGCTGGTGCGGGCGAACGTCGGCATGGAGCACACGCTGTCCCTCGCGGAGGCCGAGATGCGCGGCCGCCGTCTGCCGGAGATCGCCCCTGATCCCGTGAGCGACGAGACCGAGCGGAAGATGCGCCTGGTGCTGGAGACCGGTGAGCCGCAGTCGGTGGACGCCTTCGTCCGCCCCGGGGGTACGGGCGCGGAGCACGGCTGGTCGACCTCGCTGGCGCCCTTGCGGGACGCGGACGGCCGCGTGCGCGCCGTGTTCCTGGTAGCGCACGACAGGACCGGGGTCGAGGGCGGTCCGCAGCAGATGCTCGAACCGAACGTGACCGCCGCGCCCGCCGCGCCCGTCGCTCCCGTCGCTCCCGCCGTGCCCGACGGCGCCGCCCCGGACAGCGCCCGCGCCACGCGAGAGCACACCACCACCATGACGCTGCAGCGCAGCCTGCTCCCGCACACGCTGCCCCAGCAACCGGCGCTGGAGATCGCCTCCCGCTACCTGCCGGCGGGCACCGAGGCCGGGCTGGGCGGCGACTGGTTCGACGTGATCCCGCTGTCGGGCGCACGGGTGGCCCTGGTCGTCGGCGACGTCGTCGGCCACGGCATCCGGGCCGCCGCGACGATGGGCCGGCTGCGCACCGCGGTACGCACCCTGGCCGACGTGGACCTGCCGCCCGACGAGCTGCTCACCCACCTCGACGACCTGATCATCCACCTGTCCGCCGACGACGCCGACCGGGACGGCTCCGGGGAATCCGCCGGGGGCATCGGCACCACCTGCCTGTACGTGGTCTACGACCCGGTGACCCGCCACTGCACGGTCGCCCGGGCTGGCCACCCCCCGCCCGCCGTGGTCTCCCCGGAAGGCTCCGTGTACCTCCTCGACGTCCCCGCCGGCCCGCCGCTGGGCCTGGGGGGCCTGCCCTTCGAGACCGCCGAGGTCGAGCTGCCCGAGGGCAGCATCCTCGCCCTGTACACCGATGGCCTGCTCCAGCCCCGCGAGCGCGACCTCGACGAGGCCCTGGACAGCATGTTCGCGGCCCTCGTACGTCCCGCCTCCTCACTGGAGACGGTGTGCGACCGCGTACTGACGGCCCTGCTGACCCACCGCCCCGATGACGACGTAGCGCTGCTCGTCGCCCGGACCAGGGCCCTGCACTCCGACAAGGTCGTCGTCCTGGACCTGTCCTCCGACCCCTCCGTCGTCGCCGACGCTCGCCGGCACGCCACCGACCAGCTGACGGCCTGGGGGCTCGAAGAGGCCGCCTTCGTCACCGAACTCCTGGTCAGCGAGCTGGTCACCAACGCCATCCGCTACGGCCAGCCGCCCATCCAGCTGCGGCTGATCCACGAGAGCACCACCCTGATCTGCGAGGTCTCCGACGCGAGCAACACGGCCCCGCACATGCGGCGCGCGCGGATCTTCGACGAGGGAGGGCGGGGGCTGCTGCTGGTCGCCCAGCTCGCCCAGCGCTGGGGCACGCGGCACGCTCCCGTCGGCAAGACGATCTGGGCCGAGCAGTCCCTCGTCGGATTCTGAGGAGCCAGGGACCTTCGGCCCTTCCCTGTGACGCGGCTGTGACAGTCGACGGACGGCGTCGTGAAGTGGCGCGGTCAAGGTTTTCGGTAAGGACAAATACCGACATTCCGGTAGATGTCCAACTGCTTCCGAGGATGCGAGCAGAGATGACCTGACCGATCCGTCGGAGGAAATCCCATGAGCCTCGCCCTCGGCACCTCGTACGACGAAGCCCCCCTCCCGGCGCTGGCCCCGCGCGAGCAGGAGGCACTGCGCCACATCGCGGCAGGGTGCACCTACCTGCAGACGGCGCGTCTGATGGGGCTCTCGAAGCACACGGTCGACGCCTACCTCCGCCGCATCCGGGCCAAGCTGGGCATCAACACCACCGCCGAGCTGACCCGACTGGCCATCTCCCTGGGGCTGTGACGGCGGACCGTCCCTACGGCCCGCCGAAGACCGGCAGGGCCCAGGCCGGCGGCTCCGGCGGGGGCGCGGGGTTCCGCGTGATCCCGGAGGACCCGGCGTCCGTACGGACCGACGGGTCGGCCACGACACCGGCCACCGCTCCACCGCCCGTGGCGGCGCGCAGGGCCGCCACGAATTCCAGGCAGGACCCGTAGCGGTCCTCGGGGACCTTCGCCAGAGCCTTCGTCATGACCTCGTCCGCAGCGGGCGCAAGACCCGGCATCCTCTCCGTAAGGAGGGGGGCCGGGTCGTACTGGTGCGCCCACAGCAGCGCCATGTCCTCCTCGCGCTGGAAGGGCGGCCCGCCGGTGAGGCATTCGTAGACGACGCAGGCGAGGCTGTAGATGTCGCACCTGCCGTCCACCGGACGGCCGGAGATCTGTTCCGGCGCCATGTAGTCGAGCGTGCCGACGATCTCGCCGGCGGTCGTGATCCCGCTGAGGGACAGCGACTTCTTCGTCAGTCCGAAGTCCGTGAGATAGATGTGTTCGGGGTGCTCGCTGTCCGTGCCCGCGGCGACCAGGATGTTTCCGGGCTTGACGTCCCGGTGCACCAGATCGTGCGCGTGGGCGGCGTCGAGTGCGGATGCCACCTGGGTGGCGATGCGCAGCGCGGTCGGGGCGGGGAGCGGGCCGTCGCGGTCCAGCAGGGCCCGCAGGTCCAGGCCGGAGACGTAGCGCATGGCGATGTACAGGACGCCCTCGGTCTCCCCGGCTTCGTAGATCGGCACGATGTGCGGGTGGTCGATCTTCGCCGCCACCCTCGATTCGTGGGTGAAGCGGCGCCGGAAGGTGTCGTCGCGGGCGCGCTCCGGGGCGATCAGCTTGAGGGCGACCGTACGGTCCAGGCGCAGGTCCTTGGCGCAGTAGACGACGGCCATGCCGCCGCGGCCGATCAGGCGCTCGATCCGGTAGCCCGCGATCTGCTGGCCGATCAGGCCGGAGGGCCGGCCCGTGTACTGGCTCAGGTTGGATGCCGTGCCCATGCCGACCCCGTCCTTCCGTACTTGAAAGTCTATCCAGTGATCCACACGTGTGCCCGTCCAAGGCCGGACGCGCAGGACGTCCTCCAGCGAAGCCGCGCTGGAGGACGTCGTCGGGTCGGGGGCGGGGGTCAGCCGGTGCCGCCGTTGCCGCCCCGCCCGCCCTGACCGCTGGTCTCGCAGCCGAGGCCGACGCAGATGCCGCCGTCGCCGCCCCGGCCGCCGGCGCCGCCGTCGCCCCCGGGGACCGGCGCGGCCCCGCCGTTGCCGCCGTCGCCGCCGTTCACGCTGCCGCGGCACACGCCGACGCAGACGCCGCCCTTGCCGCCGTCCTGGCCGGTGCCGCCGGGACCGCCGTCGGTGCCGGTGCCGCCGTTGCCGCTGCCGTTGCACTGCCCGACGCAGACCCCGCCCTTGGAGCCGTTGGTGCCGTTGACCGTTCCGTCGCAGCTGCCGGCGCAGACCTTGTCCCCGACGCGGACGCTGCCGTTGCCCACCTGGACGCCGCCGGCGCCCGCCTTGAGCTTGCCGATCACCTGGCCGACTCCGAACCGGTCCCCACCGTGCCCGCTGCCGCCGCCACCGAGAGCGAGGTCCTGGTGCCCGACGGCGACGACCTGGGCGGTCGGGATGGCCGGAGCGGCCGAGGCGTCCGACGCAATGGCGCCGGCACCGATCAGAGTCACCGAGAGGGCAATACCGAGACGAAACTTCCAAGAGGTGGCACGCATGAGGTTCTCCCTGGCCAAGTAGTTGGTTCAGTGGGTGATTCGGTTCCGAAAGACGCGGGTTCCCCGGCCCATGTGGGCCGGGGAACCCTTCAGCCCCCGCTTTTCCCGCCCTGGTTCCTTACTCGGAGAAGGGGAAGGCACCTCCCATCAGGGCGAACCAGTCGCCGTCCTCGTACTGCTTCTGCCAGGTGTCGAGCTGGTGGTCCGAGAGGTCGTACTTCTCGGTGATCTTGTCCCTCATCTCGTCCGAGTCGTCGGCCGCCAGGAGCAGCACGATCTGCACCTTGTCGAACACCGACAGATCCGACTTGTCCTTGTCGGGCAGGTCACTGAACCGGAGGCATCCGGAGCGGCCGGGCTTGCCGGGCTCGCCCGGCTGACCGGGCTTGCCGCCCTTGCCGCCCTCGCCGCCCTTGCCGCCCTCTCCACCCCTGCCGATCTTGAAGCAGGGCGGGTGCTCGGCGGCGACCGAGGAGCTGGTGCCGGCCGGGGAGTGGGACTCGGATGCCTGCGCGGCACACGCCGTACCGGCGAAGAGGGCCAGGGAGGTGGCCGCCAGGATGAGCGGACGCTGCCAGGAAATCGTGGACATGGGGTTCTCCGTTGCCGTGATCAAGTCGCCTTGATCAAGAGGGGGTGGGGATGAGAAAGGGGTGGGGGGGTGGGGTGGAGGCCATAAAGGCCCCCCCCCCCGGCGACCGGGGCCCGGTAGAACGGGACCATTAACGGGAGCAGTAAACCCACGCCCCATCCGACCCCCCCCACCGTACCCCCAGTGCCCCA